>CASFCQ010000011.1 GCA_949293185.1 uncultured bacterium
ATTTTTCAGGCTTCACCACAGTTCAGCCGAAAAAGAAGGCAAAGGTGAGCAGTGACGGCTCGAAGGCTCGAGGCGGCAACTGCGACACTAGATTAGATATTGAAATGCAGGCAGAGCCTATATTCAATGCACAACCACAAATCAATTGTGCACTGCCTGTTCATCAAAAATCGAAAACTTACTGCTGAGAGTTATAAAGATTGTTATCTTCATAGACTTCTGTCTCGTAGTATTCCGCAGTAAGTTCCTGTGAGGTTATTTTTGCGTCAGCAAGCTGTTCTAAAAGTTTTGCATAATCGAGACATTTTTTGCCTTTAACGCCTTCTGTATGCATTTTTATTTCACCGTTTGGCAAAAGTTGTATCTTTAGCTTTTTATTGTCCATATTAACACACCTTTAATTAAGATTTATCGTAAGCATAATAGAATTGTCTTCAAGTACTTCTTCTTCGTCAATTTGAAGATTTTTTTGAGCAAGCCGTTCTTTTATTTTTAGATAAGATTCTTCCTGTGCATTCAATCCGTATTCGGAGCTCAAATCATGAAGAATGGCTGTGTCATCACAGTTTTGGTCACAGGTTACTTTTAGTTTAAACGGAGTTGTTTCATCATCGCGGAAAAAGTTAAGATGGAAATTTTCCACATCCGCTTCAACTTTGTTTTTATCAACCATAAGTGTTTGTATGCCGTATTCCTGCAGTGTTTTCATAAGCAAATCTCTGTCCATAAAAACAGTGTCATACTCATTACAGATTTTTTCGATGCTTTCTTGCGTAATAGATTGCGGATTCTGCAGGTTTTCTTGAAGGTTTGCGTTTATACGGTCTTTTATCTCTTTTTCGCTAATTGCTTTTTGAGTTTCTCGGCTTTCTCTCTCTGTTTTAATTCCGTAAGCTATAGAGGATACAACAGCGTATAAGAGTCCGAACGGAAGTGCTGAAATTGTACAAGACATAAAGTTATAATCCTTTCATTAAAAATCTAAAGAACGTCCGCCGCGTGTTTTTGAAACATCCTTTTGCTCGTCGTCTTTGTCAATATTGTTGTTGTAGTGTGTCATATCTTCTTTTTTGGTTGCGGCAACAGCTCTTACATTTGCCCAGGCTCTGAGTGAAAGTATTTGTTCTCTTTGTGTTGTAGAAAGAGGAACGGTATTTTTTATTGTTTTTTCCAGGTCTTTAAGTTCAAGCGCTCTTTTTTCAAAGAATGCCTCGTAAAGCGCAGATATAACAACCTGTTCAATTTCTGCACCTATAAAGCCTTCTGTGAGCGATGCGAGTTTTTGGCACAGCTCGTCTGTAACCTGTACTTTTTGAGCAACATCTTTGTCCTTCAACCTTTTTTGAAGATGGAGTCTGAATATTTCCACCCTTTCGTTAAAGGTAGGAATATCAACAAAGAAAATTTCGTCGAATCTGCCCTTACGCATAAGCTCCGGAGGAAGATTGTTTATGTTGTTTGCGGTTGCAATAACGAATACGGGAGCTTCTTTTTCCTGCATCCAGGTCAAAAACTGTCCGAAGATTCTTGATGTAACCCCGCTGTCACCGCCGCCGGAGTTTACGCCGCTCAAACCTTTTTCTATTTCATCAACCCAAAGGATAGATGGAGCAACAGCCTCTGCTGTTGCAATTGCGCGGCGCATGTTTTCTTCCGAACTACCGACAAGCCCGCTGAATATCTTGCCTAAATCGAGCCTTAAAAGCGGCAGCTGCCATATTGCGCTCATTGCTTTTGCTGTCAAACTTTTACCGCAGCCCGGAACCCCTGTAATAAGAACACCCTTAGGTGCAGGGATACAGTATTTCTTTGCATTTTCAGACCAGGAGTTGTTGCGTTTTTTCAACCAGCTTTTAAGGTTATCGAGACCGCCTATGTCGTCTATGCTGAGATTTGTTGTCACAAACTCAAGGATACCGGTTTTTTTGATGACCTGCATTTTTTCATCCATAATAATTTTTAAGTCATCAATGCTTATTGTTCCGTCATTGACCATTGCAAGCGCAAACGCATTTTCTGCCTCTTGAAGTGTCAGACCTAATGCTGCTTTACACAGTCTTTCCTTATCTTCTTCCGTAAGAGTATCTGATTTAACCTTTACGTTTTGAGTAATCATTGTATTTAATTTTGTGCTGATTTCCTTTAAGGATGGCAGCGGGAAATTACAAATAGTTATATCTTTTTGAAGAGTATCAGGTATTATTAAATCCGGTGAAATAAAGAATACATTTTTTCGTGCCTGACTTGTTTTTAGTACGCTGACAAGGTCTCTCAGCCTTCTTACGAGTTCATAATCACATCCGCGGTTGTTTACACCGAAGTATACATGAAGGTCATAGAATAAGAAGACTGCATCTTTGTCGCATTTTTCAACATACTCAAGAGCTTTTGACGGAGTAACTGTTCCTGGAATCGGTTTTTCTGTTTCATCATTAACAAGTCCGTTTGTTTGCGTCCATATATAGACATCTCTCGGTACTTTTACGAGTTTTGGCTCTCTTACTATTTTTTTTAGAAGATTTGTTACCCTTTCTTCTTCGTATGTTGTGATGTAAATGTAAGGAAACCTTGCCCTTATCAGGTTTGATAACTTTTTAACAAGCATAATTTTTCTCCGGTATTTGAGTATTTTTAGTTATATATTGTTTAATCTTTTTAAAGTCTGCCATTCCGTTTATAAAAACTGCTCCGTTTTTATCTATACGTACTTCCACTTTATTTTTATATTCCATAATCTCTTTTTGTGAATAACGCTCTGAAAGAAATATATAGCGCTGGTTTTTTGACCCTGTCCAGGGGCGTGAAAGGTCAAATTCTTGTTCTTTAAATTCTCCGTCAATCAGCAGGTCTGTATATTTTAAAAGGTTTTGCACGTGTATATCTCTGCTGTCTTTTAAATAATCATAAGAATTTCCGGTGAATGTTAACACCGAAAGCCCTGATTCCTGAACTTTTTTAGCAAGTTCAGATAAAGCTTCTGCCTGTTCAAACGGTTCTCCGCCAAGGAATGTTACTCCTTCTATATCATTTTGAGATTTTATCATCTTAAAAATTTCATCTACTGTCATAAGTTTGTTTGTGCTGTGAGACCATGTTGTTTTTGCGTGGCAGCCCTTGCAACGGCGTGAACACCCTTGCACCCACAGGCAAAATCTTTTTCCCGGACCTTCTGCCGTTGTTTTATTTAATATTTTGAAAACGTTTACGTTCATTACAGGTCTATGATTCTTTCCGCTTTTGCTTTTTTAACCTTTTTCATATTTACCTTATTAACACAAATTTGGGTGCTCAGCTGTTTTGCAAAGTGAGGCTTTATTCCCATAACTTCAATAAAATCATCTACTGATTTAAAAGGTCTTACAGTATCTCTGTAATTTATTATTTTTTTTGCAATTACTATATTTATTCCGCTAAGAGCGGTGAGTTCAGCTTCGGATGCATTGTTTACATCAACCAGACCGTCTGTGAGTTTTACAAAATTTTCTATTTCTTTGTTAAGTTTTTGGTTTTCTTTATTGCCGGAAGAGGATGCTTCTTCGTATTTTTTTGCAACTTGGGATTTTGGATTATCCTGATTCGTGTTCGCAGTTGATTTAACCGGTTTTGATGAATATACAGATTCTGTAATTATTGCGGTAGCTCTTAAAGAATTCTGAATATCGTCGTATTTAGTGCTATAGTTAAATCTTTCGCACATCAGATCAAAGTATTCATCAATATCCATCGGGCTGAAGTTTTTGGCAGTGAGCATCATGCATTTTCCGTTTGTATCGTATTCTTTGCTTATGCAAACAATAATATCGCCGGTTTTATTTCTGTTGAGAGTGCAAAATTTGTTTGACAGAGTAAGAGAGCCGAATATGTTTTCATACGGCTTCAGGTAATTTGATGCTGTTTTAAGGGCTGCAATCCTTCTGTTTCTTTTATTGACTTTATTTGCTGCCCAGGAAAAAATATCATTAATCGGTCGCGGACGATCATAGTAATAGTCGTCATATCCGAAATAACCGCCTCTTCGAGATCCGCCAAGAAATGCGCCTATAATCATTATGATAATGTATACTACAAAATACGGCATAAATATCGCTGACCTTTATTATGGGGAATTATTTATAATATTCTCCTTTAATTAATAAATTTAAAACCGCCAAATATATGAGATTAATAAAAAGACCTCTCGATTTAAGAGAGGTCTTTTTATTGATATCCTTTGGTTATTTATGCTTTTGTTCCAGTTCTTTAAGTTCTCTCTGGTATGGTGAGATGTGGTTGAGCTTTTTGATTACATCCGGAAGAACATCAAGTACATAGTCTATTTCTTCTTCCGTTGTAAAGCGGCTCAGGCTGAAACGAATACTGCCGTGCAATGATTCAAACGGAACTCCCATTGATTTTAAAACATGGCTCGGCTCAAGACTTCCGGATGTGCAGGCGCTGCCTGAACTTGCACAAATACCCAAATCGCTTAAATGCAAAAGAATCAGCTCTCCTTCTATATACTGAAATCCGATATTTGTTGTATTGGGTACTCTGTTTGAGGTTGAACCGTTGACTTTTGCGTTGTATACACGTTCGAGAATTCCCTGCTCCAGTTTATCTCTCAGACGTTTTACCTCGGTCATTTCATAGTTGAGTGAATTTTTGGCTATTTCACATGCTAGCCCAAGCCCGACAATATACGGAACATTTTCAGTACCTGCTCGTTTTCCGCGTTCCTGATGTCCGCCGATTACGAATGCCGGTAGAAGTGTTCCTGTTTTGACATACAGAGCACCTATGCCTTTGGGGGCATGTATTTTATGTCCTGCTATAGTCAGCAAGTCTATATCCGTATTCTTTACGTCTATAGGAATTTTGCCTGCAGCCTGTACGGCATCAACATGAAATTTTATTTTTGGATTTTTTTGTTTAACTATTTTTGCTGCTTTTTCAACAGGCAGAATCACGCCGGTTTCGTTATTTGCATACATAATGCTCACGAGTGCGGTGTCATTGGTTATTGAATTGTTCAACTGGTTTAAATCCAAATTACCCTGAGAATCAACATCAAGGTATGTTACTTCATAACCTTGCTTTTCAAGATATTTGTATACATTTAATACTGCAGGGTGTTCGATTTTTGTGGTAATAATATGTTTTTTACTTTTGTTTGCTTCAAGAACCCCGCGTATGGCCATATTGTCGCCTTCAGAACCTGATGCTGTGAATATAATTTCTTTTGCATCTGTTGCACCAAGAAAGTCTTTCACCTGTTCTCTTGCTTTATCAACGGCTTTGTGTACCTGACCGCCAAAGTAGTGCATACTTGAAGGGTTGCCGTACAGCTCGCAAAAGTACGGTTTCATAGCTTCAAATACTTTAGGATCAACCATTGTGGTTGCATTGTTGTCTAAGTAGACAACTTTGTGTGTGTTATTTCCCGGCATGATTACACCTCCACAACTTCAATATCTGGAGAAATGTGTTCTTTAAGCGAAGCTTCCACAAAATTTTTCAATGTATTAGATGAAAATTTGCAGGATTTGCACATTCCTTTGAGCGAGACATAGACCTTGTTGTCTTTTACGTCAATAAGCTCAATATCTCCGCCGTCTTTTCTCAATTCGTTTGAGATATATTTTTCAATAACATTATTAATCTTTAACACAAGCTGTGTTACCGACATGTTTTTTATGTCTACTTTTTCTTTTTTATTTTTCAGTTCATCAATGATTTTTTGTATAGCCACATGGCATTGTCCGCAAGCACCGCCTGCTTTTGTGTAGTTCATTACATCTTCAAGATCTGTCAGGTTGTTTTGTTCGATTGCCTCGCGGATTACGTTTTCTGTGACGTGGTAGCACTGACATATGATTTTTTCATCACAGTGCAGGGCAGCGTCTTCTCCTTTGTAGTTTGCAATAGCTGATTCAAGAGCCTCATGCCCCATAACTGAACAATGCATTTTTTGCGGAGGCAGACCGCCTAATGCATCTGCTATTTGCTGGTTAGTGATTTTAGACGCTTCTTCAATTGTCATTCCTTTAATCATTTCCGTTAAAACGCTTGAAGATGCAACTGCTGAACCGCATCCGAATGTCTGAAATTTTGCGTCAGTTATAACTCCTTTTTCATCAACTTTAAGATACAACTTGAGTGCATCTCCGCAGACTAAAGAACCGGCTTCTCCTATAGCGGATGGGTTTTCTATCTCGCCAACGTTTCTCGGATTTTTATAATGATCCATTACTTTATCTGTATAATCCCACATAATACATTCCTTTTCTTTTTCAGGTATTGTATCTTTTACAGCAGTGCTGTTTTATGCGATACTCAAAATTTACATCAATATTTTAGCTCAAACTGTATTAATGTTAAATAGAAATTTTGTATTTTCAAGCTATGTAAATTTTCTTAACAATGATGGATGCAATGCTAAAGTTTGGGTGGACTCATACCGATAACTTTTTTGTAATAAATTAAGGAGTATATTTTATGGATAAATATTTTTGGCCCGGCGCATACAGCTTTAAATTTGAATTGAAGGCACTGCTTGAAAGTCTAAAAGAACAGATAGATATTATTCTCTATAAAATAGATAAAGCTGATAAAATGACACAGTTATAACATTTTTATTTGTAAACATTATCAGGTGTATTCTCAGGTTATTTTCGTTACCTCAGGATTGTATATGTATAAACAGTATTGTGCTATAATCTATATACAGACAGTTTAGTGGAGTAATATATGCCCAATTATGCAATCGGAATTGACTTAGGCGGAACTAAGATTTTGACAGGTCTTGTTAACAAAGGCAACGGTGAAGTCCTTTTTTCAATTAAACAAAAAACAGGCAAAGAAAAAGATGCAGAATCTATAGTTGAAAAAATAAAACTGTCTGTAAACGAACTTTTAGAAAGCTCGCATTTTGATATAGCACAAATTGACTCAATCGGAATAGGTGCACCCGGGCAAGTTGACAGAGAGCGGGGAGTGTTAATTTCTGCGCCTAACCTCAACTGCGAAAACCTGAATCTTAAAGCTATATTGGAAAGAGAATTTTATGTACCTGTTTTTTTAGGCAATGACGTAGAGATTGCGACTCTTGGTGAGATGAAATTCGGCGCCGGCAAGGGATGTGATGACTTTGTATGTATCTTTGTCGGTACGGGTATAGGCTCGGGAATAGTACAAAACGGCAGCGTGCGCCACGGTGCAACAGGCACGGCAGGAGAAATAGGACATATTATCGTTGATGCCGGCGGACGTCCGTGCGGCTGCGGCTCTAACGGATGTCTGGAAGCTTATGCATCGCGCAGCGCTATAGAAGCAAGGATAATGGGGGCATTGAAAAAAGGAAGAGCGTCTGTTATTACTGAATTTATGCGCGATGACAAAGCAATAAGCTCTAAAATGATACGCAAATCGCTTGAACATAAAGACGAACTTATTACACAAATTCTTTTTGAAGCGTCGGATTACCTGTCTAACGGGCTTGCAACGATAATTAATTTTTACAACCCCGAGCTTATCGTTTTGGGCGGCGGGCTGATTGAAGCTGTAGATGAATTTTACGAAAGAACAATAACCAAAGCTAAAACAAAAGCCCTGCCTGTGCCTGCATCTAAAATACAGTTTAAAAAAGCACAGCTGGGTGATTTTTCCGGTGTTGTCGGGGCTTGTTTTCTGGAAGATGTACAGAAAATAAAAAAAACATCTAACGTTTTAGGTTAGATGTTTGATTATTAGTGTATTAAGTAGAATTATTTTTAATTTTAAGACAATGTTGATCCTGACTTTTTCAGCATAGCGCTGCTTGTAAGAGCGGAACTAATTGTTTGCCCTGCTTGTTGTACACCTTCTGATGTTTTGCCTTGTGCTATTGTTGCAGCTGATGTAGTTGCTCCGCCGGCGGTTGTTGTTGCAATACCAATCATTTCTGTAGTTTTACCAGGAATGAATGTCCACGCAAATGCTTGCGCTGCAACACCTGTTGCTGTTACTACGCCGCCTGTTGTAGTTGTAACTGCGCCAATTGTTTGTGCTGTCTGAGCTGCTTTTTGACCATCTTGGTTTGCAGCCTTCTTGGTATTACCTGTAGATTGGGTTTTAGAAGCAAATGCCATTGCATTAGCTATAATACTTTTACTGGATGTTCTCATAGATGCAATCTTGCTTGTGTTAATTCCCATTGACGATTTTTTGGACTCAACTTGAGATTGCAAATCTTGTATTTTATCAGCATTTTTACCTTTTGATTGAACCAGATTGCTGCCAAATGATTTTAATGAGTTGGCTGAAGAATTTGCTCCTGCAGCCTGCTTATTTGCTGCCTGTTGTTGATTTTGGTTTTTCTGTGTTTGTCCTGATTGTTTAGCATTTTCACTATTTTTTGCGGATGTTGCTGTTATGGAGGTTGGAGCATAATCAGCACCGCCATTAGACGGTAATGAATTCATTGCAAATCCACCGGTCATTGAACCAAATCCTCCTGATGCCATTCCTCCAGCTTCTCCTCCAGAACTACCACTACTTGGTGCTTGTTGAGTTGCATTAGCTGTTGTTTGTGCTTGTTGAGCACCTTGAGCTTGGTTTTGTTCCTGTTGGGCTTGAGCAGCCGGAGCTTCATCATCAGCAGAAATAGTTTCCGGAGTATATTCTTCACCGTCTTCTGCCATTAATGCGGCTATTTCATCATTTAAACTATTAGCATCACTAGCTAAAGTTTGGTTTTCGGCTTTAAGTGCGTCTGTTTCTGAATTATTCTTTTCTACTGCAGCAGTAGCTTGTTTTTCTTTATTTTTATTTTGTTTTGTAAGTTTTTGCATTTGTTTTACATCATCTTCTGCAGTTTCTGTTGCTTTATTTGCCTTAGTTTTTGCACTTTCTGCATCAGATTTAGCAGATTTACCTTCTTCATCTGCAGATTTACATTCTTGTATATCCTGTGCTTCTTGAGAATTTGCTGTTGTACTGCGCGTAAACCCGTCGTAGTTTTCGAACACACCGTTTGTGGTCGCCATGGACCCGCCGTTTTGTCCTGCCAAAGAATAAACATCCGTAGACTTTAGCTTTTGAGTTTCTTGTGCTTCACGAGTTTCTTTTGTGTTCTCGGTTTTACCGGAATCACCAGTACCTTGTACACCCTGTTGACGTTTTAATAAATCTTCTGACGTAATTGCGAATGGATTGCTACCCATTTTACCACCTGCGTTTCTTACTTAATACACTTATATATATAAAAACAAAGAATATACTCTGTATTCACAAAGTATATATTTTTGTTACAAAACTTAATAATTGTACAAGCTAGTGACGGCTATTCTGTTGCTATTTACGTCATTCTAGCATAAGTCTTTGTTTTTGTCCTTCTGCACAAATATGAAGAATCTTTGATTCTTGATTCTAATGATCATCTGAAAACAAGGGTTCTGCGGATTGATAAATCCGCCCTGCGTTACTTAGTATCACGTTTTTGAGTCACCGAGTTTTAAAGAATATACTTCTTTACCTTAAACAGTTCTTTAAGCTCGCCTGATTTTGTAACTTTTTCAATAATATCCAAAATTTCTTGAAGTTCGTTTTCCGAGGGAATTTTTATTTGCGGGGGAAGTTTTATATCAGCAGTTGTTTTTGCGTTCACAAGAAAGTTGTTTGTTGTCAAAAAATCTTTATACACCTGCATAACTTCAGCCCAGTCAGCAGGAATATTACAGGTTTTGCCGAGGTAATATTGGCAATCTTTTTTAAGTTTATCAATATAATTTATTGCATAATTCACTTCAAAAAGCATTGCCTCTGCATCAACGCTCTTGCCCAAAAAAGAATTGTCCAGTATTTCTTTCGGAGCATCTTTAAAATTTTGTGTAATAAAAGTTGCCCACAAAAGACATCCCAGATAAAAAGAAACTGTCTGCTCAAGCAATTTTAAAAGCTGCGGGTACACAATCTGGAACTTAAACTTTCTTTGATGAGGTGCTTTTATTGAAAACAGCATATTATGCGCTGCATCAATGTTTTGGGCAAACGGAATCAAAAACTTTGAATACCCCGGGTCAAACAATACTCCTTTTGAAAAATCCATACTAACCTCATCTATTCCTGATTACTAAATAATTATATTATTTTCGGACATAAAAATAAAGTTTGAAATCCCGCTATGTTTTATTTATTATTTAATTGGTAAGAGAGAGGGAAAAAATGTCGTTAAATGTATATTTAGGGATTGACGTAGGCTCGGTTACAACAAAACTTGCACTTGTTGACGAGACTGGCAAGTACGTTGACAGTTATATGCTCAGAACTTCTGGGAAGCCTGTTATAGCTGTACAAACCGGCATGCGTGAACTGCTAAACAAAGCTATTTGTGAATATAATATTCAGGGCGTAGGTACAACAGGCAGCGGTAGAAACCTTGCCGGTGCTCTTGTCGGGGCTGACGTTATTAAAAACGAAATCACGGCTCATGCCGTTGCTGCAAGCACCTATGTCCCCGGGGTTCAAACTATTCTTGAAATCGGCGGACAGGACAGTAAAATTATCATTTTAAGAGACGGTATTGTTACCGACTTTGCTATGAACACAGTTTGTGCTGCAGGTACGGGAAGTTTTCTTGACCAGCAGGCTAACAGATTGAATGTTCCTATTGCGGAGTTCGGCGCTACCGCTTTAAAATCAACTAACCCTGCACGTATTGCAGGACGCTGTGGTGTTTTTGCGGAAAGCGACCTTATACACAAACAGCAGCTCGGCTATCCTGTAGAAGACTTATTATACGGGCTTTGTCAGGCGCTTGTAAGAAACTACTTAAGCAACCTTGCGCTGGGTAAAGAGCTTTTGCCTACTGTATCATTCCAGGGCGGAGTTGCAACAAACTCCGGCATGGTTAAGGCTTTTGAAGAAGCTCTCGGTACAAAAATCGTTGTACCTGACAATCACCAGACAATGGGGGCTATCGGTGCTGCGCTTCTTGCAATGGAAAACCACCAGTACACCGACAACAAAACCAAGTTTAAAGGCTGGGAAGTCGGGAACATGCACTTTAACTCCATAACAAACCAGTGCAACGGATGTTCCAACAACTGCGAGGTTATTACGATAGTGGAGGGCGAAATGCCTGCCGAGCACCCGAAAGATATCAAAGATATCAAGGGTAATATCATCGCCAGATGGGGCGGCACATGCGGAAGATGGGATATTTCATAATATGTTTATAAAAAAGGGATACCGGTTCGGTGTCCCTTTCTTCTTATTTAATAAAAAATTAATAAAGGGTTACAAAATAACAAAAAAATATTATCAGGGATATTAAAGCAATATGAATATAACGCCAATACATTCAGGATTATTTTATAAAACCAATTATACACCCGCGCTAAATGCCAAGCCGCAGCCAATGTTTTCGCTGCCGCTTGCAAAAATCCATTCGCAGGCTGTGACAGATACTGTATCTTTTAAACGTGCACCGTCTTTGCAGGGTTCGCCTTTTGTTCATGACCCAAGAGAACTGGAGCTTCACTGTGCTTGCTGCGGAAGGCGTATGTTAAAAAATTCCGATGTGCAAAAATTTATGGACAGAAAAGTGTATTTTCCGGCTTATATTGCACTTGAGAAAATCAAATACGAGCAAAACTTCAAATTAAAAGAACAGCCGTTTCCTATGCAAAGAGCATATTCCTTTATCAAAAATGAAGCAAATAAACATAAAGATATGAATATGGATGAGTTAATGCAGACGGAAAAGGTTACAAATTACAGACGCAATAACTCAAAAGCTCAATACAAAGCTCTGGCTGAACTAAGGGACAGATGCAGAGTTGTAACGCATAATATAGATTACCTTGTTGATGAAATAGAAAAACTAAATCCTGATTTTCAAAAGACAGAAGCAGCTGTTTTTCAGGAATTAAAAATGCTGGCAAAAATGCATCCTACAGAGTCCATAAAAACTATCCTCACAACACCGGAGATTAGGGAATACTATCTTATCAAACTGCAGAAAAAACAAAATGCGAAACTGAAAAAAGTTACACCGCTCATACAGCAGCTCAGTCCACAGTACGCAAAAAGAGCAAACAATGCATTAAATCAGTCTTACCGTATTTTTAATAACGAAAGTTCTGACATATTGCACAAAAGACAGCGTGTAATAGACCTTTTTGCAAATGCACTCGCCCCGATGCCTTTTGAAACTCCGACAGACAGACCTGTCGCTGATTTGATTATGAAAAGACTGGAGAGTTTGCCGGATTCAAAAAACGATGCAAACGCTTTTATAGTAAAATATGCTCCGCGAGGTTCTAATAAACTTGTGGAAGTTCTTGTAAAACGTTTAAGAAACACAAAAGAACACGTAAAACCCCAGCACAGAAAAGGAGATAACGGAGAAAGCGATAAGAAAAACTATATCTATCTCTGCGGAAAATGCAACCACGAAAGAATGACGCAAAAATATGATGAGTTTATTGAAAAACATCCGCAAATGCCGCAAAACACGCAGAATCAGATTGATGAAATCTGTGATTTCATCAATCAAGGATACCTTGATGACTATGACACATGGCCTAACGACATAAAAGAGCCGCTGGGTGATGAATCCGAAGGTTTAATAATAATTGATACAAGCAGGCTCAATGTAGAGCAGGCTAGAAAAAACAGATCAAAAAAACTTGCCACCTTTATTGAAGAACAAAAACAAGCAGCGCAAACACCAGACACGCTTATGACAGGTCCGTACAGACGCCACGGAAAAAAGATATAATAAAAACAAGTCTAGATGTTTTCGCTTGGTTCCTGCTGTTCGGGTTCTTTAATAGAGTACAAGTCCTGTCCGCCTGTTGCTTTATAAAGGCTTATTGTAGATATAAGGCAGTTAATTTTGTTGGAGACTTCTTCTCTTTTTGTCATCAGCTCTGTTTGTTTGTTGTAGAGTAAATCAAGGTCGGATGCCGCGCCTATTTTATTCTTATGATCCATTAAAACATATCTTCTATGTTCAAGATTGTATCTTTCTACGCTCTCATCATAGTTTTTGAGATCTGTTTTCAATTGCGCAGCCGAGTCGTTAACCTCCTGCAAACCTGCAAGTACAGCTTTTTCATATTCATGTCTTGCTTCTTCATAGCGGTATTTTTGCAGTTTTAAAATTGCCGTTTTTCTTCCGCCAGAGAACAGGTCAAAAGACGGCATAATACCTACATTAGCGAGTTGTGAATAATTATTGAAAAGCTTATCCCAATGATATGCATTCAGCCCGATTTGACCGTATATAATGAACTTTGGTAAAAATTCTTTTCTTGCAACACGCACATCATAGCCGATTTTTTTGATATTGTCCTCAGACTGTATGTAATCAGGACGCTGCTCAATAACAGTACCGTCCATTTTTAAAGGAAGGTTGCGCATTACAGCAAGGTTGTCGCAGTCAGTGCGCTCGATTGTTTTTGTGTCATCGGACAAATAAACTTTGAGCTGGTTTTCAAGAATTGTGCGAGTGTGTTCCAGATTATTCAAAAGCTCTTTTTGTGTTGTCAGCATTTTCTCTTCTGCAATAACTTCATTTACACTGCACAAACCGATATCAAACTTCTTTTGCGTTTTTTGTGCAATCTCAGTTTGGATATCAACAATCTGCTTTTGGATTTCCAAAAGTTTGTCTGTTTTAACAAGATTAAAATAAGTTGATGCAAAAGCAGATGTTAAAGAAATATAGCTGGCACGCTCAGCCTGTCTGATAATATCCAGCTGTTTTTCAACACTTTTGGTTCTGATTCTGTTTTGCCCCCAGATATCAACCTCATATGTTGCGGTGAACGGGAATTGATAACCGTATTGAGCATAGCTCGGGATAAGCATACTTCCGTATTGTTGATTACTTGAACGCATTACTCTTCCGAGGTTTCCGTCAAAAGTCACCTGAGGAAGTTCGTTAGCTAACGACACTTTAACCATTTTTTCGCCCTCTTTTACCTTAAGAGCGGCTATTTTAAGATCGTGGTTTTTGTCGTAAAGCTCCTGCAAATATCCTGTCAAAACAGGGTCATTGTATTTTTCCCACCAGCTTAGATTCAGGTATTGTGTATGGAGCGCTTCTTCATTTTGTTCATTTTTATTTTTTCTTGCCAGAGCACTTGTAGAAGCAAGCGGTGCAAAAATTTGCACGACAAATAAAAGTGTTATTAATGCGGTCAGTGTTTTCTTCATAAAAATTAATCTTCCATTTTTTATTCTTGTGTTATGATGATAACACAAGAAAATATTTTAGTGCAACTTTTCCATAAATAATTGTTAAATATACAAGATATTTTCTGAAAACATGAATCTCCGGATTCATTATGAGATAACACTATGCAGGAAACAAAAATACCAAATAATCTGTTAAATAAAAGAGTGGGTGCAATACTGGTTGCCACAGGCGTGTTATGGAGAGTAATGTCTCTGCAAAAATATGCACAGCAAAAGTTCGAAATTACGCCGGAACAGTATCTTGTCTTATCCATAATCATGGACTCCGGCGGTGAGCTTTATCAAAGACAGATTTCAGAAATCCTATACAAAGACAGACCGAATGTCACAAGAATTATAAATATTCTTGAAGAAAAAGGTCTGGTTAAAAGAGTGGAAGATGTAAACAAAAGAAAGGTTTATAAAATTGCGGTAACCCGAGACGGCATTGATATGCGAAAAAAAATTCAGCCGACTATGTGGGATTTAAGAGCAATTGCAACGCAGGGCATAAGCGAAGAGGATCTTGAAAAAACTTTAAAAATCCTTGAACAAATGCTCAAAAATATGAAAGAAAAGGTAACTTTACAAATTTAAGACAATCAGAGGAATAATACATGAGTAACGAGGATCAAAACCAACAACCGAAACAAAATGACAACATTCAAAACGAAGAAGAAAATGTAAAAAGCCAACCGGCGCAAACAGATACCCAAGATGAGGAAGACGACGGCGAAGACCACCGCCCTAGTTACAAAAAGAAAAGAGTTATTGTACCGGCAATAACAGCTCTTATATTTTTCCTTACAGGTATCTACTTTATGGTGCACGCATTGCACTTTCAGTCAACGGATGATGCCTTTGTAGAAGGACACATAGTTTCCGTAGCTCCGAGGGTATCAGGACCTGTTATACAAATGCTTATAGATGATAACAAACCTGTCAAAAAGGGTGATTTACTTATTGTCATCGACCCGAACGACTATGAAGCAAAACTTGCCCAGTCCAAAGCACAACTTGCACAGGCTAAAGCTGCACTGAACATATCAGAGAAAGACATAACAAGATCAGAATCGGGTCTGGAAGAATCTGCTCACGACATAGCATCAACAACTTCAAAACTTGATTTTGCAAAAAAAGATTTTAAAAGATATTCAGCTATGTACAAAGAAGGTATAGCTTCAAAACAGGATTATGACTCAAGTAAAACAGCGCTGACCGTTGCAAAATCAAACCACAACTCTGCTATTGAACGCCAGAGAGCCGCAAAAGCAATGCTTGATAGCGCAAAAGCAAAAAAAGAAGCTTCTCTTGCCGATATAGAAAAGCTTGAAGCACAGGTGAAAACTGATGAATTGAATCTGTCTTATACAAAGATTTATGCTCCGCAAGACGGGCTTATTACAAACAGAACAGTAGAATTAGGCAACTATCTTCAAACAGCACAGCCTATGTTTGCCATTGTTCCGCAAAAGGTATGGGTTGTTGCTAACTTTAAAGAAACACAGCTCACTTATATGAAACCCGGACAGCCCGTAACAATAAAAATCGATACATATCCTGGCAAAAAATTCAAAGGCAAAGTCGACAGCATACAGCGTGCAACAGGTGCAAAAGCCAGTTTGTTCCCGCCGGAAAACGCTGTAGGAAGTTATGTAAAAATTGTACAAAGAGTGCCGGTAAAAATTGTATTTGAAGAAGATATTTCAAACTACAACATAGTCCCCGGCATGTCAGTTGTGCCGGAAGTTAAAGTCAGATAAGGAAGTGCTTAGATGACCACTACCGAAGCCGTAACACAAACAGGCAATCCGCTGCCGAAAATAAAAACGCCTAAAGAAGCACCTCTGTGGCTGGTAGCTTTTACAATCCTGCTGCCGACCTCGTTTGCAATGCTTGCAACGTCTGCAACAAACGTAGCAATACCTTATATTGCAGGGTATTTTGGCTCTACTGTAGATGAGGCAAACTGGGTTATCACAATTTATATGATAGCAAATGCCATCCTTATTCCGCTCACAGGCTGGCTGGAAAATTACATGGGCAGGGTAATGTTCTTAAAAGTATTTATTACAATATTTACCATAGGCTCAATCATCTGTGCTTTTGCGCCCAGCTTGAACTTCCTTGTTGTCGGACGTCTTATCCAAGGGATAGGCGGCGGACCTATGATGCCGATTTCGCAGGCAATATTGATTGCAAGTTTCCCTTATAACAAAAGAGGTCAGGCAATGGCTCTGTTTGCGCTTGCCGTAATGGTATTTTCGATTATGGGTCCGACTTTCGGAGGATTTATTGTTGACAATTCCGCCTGGCAGTGGATTTATCTTGCAAATATTCCCGTCGGGATATTTTCTGTAGTGCTTGTTCACTGCAATATTTCTGAAATAAAAAACAGAGTAAAACCGGATAAAGTTGATTATATCGGATTTATTTCACTTGTGTTATGGCTTATGTCAATGCAGATTGTACTGGATAAAGGACAACAGTACAACTGGTTTGACTGCACATGGATATGCTGGCTTGCAGGTATTTCTTTATTCTCATTTATTTTCTTTATAATCTGGGAGTTGGAATACCACAGCCCGATAGTTAACCTTCGTATTTTTAAAGATAAAAACTTTTTTATCGGAACTATTCTCGGGTCATCCGTAAACATGATTATTTATGTAACTATTGTTCTTTTACCGAGCTTTTTGCAGAGTCTTATGGGCTACACTGCTATGCTTAGCGGTATGTCTTTAGCGCCGAGGGTATTTTCCTGTATTATTATGCTGATGATTATAGGTCCGATGGTTGAGTTTTTGGATAACAGAATTTTGATAGCAACAGGGTTCTTTTTCCTGGGGCTTTCTACAATAATGTATGCTAACTTAAACCTCGGCATATCTTTTGATTATGTTATCATACCTAACATTTTAATGGGTATCGGTGTAATACTTGTTTTTATTCCGGTATCGGGTTTGGTATTGGGTACTTTGCCAAAAACAGAACTGTCTAACGGTGCAGGGCTGCACAGTTTGTGCAAATGTGTAATGACAGCGTTTGTTGTTTCTATGTCATCAACACTTGTTGCCAGATTGTCACAGGTGCATCAGACATACCTTATACACAACCTTTCAAACTTCAACCTTGCGTTTCAAACAAGAATGCATTCTATGGCGGGACATTTTATGCAATTTGCCTCAAATTATGCAACACACAAAGCCGGCGGGCTATTGTACAAACAAATGCTCGCTCAGGCAAAGCTTATGTCTTATGTAGATGTGTTTGAGATGTTTGCATTGATTGCTTTTATACTAATTCCGTTTGGATTCCTGCTAAAAGTACCCAAAAAGAGTAATTAAGTTTTTATTTATAAAAGAAAGCCCTGATAATATATCAGGGCATAGGTCTTGTGTTTATTTTTTCTTGAGTTGCGAGTGTTTTAAATACTTTTTAATAGTTTTTTGCAGTCATAAAGAAATATGCTCTCGGGTGTTTGCAAACAGGACATACTTCAACTGATTTTACCCCTTTATGTCTAAAGCCGCAGTTTGCACATTCCCATTCGACTTCTTCTTCTTTTTCAAAAACTTTTCCGTTTTTAAGGTTTTCAAGCAGTTTTTTGTATCTGTCTTCATGGTGCTTTTCAATTTCGGCTACCTTATTAAACAGAAATGCTATATCTTTAAAGCCTTCTTCTTCGGCTTCTTTTGCAAATTGTGCATACATTTGTGTCCATTCGTAGTTTTCGCCGTTAGCTGCATCTTCGAGATTCGTCATAGTATCAGCAATCTGTCCGTTATGAAGAAGTTTGAACCAGAGTTTTGCATGTTCTTTTTCGTTATCTGCTGTTGCTTCAAAAATCTTTGATATTTGCACGTAACCTTCTTTCTTTGCTTGTGATGCGTAATAAGTGTACTTGTTACGAGCCTGGGATTCTCCTGCAAACGCTTCCATTAAATTCTTTTCTGTTTTACTGCCCTTTAATTCCATATTCGCTCCTTTTCTTAAATATAAAGGGACGGCTTTAAGTTTATTTTAGCTGTCCCTCTCTCCATTGTTTATTTAGATTATTTATCTGTTGTGATTTTATTCTTCCGGTGAAAAATCTTCTTTACCCACTCCGCACAGCGGACAAACATAATCATCAGGTAAATTTTCGAAAGCTACATTATCGTTTTCTGCCGGATCATATACATATCCGCATACATTACATACAAACTTTTTCATCTGGTTCTCCTTATTTACTGAGTTTTTCTAAACATTTGTTGCAGATTCCTCTAATCTGAACATTGACGTCTTTTATTTTACCATATTTATTTGCATTTTTGGGTATATTAATTTTTTCGTCAGGTTCTAAAAATATATCGTATACTTCGTTGCATTGTGTGCAAATAAAATGACTGTGAGGAGTTTTATCAGCGTCGAATCTAGCCTTTGGAAGCTGGTTGTCTACTCTGAAAACCATATCCAATTCTTCAAGAGAAGCGAGGGTTCGATACACGGTATCCATAGAAACATTAGGCATTTTATCTTTTACAGCTTCATATACAGTTTCTACATCCGGATGTTTGCAGGATTTTGCAACTTCTTTAAATATTGCTATCCTTTGCGGTGTTACCCTCATTCCTTTTGTATGACAAGCTTCTTTAAGTTCTTCAACTTTTGCTTTTAAGTATGATTCTTTATTCATACACTTTCCTAAGTAATAACAATTACTATTTAGATTATAACAAATTTTGATATTTATTCAAGTCCTATAAAACTAAAATTTAAACAATTGTAATTTATATTTTCTTGACAAATTGTTCGGCATGCCATACAATTTATCTATGCAAGAATTCAAAGGTAAAAATATTTCATCAAGTCTTGAAGACTATCTTGAAGCTATATATGAAATCTATACCCAGAAAAACGGTGTCAGAGCTATTGACATATCAAAAAAACTGGGCGTCGGACGTTCTTCTGTGACAGAAGCTCTTAAGACTCTTGCTCAAAAACATCTTGTCAACTACAGCCGCTACGGAATTTTGTCTTTAACACCATCCGGTGAGGCTGCTGCAAAAAATGTTATAGAGCGCCACAAAATTTTATATAGCTTTTTTAAAAATACTCTGAACCTTGATGAAGAAGAGGCTCAGGGAAACGCCTGCCGTGTTGAGCACGTGCTTTCTGAAAAGGCTTTTCAAGCTCTGATTGATTTTGTAAATAACAGCAGTTAAAATTTTTTGCGCACAATGTTTGTGGTTGCGAACATTGTTTTGAAATATAAACATAATTGGGAAAAATAATATGAAAATTTTACGCATAGCCGGAAAATATCTGGACCAACCCAAATTGGTATCAGATTTTGCTGATAAAGTACCCTTACTATTAACAACGGGCATGGGTTTGTACGGAGCAAAACAGGTTGTTGATGCTCCGAGAGGTAAAAAGAAAGATACCGCCATAAGGCTCATGTCCGTCTTATCTTTAACGGGTATCAGCGCTTTGTTGTTGAGAAGAAAGCCCCATTTTGACAGAATAAAGCAGGCTGCTTTGATTGATGATTTTATTAAAACAGCTGATAAAAAACTCCTTTCGAAAACCGCCAAAGTGCTTGAAAAAGCAAAAAACAAAATTTTATCCCCCACAGAAATAAAACTGCTGGATGAAAATTTGTCTAAAACAAAAAACGGCAGAGACTTTTTTAACAAATTTATCCCCGAGCCGGAAAATATTACATCAAAAGAAATTTTTAAAGAGATTAAATATCTTTCTTTAATGGGATTAATGCCTGTAGCCGGCGGAGTAACTGGAGGAGTAATCGGAGATGCCCTGACCGATAAACAATGGAAGAAAAAACTTCCGGACAAAATAAAAGAAGGCGCTTACCAGTTTCTTGCAAACATATTTTTGTGCAATGTAGGAGCAGGAGCGGCTCTCGGGATTATGGAAAAGTTTAAAATAAAAAACAAATCAGCCCGTGCTGCAGGTATGATATGCGGTATTACAGCAACCGGAATTGTCGGAGGAAACTGTATAGCAAACTTTATCGGTAAAAAATGTATTGATCCTCTTTTCAAAAATGCGTCTGCTTCGGGCAGAAAGCCCGAAGCTCTGGATGTAGGACTGCATGTTGATGATATTGCAACAGTTGCTGTGTTATCCGGTTTAAAATGGATTGAACCGGCTTTGCCGATTTTATATTCAATCTCCGGTTTCAGAGCGGGTATCGGATATCGCAATGTGCATTTTCAAGAAAGCAAATGTAAATAATTTTGTTATTTTTCTGATTTTTTATATAATAAAGCAGATATTTGTACTAGAATATTTGTAAAGTATTGAATTATGAAACAAATTTTATCTGCACAACAGGCAATAAGCTTAATAGAAGAAGGTTCTACCGTTATGATAGGTGGTTTTTTAAGCTGCGGTGCTCCTGATAAACTGATTGACGAGCTTGCTGACAGTCATATCTCAAAATTAACGGTGATATCCAACGACACATCTTACCCCGATGTGGATAAAGGCAAACTTATTGTTAACAAGCAGGTAAAAAGGCTGATAACATCGCACATAGGTACAAATCCCGAAACCGGAAGACAGATGAACTCAGGAGAACTTGATGTTGAGCTTGTGCCAATGGGTACATTGATTGAAAAAATCAGGGCTCACGGTACAGGTCTGGGCGGAGTGCTGACTCCGACAGGGGTTAATACAATCCTTGAAGAAAGCAAAGAAACCATGGAAATCGGCGGTAAAAAATTTATTTTTGAAGAGCCTATAGGCGCTGACTTTGCTTTGATTTACGGAACAAAGGTTGATAAATTCGGCAATGTTGCGTATTACGGAACAACAAGAAATCTCAATACCGTTATGGCTACAGCCGCTGATACGGTGATTGTACAGGCAGACGAGCTTGTTGATTGCCTTGACCCGAATGAAGTTGTTATTCCCGGATTATTTATTGATTATATTGTAGTAAAACAAGACTCTTAACTGTTGGAGAATCACATATGGTCTTAACAATGGAAAAAGAATATAATACAGAACTTACAAAAGAAAAAATAAGAGAAATCATTGCCAAAAGAGCAGCAAAAGAGTTTAAAGAAGGCGATGTTGTAACACTCGGTATCGGCTTGCCTACTGAGGTTGCAAATTATGTTCCAGAAGATATGCATGTAATTTTCCAATCTGAAAATGGTTTGTTAGGAGTAGGTAAAAAGCAAAAAGAAGACAATATTGACCCGCGTATTATTAACGCAGGCGGCGGATATGTTGAGGCAAAAAAGGGCGCTTGTTTTTATGATTCTCAAATGGCATTTACCATGATGAGAGGCGGACATATAGACGCTACAGTATTAGGAGCGCTTCAGGTTGACGAAGAAGGCAGCCTCGCAAGCTGGATGATTCCCGGCAAGATGGTTCCCGGCATGGGCGGGTCGATGGATCTTGTTGTCGGTGCTAAAAAGGTTATTGTTGCAATGGAACACCTTTCCAAAGGTCAGGTTAAAATAGTAAAAAAATGTACCCTTCCTTTGACTGCATACAAAGAGGTGGACACAATAATTACCGAAAGATGCGTTTTTGATATTTCTAAAGACGGGCTTGTTTTGATAGAAATAAATCCGATGTTTAGTATTGACGATATAAAAAATACGGTAGAAGCTGATTTTAAAGTTGCACCGAATCTAAAATATATGGAAATTTAGCTGTGAAATATATTCTTTGTTACGGTGACAGCAACACTTTCGGATTTAATCCCGCTGACGGCTCGCGTTATAAAAAAAATGAACGCTGGAGCGCAATACTTTCCGATATTTTAGGCAGCGGGTATAAAGTATTGGAAGAAGGCTGCAACAACAGAACCCTGTACTTTAAAAACCCTGCAGGATTTGAACAAAGCGGATGCGGTTATTTTTGTAAATGTTTGGAAAAATGCAATGAACCTGATTGGGCAATACTTGCTCTGGGCATAAACGATACCCAGTTTTTGTATAAAGCGGATGCATCAACATTTGAACAGGGGATGTTGTATTTGGTTGAAAATATTCATAAGAAATTTGCTAATACAAAAATATTAATACTCGGACCATCTGTTATAACCAAAAATATTTTAAATAGTTTTTTTGCACAGATGTTTGATGAAACATCTATAGAAAAATCAAAAATTATTTGTAATATATACGAAAAGATTGCAAAAGAACACAATTGCCGCTTTCTGGATTTAAACAGCATTGTCACAACTTCTGAAATTGACGGTTTGCACTACGATGTTGCTTCTCATAAAAAGATAGCAGAAGCTGTTGCCGGCATTATAAATGGCTAGGATATGTGTATACAACATTTTTGCCTGATAGATTAATAGTATTAACTTTATAAAAAAATAATATAATCTTATGAAAAATTATAAGATTATATTTATTTTATTTTTAGTATTTTTAATCCAATCTCAAGTTTTTGCAAATGATATAAATATATCCACATTTCAGCAGTTGATTAACACAGAAGCTAAAGACGGAGATGTCTTTATTTTTAGTAATAATTTAAGCTCAGATGAAACAATCGGGCGTCATTTTGAAGGATATAATGTGACTTTTGACGGAAACAATTACTATATAAACGGCAATGATGACTTTGGCGGTTTTGTTTTGACTCAGGACAGTACATTTAACGATGTAGGGATAAGAAATTGTAAAGGTCAATATTATCAAGGTTCAACATTTGCCGGTGCAATATTTAATGACGGTGGACATACAGATATTCACAATTCAACATTTAGCGAAAACTTTGTTGATGCGGCAGGACAAAATTTTGGTGTAGCAGGTGCATTATACAACTTAAGCGGCGGCAGTGTTGACATTGATTCTACGGTTTTTGAAAAAAATTATACTTACGGAGCATCTTCCTATGGCGGTGCAATAGCCAACGGATATAGAGACAGCGTCTATGTTGCAAGTATGACAATCAACAACTCGACCTTTATAGATAACTATGCATACGGCACAGTTGTTCCCCATGGCGGAGCTATTTTTAATAACGGTAATATAACAATCAATAATACAAGCTTTAAAAATAACAATGTACTGGGTGACAATGCAATGCTTGTATATGGAGGCGCTTTATATAACGTAGGCACAATGACCATAGACGGTGCAAATTTTGAAAACAATGCAGCCGATGGCTCTTCTACAGCTCCTGCTGTCGGCGGTGCAATATATAACAATGCAGACTTAACAGTAAACAATTCCGTTTTCAGAAATAACACGGTAAAGTCATCTTACTATGCAGACGGGGCAGCTATATATAATGATACAAACGGAAACACTAAAATAATGAACTCTCTTTTAGAAAACAACCGTGTTGATTCTTCTGCTGCAATATCTGATGGCGGTGCTGTTTATAATCAGGGCCGGCTCTCAATAGAAAACTCAACATTAAAAGATAATTATGATAAAAACGGAGAACTAAACGACATACACAACACTGACAGCGGGGTTGTTGAATTTAACGGAAGCGGAACTACAAATATTTTAAGCGGCATAAACGGCAGCGGCACTGTCAGCAAAAACGACAGCGGAGTACTAAATCTCGGCGGAAAAA
This sequence comes from uncultured bacterium, assembly GCA_949293185.1. Lineage (GTDB taxonomy): Bacteria > Cyanobacteriota > Vampirovibrionia > Gastranaerophilales > Gastranaerophilaceae > Limenecus. The sequence continues at coordinate 23,773 of CASFCQ010000011.1, forward strand.
ACGACAATTATACCGGTACTTTTAATCTCACGGGCGGAACAGTCAATTTGTTAGCAAACAGCAGCTATTTTAATGCCCAGAACACAAATTTTTCTAATAACGTTAATTTTAATATGGTTAACAATGAAATTAACAATGTTAATTTTCACAATTTGAGCTTAAACGGAACAACAAATATTTATGCGGATGTTAACTTTAACACAAAAACAATGGATACCATATCAGCTGATTCGCTGAGCGGCAGCGGTGATTTGTTTGTTCGTAATCTTGCTCTGCACGGGGCACCTGAGGGAAAAGAAATATCTATACCTTTTACTGACAGTATTTTAAAAGATTCCGTTAAATATACTCCGTCAACCCTGCATACTTCTATATATGATTACAGAGCCAGCTATGATTCGTCTAACGGATATTTTAATTTTACAAGAGGCGGATTTAATTCCGCTATACTGGCAGCTCCTATTGCCGCCCAGCTTGCAGGTTATCTTACACAGATTGATACTTACCGTAATATATTTGCAAATCTTGATATGGTTATGATTTCCCCGCCTGATGTTAAAACATCTTATAATTTCTGTAATAAATTAGTAACTTCTGACAAAAATTTTACCTACTCTCCTTTTTTAATGCCTGAACAAAGAACAGGCATCTGGTTTAAACCGTATTCTACTTTTGAAAACGTATCCTTAAGAAGAGGACCTGATGTTTCTAACGTTAGTTACGGAAGCCTTGTGGGAGCTGAAAGCGGATTAAAAAAGCTTAAAAAAAACGGCTGGTATGCTTTATATGGAGCATATGCGGCTTATAACGGTTCACATCAAGCCTGGCAGGACAACAGTATATATAATAACGGCGGATTAATCGGACTGGATACAGTTTTTTATAAAGGAAAGTTGTTTTCAGCCTGGACAGCGAACATAGGGGCAACTTCCGCCGAAGCTTCCACAAATACTGGGAATGATAATTTTTCTATGTTGAACACAGGTATTGCGCAGATGACAGGCTATAATTTTGAAACCTTTAAACGGAGGCTTATTATACAGCCGGCTTTTCTTGCATCGTATTCTTTCATTAATACATTCAACTACACAACATCTTCCGGTGTTCATATAAACGCATCTCCTTTGCATGCTTTACAGCTTGAGCCGCGAATAAAATTCATAGGCAATTTTAAAGACTATTTACAGCCGTATATTGCTGTTTCTATGGTATGGAATGTCATTGACCACGCAAAATTTCAGGCAAATGACATTTATCTGCCAAATATTTCCGTTGAACCGTTTGTTCAATACGGAGCAGGCATTCAAAAAAGATGGGGGGATAGATTTACCGGCTTTTTTGAAACAATGATACGCAACGGCGGACGCAATGGCATAGCTCTGATGTTCGGGATAAGAATAAGTATTTAAGATTTTCTTATACTAAACTCGCAACCGCAGTATTGTTGACGGTAAAAATTATTTTCTTTTGCCAGCTGCATAGTTTTTAAAAAACCATTTTGCTTTTTAAAATCCACAGCCAAAAATTTAACCCCGTATTTTTCTGCAGCGTTGTTTCCGGCTGTGAAAACATTTTTTGATACTTTATGCGGGCTGACGGTTAGTGTTGTTGTAAAAAACTCAATACCGGACTCTTTGGCCTTTTGAGCTGCCCTGTCCAGACGGAATTCGAAGCATTTGTTACATCTTGCACCTTTTTCCGGCTCATTCTCCAGCCCGGATATGTATACGCGCCATCTGTCTGTATCATAATCCCCTATAGAATACTCGTATCCCTTTTCCTCGCAATAGCGAATCAATTCATCCCGGCGTCTAAGATATTCCATTTCGGGATAGATATTAGGATTATAAAACCAGACTACGGGTTCGTAGCCTGATTTGTCAAGGGTTTTAAGCATTTCTACTGGATATGCCATACAAACGGCACAGCAGGCATGCAGCAATATTTTGGGTCTATTATCTTTCAACAGCCCCTGCCTTTATAAGTTTTGCTTTTAATTCTTCATACGGCATAACCCCTACATGGGTTTCCATATTCAGTCTTATTGCGGGAGTTCCGTCTATACCGATTTTTATTGCCTCATCAATTTCTTTTTTAAGCTCATTTTTAACCTTATCACTGTTAACATCAGCTTTCAGTTTTTCTAAATCAAGCCCTTTGATTTCTTTTGCGGCTGCAAGCACATCTGCCTCATCAACAAATTCTTTATCAAAAAGCAGATTATTCATATCCCAGTATTTTCCCTGCAAACCCGCAGCAATAGCATATCTTGAAAGCATACAAGAACCAGGATGCATTTGCTGTTTCATCATCGGATTGCATTCCATATCCAGCGGCACATTATGATGTACAACTTTAAGATTTTTTAATTCACTCACAGCTCTGTGCATCATAGTATTAAGCACAAAACAGAACGGACATTGATAGTCAGTGTATTCGTGGACAACAACAGTAGCCTTTTCATCGCCGAGGACATTGCCGCTTACGCTTCCGTAATCACCGGCTTTTTTAGAAAATTCTTTCTGCATTTTTACCTGAGGTGCAAGCACATCACTGACCGTTGTATATGATAATAATCCGATAGCCGCAATTACAAGTACACTAAACAAGATAGCATATCTTTTTACTTTTAATCCGTCTATCAAGTCTTTAACACTAATAACAATAACAGACCAAAGATTTTCGCCTTTTGGTTTTGCTATTATTGCAAGCAGCAGATTTAGAAAATATGTAAAAAAGCATAATATACAAATTTTTTGAATCTCAAATACGGAAAGACATGCCAGAGAGATTGAAATTAAAAATGCAATTTCGCCAAGAGCACACATATAGGCTTCGGGATTTTTAAAAACATCGAAATATGCAAAAATTCTAAAGCCTTTAATCTCTATATTTTTAATCTTATCCACATATGAGAAAAACAGGAACACAAAGTATAAAAACAGTCCCCAGAATGCCAGAGGTATACCAAAGAACTGTGAATGCGAAGTCTTGGCAACACCGTCGCAATCTATAAGTTCATTTATTGAACAAAAGCTCGGGAGTGCATAAGGGTTAAAATTAGCATCCCAGTATATCAATGCAAGTTTTAAAGAAGTAAGAAAACCGATTATAGCAACTACAGTTAATGCTATTCTCTTTGCCAGATTCATTTTTATACCTCGTTATTCTCAATTAATCTTTTATTAACAACAGATGACGCCATAGCAATCATAGTCCAGAAAACAAATTGCACCTGCGGTCTAAAGTATATTGTATCAAACATTCCGTGCATCATCACACCCAGAACTGTTAATATTGCTGCACAAACTATTACCTTATCGGCTAAGCTGTTTGTACTATCATTGTTTGTTATAAATTTGTAACCATCATAAATAAACCATAACAAGAAAACCACAAAGGCAATCAATGCAAAGATTCCGGCTTCAACAGCAATCTCTAACGGCACGGAATAAGTGCTCAATGCATCGTAACCTGTCAGCATATAAAGTCCGTATATCTCGCGGAAAGTCTGATTGCCGGCACCTATCCCCAGCAGCCAGTTGTCGCAAAACATCTGCCAGGAGGAATGATAAACATTCATTCTGAATGAAGTTGAAGAATCTCCTCTTAAAATAAATATAGACAAAATTCTTTTAGTTATCTTAGGCACTGCAATAAGAAGCAGCACAAAAGCGCCGCACAACGCAGCAACTACCTTATGCCATATGGATTTTAATTTTTCCTGTGTTTTAAAATCAGTATTTATGACTATTGTCACAAGAACTATAAGACCTGCAACAATAGCGCCCAGCCCCAAATATGCACCCCTTGAACCTGTTACAAATACGGCAAGAGCAGAAATTAAAAACGCAGCAACTGAAATCAACAGAGATTTGTAGTGCTTTTTTACAAGCATTAATGCTGCAGTCCCGATAATACAAGGAATGGAACAAACAAGATAACCGCCGAGCAGATTGGGATTATACGGCTTTAATGTTCCGTATGCACGAGCGATTGCATCTTCGGGATTTATATACCTTGAATCCTGCCAGGTAGAAATTTGTTCAACGCCGGCGCAATTTTGCACAAGAGCAATTACCCCTTCCATACAGCACAGAGAGGAAATCAGTAAAAATACATATTTTATCTTACTCTGATTTGTTTGAAAATAATTTGCCGCACAGAAATAATAAAAAATATAAATAACTGTTTTTAAAAAGCCGTGGATACTCTGCGGAAGTAACGTTGAATTTATTGTACTTATCAGGCATATAATAAAATATACACTAAGCGCTGCATCAAACCCTGTCATAACGACTTTTGCACCGCGTTTTGTATGCAATTTTACAAGAGTGAGCAGCACTATTGCTATCGCAAAAACAGCTATATGCTCGCTGGGCATAAATGACGATACAAAGAGGGTTAAGCCGATAAATAACAGAATTATCTCATCTATCTTCTCCAATATCCGGCTATTACTAACGACATTCTCTAATTTATTTTGAAAAAAAGAGTAATATCTGTTCTTTAACTCCAGTAATTTACTTTCTATTATCATTTTTATTCACTTTTTATTGTTATTTCTTTTTTACTGTTTCTTTTGGCTGAGCCTGTTCTTTAATTTCCGGCGCAGCTGCTTTGTCTTTATCTTTTTCAGCTTTTTGTGTTCTTTTGGCATCCATAAGCATTTGCTTGATAATAGCCATATCTTCATCACTCAAAATTCTTACGTTAACAATTGTTCCGCCGAACCTGTAATCAAACCCTTCTAAAACTATCGGCAAGCCCATTTTTAACTTGTTGCCGCCTACAACAGGTCCGTCTTTTGTGATTTTGGCATCATCGATAAGTGTAACAACAAAATCATACTGATAAGGTGCAGAAAAATCGTTTACAACAATAAACGGCTGTTCCGGATCATCAGCAGGCAGCATGATTTTTTTCGGCTGGTAAACATAATCAATTATCTGTAATTTTGTATACGGAACGTTTCTTATTGTAATAAAAGTTTCATCACCGACTTTAAAAGGTGCTTCGGATTTTGTAAAAGAAACTCCTCTCATCATAACCTGAAAAGCAACTTTTTTATTTGCTTCTACAGGAGATTTAGAAAATTTATTTTTATGCATAAGCACCAGCACAAACACAATTGCCAGCACAATAACAGCTGCAATAAGCACATAATCAAATGGTTTAAGTTTTTTCATCCGTAACTCCTTATTCTCTCAGTGATTTAATATTTTTCAATATAAACATAAAATTAATATGTTTTATGCTTTAATAGTATAATTGTCCATATCTAATTTGTTCAAGTTTTTTAAGATTTCTTCAATTGAAGTTGTTGCGCAGCCAAATGACCGGATTACAATACTTGCCGCGATATTACCGATAATAGCGGCATATTTCGGCTCTGCTCCGGCAGCCAGTGCTAATGTAAATGAAGCAACTACAGTATCTCCTGCACCTGTAACATCAAATACACTTGTTTTATTAAATACAGGAACGTCAGTATGTTCAGTTTTGCCTTTTTCAAATACAGCCATACCTTCCGCACCTCTTGTTAAAAGCAAAACCTGCGCATCCGTTAACGCTAAAATATCCGCACCCGCAGAGTTAAGTGTTTTCTTGTCTCTTATAAAATAGCCTACAGCCTTTTCACTATCGGGCTGGTTTGGAGTAAGAGCATATACACCTTTGTAGCGGTACATATCTTTTTGAACATCGGCAACAAGAATTTTTCCGTGCTTTTTACAAATTGCAACAGTAGCCTGTATAAGCCTGTCAGTAAGAAGACCGCAGTTGTAATCGGAAAGTATTACCGCGTCATGCAAAGGAACTGCTTTTTCTATATTTTTAATAAGTTCATCCTCAACTTCAGGACTCGGAGCTTGCTCATTAAGACGGTCAATCCTCACAACTTGCTGGGTAACGGAATGAAAACTAGAGCCGGAGATTCTGGATTTTACAGTAGTCGGGCGGCTGTCATCTTTAACCATAAATTCTGTGTTAATTCCTGCTTTTTCAAAAGCCTCAAGCAGCATAGGTCCATAGTAATCATTTCCGTAGAGTCCGATTGCGGAAACTTTTCCTCCGTTAATTGTCGCAAGGTTATTTGCCGCATTCGCTGCCTGACCTAGTATAATCTTAGTATTTGAATGTCTCAAAATAAGTACTGGAGCTTCTCTTGAAATCCTTTCGGTTTCTCCGTAAATCATTTCATCAATGCCCATGTCACCTATTATAAGCACACGGGGGCTGTTCAATTTTTCTATATAGTTTTTAAGTTTTTGTTTATCAAAATCAAAACTTTCAAAGTTCTGTTCTATTCCCATAAGTCTATCCTTAATATTTTAAAATATATGTTGTATAATATAATCAGTTTAGCACAAAAAATAAAAGCAAAGGAATTTACCGGTGTATGCCTGACAAAGACAACGAAATGGATTTTGACGAAAAAAAAGAAATAGAAAAACTCCAGGCAACAATACGAAGCATGAGTAATTTTTCTGATGACTCGGAAGGTTTTCTTTCGCAAAGTCCGCGTGCTCTTATGGGTGACAGTGCATTAGGCAGTATTGCGGATTCCGAGCAAAAAGATGATGATGAGTACGATCCTTATGCAATACTGGAAAGACCTGTTGAAAGAAAAAAAGGTCCGAGAGCTAAAAAATTCGTTGTAATGGTCGATTCCGAAAATGTCGAATTCTTTGACAAAATTCCAATGGAAGAAAGAACAAAACTCTTCAATACTTTGCTTTCCGAATACAAAAGCAATCTGGATATCAATAATAAGAAAAAGAAGGCAATTAAATACACGAAACATTTAATTGTTTCTATTTTAACAATATTGATTTCCTTGCCTATTATGTTTATTGTTGTAAAAAAATCAATTCAATTAACAATAAAAAATTATAAAGATGTGCAATACAATTTTGAAAAGCTTTATGAAAGTAAAAATCAAAACAGATTTACCGATGTCCATAAGACAATTTATTAAAGGTTTTTAATGATTACTAACAGCAATTTAAAAAAGAATATAAAATTTGAAAACAAATTATTTTTTGTCGGAATCTCACTGGGTTCAAACTCCACAAATGAAACCGGAGTAGCAATTTTAGACAGAAATTTAAAAATCATTACACTGGACAAGCTGTTTTCAATGGAGGATGTAAGATTTTTTCTCAAACGTCTTGTCGGAAAACAAAATGCGATAATAAATATAGCGTTACCTGAAAACCCGCAAATGCTAAACGCTAAATGGAAACTTATCTCAAGAGAATACCAGCTTATACAAAGCAGCGAACTTATTAACCATGACAGTGACTGGATACAGAGATACTCTCACAGAGGGTGTGATCATTTTCTTGAACTAAAAGAACAGGGCATAGATATTTTCAGATACGATATTCACGAATTAAAACATGCCTTTGGTTTGTCAGGAATATACAAAGACCGCTCACCCGTTGACTGCAAAGCTTTGCAAAGCGCTTTAAAATACAAATTCGGCTTAAGAGAACTTCCGTCCAACATGATACCTGTGTCACAGCTCGAAGCAATACTGGGTGCATATCTCGGACTCATTATGGCAAGTAATGATACAGAATATAACTGCAAAGTGAAAACACAATATCAGGGAATAGAAGTTATCGGAATAGATTTATAAAATAATAAAAAAGCTCTTTACAAAAAAAAATCAGCATGTATGATAATAATTGTCGCTGATACAAGCTGACAAATTGAAATCCGGCATCGTTCAGATGCTAAAATACAAAGAACTCGTGGGGCTGCCCGTGTTTGGTCGGTTGGCATTAAGCACAAGGTTTAGCTCACGCCCAGGTAAAGCGCTAGCTTTACAAATTGAAAATTAAGCACCTGTTGCAGGTGCGGATATACAAAGAACTCGTGGGGGTTTAGCTCAGCTGGTAGAGCACCTGCTTTGCACGCAGGGGGTCAGGAGTTCGAATCTCCTAACCTCCACCAATTAAAGATAAGAGCCGTAAGGCTCTTTTTTAGTGCGTTTCAGTTTTTTTTAAATGTAGTTTGTTAATAAAGGTGAAAAAGGTACATTTTATAGAATCACTATCCTGCAGCCTATAGTAATTGTTGATAACGTGTAAGCCCAATGACAAACAATAAACTCATTCAATGTTGTCACTTAGAGTGTACAAAAACAAAAATTGATTTTTATTATGTCATCCCTCTATCATTTTTTTATTGCTTGCACGATACGCAGCATATCTTGTTCGTCATATCTTTGATCAATAGGCAGCGGAAGCAAATATTTTTGAAAATAGCCTTCCGTGAAATTTTCAGAAAGTTTATTCCAGTATGTTTCAACATAAATTTTATTTTTGAGCAAATACTCTTTTAATCCTTCAACTTTATTCAAATACGGATACACCATAGGGACATCATCAATATCCGTTTCAAACTCAAGTTCATTAGAGTCCGCCAGTTCTTTATGCAATATTTGAAAATTATCCAGTCTTATTTTTCTTGCCGCATCAATATCCTGCGCGGCAGTCAAAAATTTCGTCAATTTGGACATATATTTAACAGGCTCATCATTCAACGATAACTCATTATTCCAAAACTCATAATAAGCACTGCCATTACTGTTTAAAAGATGGGAGCAGCGGTTGAAGGATTTGTCTATATCAAAGTTTTCATTAAGTTTTTTATCACATTGCAAAATAGAACCGTCCGGCACACCAAAAAATTTTCTAATTGAATTAAACGACGCAATGCCGTACTTAGGCATATAAAATGCCTGTGCGTTATCTACAATAAGATTTTTATATTTTTTAGCCAAAGCTTTTACATTCTTTGCACAAATACCAAAATAATTTGTGTATAAGACAAAATCGTCTTTCGGGAAATCAATTAACGGCAAAAAAGTTTTATCTATATGATAAAACTTCATTTTGCAATTTTCTTTTTTCACTGATTGCCAGACAACAGGACAGGTATAATACGGAAGCCAAATTTCTTTTATTTCAAAAGCTTTTATGACATATTTCAATGAGCTTCTGGCAAGATTAAGCGCGATAATATCATTATTTACAAAAATATTATTTGTATTTTTTGAGAATTCTAAAGCAAAACATCTGCCTATTTCTTTCAAAGAATCCATATCACACACCCGTTGCTTTTATGAATATGGTATAACTTATTTTAATTTATAGCATATATTAACAATAGCGGTTTTACAGTTTTTCTGCATGCAATCCTTCATACCACGCAAGCAAATCTTTTCTCTTGACTTTTTGTGTAGATGTTTTTGGCAAATCTTCTCTTCTGAATACAACTACCGTAGGCGCTTTGTAAGGTGCAAGGTTTGCCTCTGAAAGTTTTTTGACCTCGGTTTCAAGTTCTTTTTGGATTTCGTCATCAGATTTTTGAGCAAGTTCATCGGTAGGGACAATTATGACTCCGACTTCTTCCGTACCTGCTTTGTTACCTGATTTTATTTTTAAAGAAAGCACACAGAGTTCTTTTATTAAATGAGATTGTTCCAAAACAGCCTCGACTTCTTCAGGAAATATTTTCTTTCCGCCGCCTAAAACAATCATGTTTTTAATTCTACCGGTAATCTTAATGAATCCGTCTTTATCGATTTCACCTATATCTCCAGTATGAAACCAGCCGTCTTCATCAATCACTTCTGCTGTCATCTCAGGTTTGTTGTAGTAGCCTTGCATAACATTCGGACCAGACACAAGGATTTCACCCTGTTCAGAGAGTTTTACAGTAACAGAAGGAAGAGGTTTCCCGACAGTGCCTATTTTGTGAGCTTCATAACGGTTAGTAGAAATAACGGGACTTGTTTCTGTTAGTCCGTAGCCTTCAAAAGCAGGGACGCCGATTCTTTCGAAAAATTCAGCAATTTCCGCGTCAAGCGGAGCACCGCCTGATATAAAACATTCAAATTTTCCGCCGAACCCGTCAATAATTGATTTAAACATTATTCTTCTGGCAAATCTCGGCATATATTTTGCCGCTGCATACATCATATTAAACATTTTCTGTATATGTGCGGGTTTCTTTTTGAGTTGTTTATCCACGCTGTTTTTGAGCATTTTAGCAACCAAAGGAACTACAATCATATTTGTAACTTGTTTTTCCAGCATTGCATTAGCCAGTTCTTTGGGATTAAGTGTTTTTATATAAACAATTTTTGCACCCATAAACAACATTCCGAAAAAGCCTACATTAAGCTCAAGAAGGTGATTTAACGGTAATATTGATAAAAGCGTATTATCTTTTGATAGCTTAAACAACTTTTCAAAATCTTTCATCTGTGAATAAATATTACCGAAACTAACCATAACTCCCTTTGGATTTCCGGTTGTTCCTGATGTATAAACAATAAGAGCAGTTTCATCCATTGAACGTGGACGCCCAATGCTTTTTTCTACATCCGCATTAAGTTTTGAAACAGATAAAATTTCCGGATGTTGTCTTTCCTCATCATCAAGAACATAAATCTCACGAATAGAAGGAACAGTATTTTTTAATTCAATTGCATGGTCAAGATAGTGGCTTGAGCAAAGCAAAATTTCAGGTGTGCAATCTGAAAGTATATGAGTATGCTCTGGTATTGTAAGTTTTACATCCAACGGAACAGTTATTGCACCTGTTTGAATTGAGGCGAAAATCCCGACAGCAAATTCCGGACGGGATTCACAAAGCATTGCTATTCTGTCATTTCTCTGCACATCTGCCTTTTCCATCAGGTAATTTGCAAACTTTTTAGCCCTTCTGCTCAAATCAACATAGCTTATTTCTTCATAGCCGTTTTTAACCTTTAACGATACCGCCTTTGTTTGTCCGTAGGTATCGCTGTACTGTTCCATTATATCTAGGAAGTTTGTATATTGTGTGTCTTTAATATTATAAAAAGCTCTGCTATCAAGTGCTCTTTTCATAAATCGGACACGCTGCTCCAGTTCTTTTGTGATTTCTTTTTCATCAGCAGACAAGTCAGTAACAGGCTGACCAAACTGTATAATAATAGTTGTAAACAGTTTCGGATTTTTTCTGAATTTTCCCCAGGCTTCAAAACCGCCTTTAATTGCAAAAGGTACTATTGGGCAGTTTGCCTCTTTTGCCATAATAGCAACACCTCTGTGGAATCTTCCGGGATTTCCGTCAGAAGTGAACTTTCCTTCCGGAAAAATAATTACCGCTTCACCGTGTTTAAGTTTTGTGACTCCGGATTCAATTGCTTCCATACCGACACCAAAATTAAGAGGCAAAACATTAAACCATTTGAGCATATGTCTTATCACGGGGACTTTAAATGCAGCAGGTCCTGTAACAAACCACAAATTACGTTTTGTTGCCATTTGCAGAATAAAAGGATCTAAATGTCCGGTATGATTTCCGGCAAGAATAACTTTACCTTTTTTAGGGATATTATCTACACCTTCAAATTTGTAAATAAACAAACATTTAAAAATCTGACCGAGGGTAATTCTGAGCACAAAATATCTGAAATCCTTGTTCAATGCCAAAATCAGCACTGCCATCAACGCTGACAACACAGCTATTCCATGGAATATAGCCAGAGGATGTATAATATCCGCACATACAGAAACAAAGCCTATACCGATAAGCGACACAAAAGTTTCTAACATAGAAGCAAAAGCAAATATTTTACCTCTTATAAAATTAGGAGAAACTTTTTGCAAAATTGTATCTACAGTAATCTTCAAAATAGCGGCACACAGCCCTATAGCCCCGAGCCAAAATCTTGCTTTAAAAAACGTTGTACACAAGGCAGCCGTTATCAAAAACACAAACAAGCCAAGAAACGCAGTAACAAGAGTTCTGGTAGTTTTAAGACGTCTGCCGAACAATATCATTACAAACACACCGCATAAAGTTCCGCAGCCAAGCATCAATTTCAATCTAGCCAGCCCCTGAATGCTAACCTGATATACATCAGTAGCAAGTGCATTCATTGCATTATAAAAAATTGCGGAAATTAAAGAAATTACAACCGCTATTATTATCATAGACAAAGCTTTTTTGTGTTTTTCCAAAAACGAAAAAGTCTGTTTTATATCATTTACTAAATCAAAGCTGGTTTCGTCAGAATCTTCATCCTGCCTTAATTGAACACCAAAAAGAAATAACGGAGCAATGAAATATAAAGCGCAGGTTACATAAAACATACTTAAAATACCGACTTTAACAAGAATTGCACTAATTAGTGTTGCTCCGAAGGTCAAAGCCAATGTACCAGAACCCGATACCAGTGCGTTAGCTGATTTTAACGCCTGAACACTCACAACATTAGGCACTGCAGCCATTTTTGCAGGATACAAAAATGCAGTACCTATGCCGATTAAAAGACTTAACACAACACCAAAAATTTTCACCATAGGTAAAAGCGAAGCATCACCCAACAGAATTGAATACAGCAACACTCCTAAAATAAGTACCGCGCCTCTATATAAAGAACTAAATATCATCACTTTTTTACGTGAAAAACGGTCAACAATACTGCCGGCAAAAGCACTGACAATTAATGACGGAAACACAAAGGAAAACAGCATCATCGCTATCAAGCTTCCGGGTTTTTCCACGCTGTTTATCAGTATTGCCATCAAAATTATCTGTATAGCAGCGTCGCCCAAATGAGTCAACAATTGCCCCAAAAATAAATTGATAAAGTTTTTATTAAACAATTCTTTTTTTGCTCCCATAATTACACCGTCAACCTTAATTCCGTTAATTCTTTCTACTTAAAGTATTTGCAAAACACAAATTTAATCTATCGTAGCATATTTAAACATGCATTTTAAATACAATTTTTGATTGAGATTTAAAAAACAAACACCTAAAAACAACGAAAACAAGCATAAACGAGCTACATTTTGCATCACACGTAATCTGTATATGCGTCTCAATGCCTCAGAGCAGCAACGATGGTTAAAGTTAACAGTTTTATTTATAAAAAATGTCCACAGGTATTTAGCACGTGTTATTTTTTTGATAGAATAAAATCAAATTTTCTTTACAGCTAAGGCAAGGATTGGAATGGACGGAGATTTAAAAAAACATCTTGAGCATATAAAATTTGAAAAATACCTGACTAAGCTCAATAAAAGACTCAAAAATAAAACAGTTGTTGTTTACGGCTCAGGTGCGTTGTTTCAATACATTCAAGAGCACTACGACCTGTCAAAGCTGAATATTATAGGGATATCTGATATGAAGTTTTCTCCGGAGCAGGAGGGGCAAGATTTTTTAGGATACAGAATTATCCCAAAAAACAAAATGAAAGAGTACAACCCTGATGTTGTGCTGGTTGCGACATTACAATATCTTGGAATAATAGAGGATTTTGAAATAAATATTTTCGACAAAACAAAAACAAAAGTATATCCGCTTGCGCGGATTCCTCTGGCGGATTTAATCAGAGAAATCTGGAGTAAATAGCCTATGTATATTCCTTACGACAAAATTGCACAGACAGCTGCTTTATTTCTTCCTTCAAAATACAGAGAAAAACTGCGGGATTTTGGCATAAATCTTAAAGTATTTTTTAATGTTAAATACATAAACAAAAATAAAAAATACGTAATAAAAGCCATACGACAAAAAGCTAAAAAATCACAACTTAATGTGGCATTTTATGTTTATGATGAAACAAAATGGAAATGCCAGAGCCTGTATGACCTGCTGGAACAAGACAAACATTTTATCCCTCATATTTTTGTAACAAAAAATGATGCTCCAAAAGATAATTTTAATTTTCAACCCGCTGATGAGATAAAAAAAGTATTTGATTTTTTTAAATGTCAAAATATGCGTGTGTCTTATGCATATGATTTTGAAAACAACAGATACATACCTTTTGAACAAATGAACCCGAAACCTGATATTATAATTTACCAGCATCCCTGGTACGTAGAAACAACTCAAGGACCTGTTGTTTGTTCCCGATTCGCTTTGACTTATTATGTACCATACTTTGTTGCTACATCAGTATCCCCCATCGAGTATTATTTACGATTCCATCAGTATATACAGACACATTATGTTTTAGATGATTTAATAAAAGATTATTATTCACGGAATATGACAAATAAGGGAAAAAACTTAAAAGCCGTGGGACACCCTATGCTGGATTATTTTTATCTGAATAAAAATAAGCTAGAACCCAAAAACTATGTCATATATGCTCCGCACTGGTCTATAGACAAAGACAACAATCTTTGCTGGGGCACATTTTTGAGCAACGGAAAATTTATGCTCGGGTACGCTCAAAGACATCCCGAAATAAACTGGGTGTTTAAGCCTCACCCGTGCCTTAAGAACTATTTGGTTAAACATAAATATATGACAAAACAGCAAGCCGAAAACTATTGGAATGAATGGTCTAAAGCAGGTGTAGTATGCGAAACCGGCAACTATCTTGATATGTTTATGCAGTCAAAAGCTATGATAACCGACTGCGGCTCTTTTGAAACAGAATATTTTTTAACAGGAAAACCTCTTGTCTATTTAAAATCACCTGATGCAACACCATTTAACCCTTCTGTACAAAAGATTGTTGACGTTTATTATAATGTGACGGATATAAAAGAACTGGAACAGGTGCTTGATGAAGTTGTTGCAGGCAACAATGACTATTTAAAAGAAAAAAGATTAAAATTATTACAAGACAGCGGTTATCAGGGTAATTACGCAGCAAAAAATATTTTAACAGATATAAAAAATTTTCTGGAGATTGTGTAATGGCGGCAATTTCAATAGTCATACCTGTTTATAATTGCGCTGAATACCTCAGAGAATGTCTGGACAGCATTTTAACCCAGTCTTTTAAAGATATTGAAGTATACTGCGTTGATGACGAATCAACAGACATGTCTGTTGATATTCTTACAGAATATCAACAAAACGATACAAGAATACATATCTTACAACAGAAAAACTCCGGTCAGGGGGTTGCAAGAAATAACGCTCTACAATACGTTACCGGTAAATATGTTATTTTTGTAGATAGTGATGACTGGCTCGAGCCTGACGCTCTGCAGCTTATGTATGACAAAATGGAAAAAGATGGCTCTGAGATATTGTTGTTTAACGTTTACGAGGTAGGTGCAGACAATAAAAAACAAGTCTACAAACCGGCTGATGCATTTTTCTCAAAATTTGGAGAACTGGTATTTTCGCCGATTGAGGCTAAGGATTTTATCTACAATACAACCCCGCGTCCTTTCAGAATGTACAAACGCGACAGTATGATAAAATACGGTTACAAATACGCAGCACACAGGCATCTGGAAGACCACAGTCCTTTTTTCTGCTTTTTTGCTAGTGTTGACAAGATGAGCGTATTAAACAAATGCCTGTACAATTACAGGTTAAGGGAGAATTCTTCGACAAGAACCGTTGAAAGATGCATAAACGCTTTTTATGAAGACTTTTTACTCTGCGAAAAAGCGCTAAAAAACACAAAAAACGGAGAAACTTTTTTTGAACAGTTTGTACTAAGAAAAATAAGAAACTTTTTCTACCATTACAAACATATAACTCCTTGTGCAAAATCAAGATTTTACAAAGTAATGCAAAAAACATTTAAATACATTCACAAAAATATAGGTGATTCCGTAGTGTCTAAAAGCGAGTATTTTACGCAATACAAGTCCGTATTAAAAATGCCGTATTTTGTTTTTAAATATCAGGATAAGGTAAAAAAGACTTGTTTAGCGATTAAACAGTCAATAGCCGTTTAAAAATCGGACATATTTTGAAGTGTACTGTTATCGCTTTACAGTGATAATATTTATTATGTAATATTACTGGGGATTATTATATTTTCAGCCGGAAGTTTCATTTCAAATTCAGATACTGCGCTTTTACAACAACTAATTTCAACTCCAAGCTCGCGAACTCGGATTTTTTTATCTTATTTAAGTTTTCTTTATTATCATCAAAGAAAAAATCCTCAAACACACTCGCTTTGTTGTTGTTTCAATAAG
>CASFCQ010000012.1 GCA_949293185.1 uncultured bacterium
ACGGCCGATTCTACCAAAGCCGTTAATTGCAACTTTTTTAGCCATTTTTATAGCTCCTCTCTATTTGTACATCGTACTAAATACACCCATGTTATAAATGAAACATGAAAGAGAATCAAGAGCTTTGTACTGTTACTGCTTTGGTGTATTTGTTTTACTTTTGTGTATTTGTTTTACTTTTGTGCTTGTAATACTCAACTATTCCTATGTGAACAGCACTAAGCAACCCTGCTGCCCACGCAAGATATTTGTGCAGATTTATTTTCTTTCTGTTTGCAGCGATTACGCTTGTTGCTCCCAGAACTACAGCCGCATAGCCTGTGTCTCTGACAGGATTTTTCCATATTTTCTTTTTGGCAGGTGATGTTTGATTGTTTGTTATGCCTATTTTTGTTGTCTGCATATAGCTCCCTTTTTTATAACCTTCATTTTATTATAAATATCTTAACCGTGCCATTAAAAAAGCCGCATTGTAAAATGCGGCTTTTTAGTATTTATCTTCTGTGGTTGAATCTCTTGTGGTTATTGTGTCTTTGTACTTTCTTTTTTTGATGTTTTTGGACTTTTTTTACATTTTTTTGATGTCGTTTTTGTGCTTTAAATTTTGATTGGTTATGTTTTTTGATTGCATGTTTGTTGGGAGCTTTTTTTATATCTTTATGATGTTTTGCGGGTGCTCTCTTGACTTGTTTTTTGGGGGCTTTGGGCGGATTTTTGCGGGGTTGGCGTTTTAACACGCGATGCTGACCGTCTCTATGATGGTTAGGTGCAGCAAAGCATTCTGCATTCAAACCTAAACCGGCAAACAAACATCCTACAATAAACAATGATAATAACTTTTTCTTCATACTAACTCCTTTTCTCTAAATATTTTTGAGTGCCTCATCTAATATAACGAAAATGAAAAACGAATGTTCATTTTTTATTTATGTCCGCTGACCTGCATATACAAATTACAAAAAATCCCTGTATCCTTCTGGCATATAGGGATTTTTTTGTGTGTATAAAATAGCAAATCTACAATATTGATTTCATTGTATTAATGACATTTTCTACGCTAAAGCCGAATTTTTCAAACAGAACTTTAGCCGGAGCTGAAGCTCCGAAGGTGTTCATCGTAACTGTTTTTCCGTCAAGCCCGATGTATTTTCCCCAGCCTGATTCCGTGCCTGCCTCAACAGCTACACGTTTTCTTATTTCATCCGGCAGTACGAATTGTTTGTATTCCTCGCTTTGCGCGTCAAACAGCTCCATAGATGGCATACTCACCACACGCACATCAATACCCTCTTTTAGCAGTTCATCATGTGCTTTAACTGCAAGGTCTACCTCTGAGCCTGTGGCAATGATTATCCCGTCAGGTTTTGCTTTTGCTTCTTTTATTAGAACATAAGCACCTTTCAGCGCCTCTTTTGAAGAGTATTTGCACTGCTCTATATTTTGTCTGGTCAACACAAGGGCAACCGGAGTTTTTTTGCTTGTCAAAGCTGTATACCAGCCTGCAATTGTTTCTCTGGCGTCAGCAGGTCTGAATACAATGAGGTTGGGAATAGCCCTGAGCATGGAAAGATGTTCAACCGGCTGGTGGGTCGGACCGTCTTCGCCGACACCTATGCTGTCGTGTGTAAACACATACGTAACAGGCAGCTCCATTAGTGAAGACAGACGCATCATCGGTTTCATATAGTCGCTGAAAACAAAGAATGTAGCGACATAATTTTTAACCCCGCCGTAAAGCGCCATTCCGTTGGCTATGGCTGACATTGCCTGTTCTCTTACACCGTAGTGTATATTTCTGCCGACGTAATCTTGTGCGCTGAACTCTCCGCCGTCTTTAATGTAAGTTTTGTTAGATGGGCCAAGGTCTGCGCTGCCGCCGATTAAGTTCGGGATAAGGTCTTTTACCCTGTTTATAACGTCACCCGAGGTGCTTCTTGTTGCGGCGGGTTTGTCGCTGCAAGCCCAAAAATCTGCACTGTTCATAAGTTCGTCAGCGTTAACTTCACTGTGGTATTTATCCCATAGCTGTTTCATTTCGGGATATTTTTGACAATATTTTTCAAACATTGCGTTCCACTGAGATTCTTTTTCAGCTTTTTCTATTGAGATTTGTTCGCAATGGTCATAAACCTCTTGAGGCACAACAAAAGGTTCGTCGCACTCCCAGCCGAGGGTTTTTCTTAATTCTGCTACATTTTCAACACCCAGCGGTTCGCCGTGAGAAGAAGCTTTGCCCTGTTTTGCGGGGCAGCCGTAGCCTATCTGCGTTTTAACCGTAATAAAAGACGGTTTTGTCTTTTCTGCTTTAGCCTGTTCGATTGCTTTGCTGATAGCTTCCATGTCGTTTCCGTCTTCGACTGTTATTGTCTGGAATCCGAAAGCCTGCATACGTTTTTCAACGTCTTCGCTGAAGGTTATGTCTGTATCGCCTTCGATTGTTATTTTGTTGCTGTCATAGATTACTATTAATTTGTCGAGTTTAAGGTTTCCAGCAAGAGAGAAGGCTTCTGAGGAAACCCCCTCCATTAAACAGCCGTCGCCGCAAAATGCGTAAACATAATGGTCAACTATTTTGAAATCAGGCTTGTTGAAAATCGAAGCCAGATGCGCCTGCGCCATTGCCATACCTACAGCCATGCCAAGCCCTGCACCTAACGGTCCTGTTGTCGCTTCCACAAAAGCTGTGTGCCCGTACTCGGGATGCCCCGGAGTTTTTGAGCCGAACTGTCTGAAATCTTTTATATCGTCAATAGTTAAGCCGCACTTGAATAAATGCAGCAGCGAATATAAAAGAGCCGAGCCGTGTCCGGCAGAGAGTATAAATCGATCGCGGTTATACCAATAAGGGTTGTTAAAGCTAAAGTTGAGATATCCTTTAAAAAGCGTGTAAGCAGCAGGTGCTGCGCCTAACGGTAAACCCGGATGTCCTGAATTCGCTTTTTGGATTGCGTCTGCCGATAGAATGCGAACAGCATTGACGCATTTTTCATCAATTTTAGTCATTTTGTTTTTTGTCCCTTCTTTTTTGTTTTTAACTTTGCTTTAACTTATACCGCGATTAACGGTAATTATAATAATACCATTTTTTCTGGAAAATCACTACTTAGAATATGTTTGTTACTGTTTTTTTATGATTTGTATAATTTATGTCATATAATAAAGTTTTGAATAAACCTAAAAAAGCTTATTTTAAATAAGTTAGGTGAATTTTGCTTTTATGATATTGGATGACAAAAAATTTATCGGAAAAATTATCCGACAATATCGACAGAAAAATAAATTAACTCTGGCTCAGCTTGCGGAAAAAACGGACATGTCCGAAAAACACCTCGGGCAAATTGAACGCGGCGTATTTTCTCCTACTATTTCCACTTTCTTTAAAATAGTAAAAGTTTTAAAAATTAACATTGCGGATTTTGGTCTTAAATACAATGAGGATACAAATAAGACAAGAGAAACTTCGCTTAAGCATATATACGGCGCTGACGAGGCAGAACTAAAGCTTTTCTTTGACGTTATAGAAGCAGCGGCTAAGTATTCAAATAATTTGAAAAATAAAAATTTTTAAAAAAGTAACAATTAATGTTGTTTTGTTGGCACAAATTCATTTTCCTAATATAATGACATGGAATTATATATAATTTTAAAAGGGAAATGTAATGATAAATTCTGTTGTATTAGTTGGCAGAGCCGGTCAGGACCCGGAGATGAAATACTTTGAATCCGGTAAAGTTAAAACAACATTTTCAGTAGCTGTAAACCGTTGGGATTCCAAAACAAAAGCAGAAGTTACAGACTGGTTTAATGTTGAATTGTGGGATAAAATAGCAGAGGTTGCCGGTGAATATGTAAAAAAAGGCAAACTCGTTGCTATAGACGGCAAACTTGCTTCGAGCAAATGGAATGATGCTTCCGGTGCTCAAAGAGAAAGATTTTTTATCAGAGCAAGCAACCTAAGACTTCTTTCCGGCGGAAAAGCTGATCAGAGTGCTGTATAGTAAAAAATGGCAGAGCAGGTATAAGAAATGTTTATATCTAACAATATAGGTATTATTGCCGATGATTTAACAGGTGCTGATGATACAGCATTGCAGTTTCATTTAAGAGGAGCAAATACCCAGATTCTTCTGGATGATACTATTATTCCGGAAAACAAAGTAAGCACACAGGTATGGGCTGTACCAACAGAAACAAGAAATCTTGATGCGCATAGTGCTTATGAAAGAGTTAAACAGGCAGCAAGAACGCTGGCTGATACCTATAATGTTGAATATTTTTATAAAAAAATGGATTCTACCCTGCGCGGTCATATCGCGGTAGAAGCGTTAGGAGTGCTGGAGGCACTCGAGTGGGATGCGGCTGTTATCATACCTGCATTCCCGCAAGAAGGACGCACTACTATCGGTGGTTATCACCTGCTAAAAGGTATACCTATTGAAAGAACAGAGTTTGCGCGTGACCCGAGATTTCCTATATACGAATCACACATCCCGACAGTGCTGCGTAATGAACTGCAAAACCAGCAGGATGATATTGTTGATTTAATCGAGCTGCGCACAGTGATTAAAGGTGCGGGTCCGATTCTAAAAAAAATGAATGAACTTATTGACAACGGTGTAAAACTAATTGTCGTTGATGCAATATCAGTAACAGATATTGAACAGGTTGTTTTAGCAATAGAAAAAAGTTCATACAAAATTTTACCCTGCGGCTCTGCCGGATGTGCTCAGGTGTTAGGAAATATCTGGCTGCCGGAATCAGAAAATCACCAGCAGGAAAGAACTATCCCTGCTTTGCCCAAACTGCTTGTCTCCGGTAGTGCAACACAGACTACAGCTTTGCAGATACAAAAGCTGCAGGATGATGACGATATAGAAAATACTTACTTTATTGACCTCAAGATGGAAGATATCTTAGAGGGTGTTAACGAGGATATAATCACACGTGTATCCGAAAATCTTATTAAAGATAATGTGGTTGTTGTTCACACCTCCAATTTAATGGTTGATTCCAAAATCATATCCCAGATTCTTTTTGAAAATGAGATTTCTAAAAGTCAATTTTTGTCAAAAATCAGTGAATATCTTGCAGTGCTTACAAAACGTGTTCTGTTTAATAAAGATGCAATACTTATCACCGTAGGCGGAGAAACATCTTTTAAATGCTGCAAAGCCATAAACAGTAATGCATTACAGATTATTGATTCTATTTTACCGGCAATCCCGCTTTGTCTTGATACAAAGGCGCAATGGGTTGTTACAAAATCCGGTAATCTCGGTAATTCAAACACTTTAATAGATATTTTAAAATATTTTGAACAGCATGAGTAAAAAAATAGCGATAACAGCCGGTGATTTTAACGGAATCGGACCGGAGGTTATTATAAAAGCATTGAACAAACTCGACCTGCCGCATGACAGAGTTGTTCTTATAGGTTCAAAACAGCTTTTTAACGGACTTAACAAAGATTACGAAATTCAGGAAGTCCCGTTTGATGAACAGTGGATATCTTTCGGCAAAGAAACAAAAGAAGCCGGTGAATTTTCTTACCACTGCCTTATAAAAGCCTGTGAACTGGCTAAAAACGGAGAAATAAATGCAATCGTAACAGCTCCGGTTTCCAAAAATGCAATACACCTTGCCGGACACAATTTTTCAGGACAGACAGAAGTAATTGAACAATGTCTGGCTAATCCATTAAAAGATGAGAAGGCAGAAATGGTCTTTGTTTCAAAAGATTTCAGGATACTGCTTTTGACACGACATTTAGCGTTAAAGGATGTCAAAATAACTAAAGAACTTCTTATTGAAAAATTGCAAAGAATCAACAGAGTGCTAAAAAACAATTTCAATATTTCTTCCCCTAAAATTGCACTGTGTTCCCTGAACCCGCATGCCGGAGAACAGGGGATTTTGGGCAGGGAAGAAATTGAGGAGTTTGCACCGGCAATTGAGATATTAAAAAACTCAGGAATTGATGTCTCTTCTCCTATGCCTTCTGACACTCTGTTTGCTAAAGCGGCAAAGGCATATATTAACGGACAAAAACAACCCTATGATATGTATTGCGCCTGTTATCACGACCAGGGATTGATTCCGATAAAAGTACTGGCAATGGATAACACAGTCAATATGACAGCAGGTTTAAGCATAATAAGGACTTCGCCGGCACATGGCACTGCATATGATATCGCCGGCAAGGGTATTGCCGGCGAAAACAGTATGATTTGTGCTATAAAACAAGCCCTACTTTAATTTTTCCATTCTCATATTAAGATAATTGATAGCTTCGGGCTGACCGTATACATACGGATTTTTCTTCAAAATATTTTTAGCTGATTTTAATGTTTTGTAAGCAGCTGCGCTGTCATCGTTAGCTTTTAGTTCAAGGTTTGCTACTGCAACAGAATCGACAACTATATCTTGAATAACGCTGTCTGTTGTTTTTAAAAGAAGATAATCAATTCTGCCTTTTTCTTTACCAATACAGGACATTAAAGATTCATCCGCTTCTTTTTTGGTCATTTGCAAAAGACATTTATCTGTTATTCTTCTTTTGTACAGATTAACAATCTGTTTGCTCTGGCGGATTCTTTCTTTTCTGATTGTGATTGCTTCGTCGTATTTTTTCTGTGCAGTAATGTCTTTTAAGTACATCTGGCAGGAAGGCGCAAAAACATTTTTGCACATATCGTTAAAATCTTTTGACGGGTCATACAGAACAACAGCCCTAAAAATTAAAGATGCACAGAAAAGTACAACAAATATAATTGAGTACACCATTGCTTTTTTCTTTGTCATTTGAATTCTCCTTATCTTTGTAATTTATCCAAACTATATCACACTACTGTACAGGCTGGGAATAATCTTTTGTGATGATATTTTTTATACTGAATCTGTTAACGGATAAGGGGGTATTATGACAAAAATATTAGAAATGTATAAGTGTAACGTATGCGGCAATATTGTAGAAGTGGTTATACCCGGTGCAGGAGAGCTTGTTTGCTGCGGACAACCAATGGAAAGAATGCAAGAGCACAACAAAAGCGAAGAAATGATAGGAGAAAAACATGTTCCTGTTACTGAAAAAACAGATGAGGGCATAAAGATAAAAGTCGGAAGCATACCGCATCCAATGGAAAATGAACATTATATTATGTTTATCGAAGTCAATTCTGAAGACAAAAGATTTGTAAAAAGAAAATATCTATATCCGCATGAAGAACCGGTATTGAATTTAAAATGTTCTTGCGATAGAGTGATTGCGAGAGAATTATGTAATATCCACGGGTTGTGGACATCAGAGGATTAAAAATCCAAAATATAGATTGGAGTAAACAATGATTTCAGAAAAAATGAACGCTGCTTTTAACAAGCAAATTAAAGATGAAATGTACTCATCTAACCTTTATCTTTCAATGGTTGCTTATTTTGAAGAAATAGGATTGAAAGGTTTTGCAAACTGGATGAGAGTTCAGGTTCAGGAAGAAAATGCCCATGCAATGGGACTTTTTGATTACCTTATTTCAAGAGACGGCAGAGTTATAATAGATGCAATAGACAAACCTGCCTTTGAATGGGCTTGTGCTCTTGACTGCTTTGAAGCTGTTTATAAACATGAACAGCACGTAACATCTTTGATTAACGGACTTATTGACGTTGCAGAAGCAGAAAAAGACAGAGCGGCTGTATCCTTCTTGCAATGGTACTTAAAAGAACAGGTTGAAGAAGAAGCAAACTGCTCGGAAATCTGCGCTAAATTGAAATTAATCGGTGATGACAAACATGCACTCCTGCTCATAGATCAGGAACTTGCAACAAGAACATATGTTGCTCCGACAATTGCATAACAACTATAAAAAACTATAAAAAACAGGAGTCGGCTGAAAACGATTCCTGTTTTTTTCATGAGTAAAATTCTATACAAAATTTGTAACAAACTATTGTACAAAGTCTAATCTGGCTTCATAATAAATATGTTGGTCTTTATTTGTGGAAGTTGAGTGTATGAATAATATTGCGATTTCGCCGTTTTTGCATGTTGTGAGGCAAAACATATCTTTTGCTTCAAACCCTGATGACTCTTATCAAAAACAAATCCCAAAGCCGCTTATAAAAACCCCTAAAAAAGATCACCCGGTTGCCTTGGATGATGTATCCTTTTTTGTCGCAAAAAAGATTGCGGAAAACGCAAATAAACTCGGTTTGTCACGTACGGAATACCTTATACAAAACATAAAATCTCTTGCTTACATTCCCCAGGTCATTCCCGAAAACTCTAAAACCGCAATTGTAGGGAAAACAAATGTTACCACACTTATTGACGGGGGACAAATTTTCGACAAGGCTGTTGAGTATATTAAAAGCGCCAAGGACTCTATTCAGATAGAAATGTTCGAGTTTCAGCACCCTTCAATAGACGGTCATAAATGGCCATCTAACGGCGCTGAGGTGGTTTCCGGTTTTGAAGAACATAACAGCCTTTTACCGATGATTATTAAAAAGAAAAAAGAGAACCCGAACTTAAAAGTTCAGATTATACTTGATGCACACAAATGGTATATGGATGGAACAGGCGTACCTAACAGGCATTACAATAATCAGGATATGATAAAGTATTTAAAACTTAACGGCATTGATGTTGTGCCGTATCCTCGCCCCGCACAAAGCGGAGCAGCGCTTCAGCACGTAAAACTTGTTGCCGTGGACGGAAAAAAACTTATCATAGGCGGTATGAACTGGGGAACTCATTCTTGCGCAAACCACGATGCCTGTGTAGCTTTAGAGACCCGTGACGGATACAAAAATTCCGAAGTTGATAATATACTGACGGAAATTTTTAACAAAGACTGGGCATTTTCCTGGCAAAGACTCGGACGGACAAAAATTGTAGCCGGTCCGCTAAGCGAAGAAGAACAGCAATTTTACAAAGGTCTTAACAAGGAAATAAAAGATGAAAATGTAGAGTATATGAATATAGTCGGCAAACTCTACGATAATGAAAAAGACAGAAACAGATACGATGAAAAAAATCTTGATAAACTTGATATCATTAAACGCAATCCTGTAGAAAATCCGGCAATAAAAGTACTTTCTACAAAACCCAGAGAACTTGCATATATAGGAAAGCAGGGCTCGGAATCCATAAGACAATACGTTATGGATAAAGTAAAAACAGCAAAAAAAATAAGAGCCGAGCTTTTTGTTCTTTCCGACAAAGAAATTATACAAACGATTATAGACAGGGTGCACAAAGGAGAATTAGACGCAAAAATTATTGTCGACCCGTCAATTATAGAAGAATTCCCGTACTGTAACACTGCATATCAAAAACTTGTGGAAAACAATATTGATGTAAGGCAATATAAAACTGATGCAAAAATTACCCAGCGTATGCACGGAAAATGGGCTGTTTTTGACGACAAAGAGGTTTTAATAGGCTCTGCTAACTGGTCAGCTATGGCTATGAACCAGAATTTGAAAAAAGGACAAAGAGAAGATTACGAAAAATATACGGAAGAAATCAACAAAGAAATTGTAGGTTATTTAAAAACCGTAGAAAAATATGAAGAATCTGTCGGACTTCCTCCGTTGATAAGAAAAAAACTCGACTATAAAGAGGTTCTTCTAAGACGCAGAAAAATCAAAAAAGCAGTCAATGAAATTAACGAATACGGCTCTGCAAAAGTCAGACTGCAGGATAAAATATATGAATTCGGTGTCAAAGACCGCTCGGACTTAAACACCATCAAAGGCTATTACAAAATAATCATTGACAGGAATAACGCAAAAGAAAAATATAAACGGGGCAACAATGAGGCGGCAATCGCTTTTGAAAAACCTATTCTGGCAAGGGTGTTTTTAAAACAATTCGAAAAGGATTGGAAACACTCAGAATCAGAATACGAAAAAGTTAAAAACAGATTCTACGAAGCTCCTCCAATGATTGCCGGCGGTACTTCAAAACTCGATTTGGTAGGTTAAGTATGAAAATATCTTCTGTTTCTTTTTACACAAATAAAAAAGTAAATTTATCAATACGCAAAAATCCCGGCGAAACTCCTGTTGAAAACGACGATAAAACAGTCGAAGTTGATATACCTTATATTACACCTGTGTTAAACAGGTTTGTGCCGACTTTTAAAGGAGACTTTTTTGAAAACAATTTTACACGAAAAGTTAACGGTAAAAAATATCAGGGACTGGGGCTTATGGAGAAAAACGAACTCGGCAATGCCGAATGGTATGATTTTTCCAGAGTCGGAACAGAATATTTAAACACAGAGCCTCTTGATTGGAAAACAGCGACTCCGAGAGATTTTTATGTTTATCTGCAGGCTAATGCGCTGGCGGAAGGCTATGAGTCAGCCTGGGTAAGACGTTTTAACTATACAAACAGAAAAAAGATGCTTGCAACTTCGCATTCCATTGACTCCCGTACAGTTAAAGAACCGCCTTCTAAAGATTTAAAGTACGATATTTATAAAGACAAATCTTTTGCCTCCAACATAGAAAAACTTTTAGACACAAGAAACCACAAATCGCTGGATAAACCGATTACCGATGAAAACGGAAAATTGTGCATTGATGCTGTTGTTTTTGATACAGAAACAACAGGCACAAACACATCCGACGAGAGCAGACCTCTGGACAAAATTATTCAAATAGGTGCTATACAGGTAAAAAAAGGAGAAATTGTACCTGAAAGCGCAATGAATCAGCTTATTAATCCGGAAATGCATATTCCGGACTCTGCATCTAAGGTTCACGGTATTTTTGACGATGATGTAGAGAATGCACCTGTTATGGAGCAGGTTTTAAAACCGTTTGTTAATAACTATCTGAATAAAAAAAACGGAATAATAGTGGCATACAACTCACTATTTGATATTACAATGCTCAATAACGCAATAAGAGAGCATAACAGCTATTCTGCAGATGAACTTAAACCTAAAAGATACTTTAAAGTGCTCGACCCGTTTTTACTTATACAAAGAATCCACCCTTACGTAGGCGTTTCAAAACGTTTGTCAAATCAGTACAGATACTTCTTTGCGAAGAATATGGAAAATGCGCATGATGCTTTTGCCGATGTAAAAGGAACTGTTGATATGCTCAAATATACGCTTTACTATCTGGATAAACACCGTGTAGATAAAACAAAGCCTCTGACAATAAGAGAGGTTCTGCTCTTCCAAAACGGATTTGAAGTACCCAATATTGATATTCCTCTGGATGCGCAGGGCTGCAATGCTAATGTCAATTTTAGAACATCTTACAGACCTGTTTCATTAAGTGTTGATAATTACCATAACGGTTATATGCTTACAAAAGAAGATATAAAAGAACTTGAACCTTTAATCGGTGAAAAAAATGCTAAGAAACTGAGAAGTGAAGTTCAAAATGAAAAAATTGATATGAAACTGCCTTCCGGACTACCGATTAATGCTGCAGAAACAAGACCGACTCCTGAAGGAAAAGGTATGGAAAATGCATTTTATGTAATGAAAAATAATTTTAAAAAAGTTTTGGAATTTGCAAAAATTGATGGATATCAGGACAAATCAAAGGACGAAATCATTGATATCATAACAGCAAAAGCAAAAAATTATATACATAAAGATTCCATTGACTTTTGGATGAAAAACCCAAATCCTTTTGATATAAAAGAGGGAAACGACCTGCCGGATTTTGAAATATCCAAAAGAGTTATAACAGAGAGCTCTTAATATTTTCTTGTATTTCCGGCATCTAAAGTTATCACAGTGAATTATGTTAAACAAATATTACCTTTATACAATATTAATTTGATTTTTTGTTTTTCGCGTTGATATAATTGGTTAATTGGAATAGTTTGACAGGGGATTATAAATGAGTTCAGCAAAACCAACCACAAAAGTAGCGGTCTTAGGTGCGGGAATCTGGGGAAAAAACCTGGTAAGAAATTTTTACAACCTCAATTATCTGCACACTGTCTGTGATATGGATGAAGAAAACAGAAAAAAAGTCAATGCGGATTATCCCGAAATCTATACAACACCTGACTTTAATGAAGTTTTAAACAATAAAGAAATCAATGCTGTTGTTATCGCAACTCCGAGCCATACTCATTTTAAACTTGTAAAACAGGCACTGGAAGCAGGCAAACATGTATACGTAGAAAAACCTATTGCGACAGCAAGCAAAGAAGCATTGATTTTAAAAGAACTTGCGGAATCCAAAAATCTTGTTCTGATGGTCGGACATTTGCTTTTGTATCACCCTGCAGTGAACAGATTAAAAATGATTGTAGCGTCCGGTGAACTGGGTGAGATAAAATACGTTCAATCCGACAGATTAAACATAAACTATTTTAAAAATGACAGAAGTGTTATGTGGGATTTAGCACCGCACGATGTGTCCATGGTCAGCTATATTCTGGGAGAAGAACCCGCACAGGTTATCTCTGCAATGGGTGTAAGCTCAGAAGGCAACGAAATTATGGATATTACCCATATCGAAATCGAGTACGAGTCAGGCTGTATCGCGCATATCTCAGACAGCTGGATTCACCCGCAAAAAAGGGTAAATCTTATGCTTCGCGGTACAAAAGGGTCGGCTATGTTCGATGATACGTTAAAAGAAAACAAACTTCAGGTTTTCAAAAATGACAAACCTAATTCCGGCAGCAATATTGCTCTCGATTACATAGAGATAGAACCACTCAAACTTGAGTGCGAACACTTTGTTAAGTGTATTGAAAACGGTAAAAAAGCAAGAAGCGACGGAGAAAACGGATATTTTGTAGTAAAAATTCTTGAAGATGCAGAAAAGATGATGCTCGGAGACAAACTTAAATTGTTGAACCAGCACAATTTTGCTTCATCAAGAAGTAAACAGTAATCTGCTATAAGGGAAATGAGGAGTATTTAAGATGGCAAATTTAATAACTATTTTAAGAATGATTATAGCCTTCATTGCTATAGGTCTGCTTTTTTATCAGACTCCGGCAAGCTATATAACAGCATTCATTTTGACTGTGATTGCAATATGGTTTGACGGTTTGGACGGATTTGTTGCAAGGCTTTTAAAAGAAAGCTCAACCTTCGGCGCTGTGCTGGATATTCTCGGCGACAGGGTTGTTGAAAACATTTACTGGATTGTTTTTGCAGTGCTCGGATGGATTCCTGTTTGGATTCCGCTAATTGTTGTAACAAGAGGTATCTTAACTGACGGTGTAAGAAGCATTGCTCTTGAGCACGGTTACACAGCATTTGGAAAAACAACAATGATGCAGACAAAGCTGGGACATTTTCTGGTTGCGTCAAACTTTTCAAGAGGGTCTTATGCTGTAACAAAGGCACTGGCTTTTGCTTTGATGATTTTATGCAATTTTCCGTTTGCAACAATGACACTCTTCTTGCAGGGAGAAGACCCTGTCTTGTCAGAGCAGGCAATCTCTGCCTGGAGTCATTTTCATAATATCTGCATAGGTATTTGTCCGTTCGCTCATTTTTGTGTGTATGCAGCTGTTGTGTTCTGTGTGTTGAGAGGTTTGCCTGTGTTAATCGAAAGCAAGAGATTTTTTGTTGAAGACAAAAAAGAAAGCAAAGAGGAAAACAAAGACGAAAATAAAGAGGAACAGCAGGAAAGTAATTAAAAATTTAAAATAAATTTCAAAAAACGACCGGCTTTATTATATAGAGCCGGTCGTTTTTTAATAAATGGTATCATATACAATTCCAAGCGCAAAGAAGAATCTATTTGTTAAAATTAGTCTTTGTCCCAGGGAAGATTAATAAATCCTCCCTACGTTATTACTATTATAGACTTACAGTGCAAGTGACCAAAGAATTTATATACTTTTTAGATTCTTCGCTGCGCTCAGAATGACGACATGTTATTTAGCTGTCATCTGAGGCTTTAGCCGAAGGATCTGTTATTGCGGATTACCAATCTGCCTTGCTTTTTTAATCCTTCACATTCGTTAATGATGACACCAGCCTCTATTTATAAGCGTGCCTGGGGAACTGCATAAAGCAAAATAATTTGTAACCTTATTTTAACAATTCACTTTTTTCTGGCAATAAATAAAGGCTAATAGCGTTAAAAAAAATATAGGTAAAAGTGTGAAAAGAAGGTTATTTCATGGAAGTGTCTAATTCTAATTTTAATGCCGTTAACAAACCTAAAAAATCAAAAAAACATCATATCGGGGCATCATTTCTAGCTGCGGGCGCGGCAACAACAATTCCGGCAATTTCAGCGCCGGCATCGCTCGCAATAGTTAAAATAGAACAAAAAGTTGGAGATCTGCCGGCGGATAAAATTGGACTTTTACATAAAAAAGCTGATGAAGCAATAAAAGTTGCCGGGCTGGATAAATATGGCGTTAAAATAGAGTATATACCCAAAACAAAAATAAAAAAACCGGTTATGCAATTAATGTTCAATCCTATTGCAATGATAGAGGAGGGTATGAATGCTGGATTTTTTGAAAAAACGGCAGGATTTTTTAAAGAAAATACAATATTAATGCCGGAAAAACATATATCCTTTGGTGCTTTTCACGAAATAGGACACGCAATAAATCACAATTTGAGCAAAGCAGGTAAAGTTCTTCAAAACATGAAAATACCCGGCATGATTGCAGCAGGTGCAATCGGCTTATTCGGAGCATTTACAAAAACCAGCAAACCTCAAGAAGGCAAAGAACTTACAAAATGGCAAAAGTTTAAAAACTTTGTAAGAGAAAATGCAGGCAAATTATCTTTTGCTGCAATGCTTCCGATGCTTGCAGAAGAAGCATTGGCTACTATTAAAGGTCAAAAACTGGCTCAAAAATTGTTGTCGCCTGATATGGCAAAAACAGTTCTCAAAGGAAACTCAATAGCTTATCTTTCATATCTGGCTTCGGCAGCTGCTCTTGGACTTGGCTCTATGGCTGCAGTTAAAATCAAAGACTATTTTGTTGATAAAAAAAGTTAACCAATAATCCTTTCTATACATACTTACAAGGTAGGTAAAAAGTCTGCCCTATTTATCAGGTACATGATAAAATAGGGTAGACTTTTAGTTTACAGGTTTAAAAAATGGATATAAAAACAAAACTCAATATAGTGCTTTATGAACCGGAAATTCCGCAAAATACAGGCAATATAGTAAGGCTGGCAGCCTGCACCAACAGCGATGTGTATCTTGTTGGAAAGCTCGGTTTTTCAATCGACAGCAGACACTTGAAACGTGCAGGGCTGGATTACTGGGATTCCGTAAATATTAAAAGAATAGAGCATCTTGAAGATTTGTGGCAGGAATTCCCTGACCGTACTTTTTATTACCTTACGACCAAAACAAAAAATCTTTATACGGATGTAAAATTTAAAGACGGAGATTTTCTTGTTTTCGGGCCGGAAACAAGAGGACTGCCGGAATCATTATTGGAAGAAAAATCTCAATACTCTCTGACTATACCAATGCAGACAGGGCAAAGAAGCCTGAATCTTTCGAACTCTGTTGCTATAGTGGTTTATGAAGCTTTGCGCCAGATAGGAGTATAACAAATGGAGACAACTGAAATTACAAAAGATTTTGCAGCATCACTGCTTCCAAAAAGAATAGAAAATTCTAATAAAGGCACATACGGGAAAGTTTTAAATATTGCAGGCTCGATAAAATATCAGGGTGCTGCATATCTGTCTTCCGTTGCTTCGCTAAAAATTGGCGCCGGGCTTGTTACTCTGGCAACAACGGGACAACTGGTTAACAATCTGGCTTCTGCTGCTCCGTGGATAACCTTTTTACCGCTAAAAACGTATAACAATGAGTGTATTGCTAAAGATGCTTTTGAACAGGTTAAAGAATACATTGACGCATACACTGTTGTATCAATCGGACCGGGACTGTCAACGAGCTATGAGGTAAGCGAATTTGTAAAAACGGTTGTACAATATTTAACCGAAGCAGATAAAAAATCAGTTATAGACGCAGACGCTTTAAACATCATTGCCGCCGGTTCAATAGACAAACTGCCTGAAAATTCAGTCATTACCCCTCACCCTATGGAATTGTCGCGTCTGATAAATGTGCCTGTTGAAGAGATTCAGCACGAGCGCATAAACTATGCAGTTCAAACTGCTAAAAAGTTCGGGTGCAATGTGGTTTTGAAGGGCAGTAAAACAGTTGTTTGCACCACAGACGGGCAGGTATTTATAAACACGAGCGGCAACAGTGCGCTTGCAAAAGCAGGAAGCGGAGATGTTTTGACAGGTATAATATCAGGGTTTATTGCACAGGGGGCAGATGTTAAAAGTGCTGCGATTCTGGGTGTTTATTTGCACGGTTTGTGCGGAGAAATTGCCTCAAAATCACTTACGCAATACTGTGTGCTGGCAACAGACCAGATTGATTGCATTCCGGAAGCGATAAAACAGATAATATAGGCAGATTATGGTAAAACAAGGCTATTTTATTCCATACGGTGTTAACAGCGGAAAATACAATATGGATACTGATGAAAAATTGCTGGAGTATTCAATAAAAGAGTCCCAGCCCGTACCTGTGCTGCGATTTTACGGCTGGCAGCCGGCATGTGTTTCTCTCGGGCGTAATCAAAGCGATGAACACATAAACAAAAAATTTTGTGCAGAAAATAATATTGACATTGTAAGACGACTCACCGGAGGACGGGCGCTTTTGCACGACAGAGAGCTTACGTATTCCTTTATTTGTCCTGTCGCATTTTTAAAAAACGGCGAGAGTATTATTCAATCTTACAAAGAAATATCCGGTGCTCTTGCGATGGGGTTTGAACAACTGTCTGTACAGGTTGAATTTCCGCAAAATATCAGAGCAAAAACAAAGTTTGAATACTGCATGTCTTTATCTACGGGAGCTGATTTGAGCTATCATGGCAAAAAAATCGTCGGCTCTGCTCAGTTTAGAAAGCAGGGCTATATTCTTCAGCACGGTTCTATTATGTTTGATTACAACCCTGCGTTTATTGAAAACATATTCGGGGAAAAACCTGCAGAGGAGAAAATAGCTGTGCTAAAAGATATTATTCCCGATATTACAGTTGAAAAACTTTGCGGAGCTTTAAAGTACGGGTTTGAAAAATATTTTCAAATCAACTTGCAAGATGCCTTCTGCATTGCCGGGCTATAGATTCTTCGCTGCGCACAGAATTGTATATGTTATTCTATAGACGGAGCGTACAGTTTTGTAATAAAATGAACATGTGATATTTTTTGGAGCAACCTTATGGAATCAAAACAAACTTCTATTATGCAAAAAGAAATTTTTGAAGAACCCTCAGTTATAAAAAAACTGATAGAATCCTACATAACAGAAGACGGAAAGGTCAATATAGAACTGCCTGAAAAAATCAGCAATATCGTCATAGTTGCTAGCGGTTCATCCTACAACTGTGCAGCGATAGCAAGCCCGCTGGTTATTGAATATGCTAATATCCCCTGCGATTGCGAATACTCCAGCGAGTTTGTGCTGCAAAAAAAACATTTTGTTACACCTGATTCATTATACATTTTTGTTTCCCAATCAGGCGAAACCTCAGATACCTTAAATGCAATAAGAGCAATAAAACAAGAAGGTGTTAAAACACTTTGTATCACAAATGCAAAAGATTCAACTATGTGGAATCTTTGCGATTACAAAATACTTTCTGACGCAGGCGAAGAAAAAAGTATTGCTTCTACAAAAGCACTCTGTGCCCAGATTTTCTGCTCAATTCTTGTAATTATGAAAATTATTTCTCAAGCAGGAGAAGACATATCAGGTATTGTAAATACTATGCGCCGCCTGCCGTCTTATCTTGAAAGAATTATTATGGACACAGATAAAATCAAAACAGCCGCCCGCACTGTTGCACAGTATGAGAATATTTCTATTCTCGGCAATAAAAATTATTATCCTGTGGCAAAAGAAGGTGCATTAAAAATGAAAGAAACCTGCTACCTGAATGTTATGGCATATCCTTTTGGAGAGTTTATGCACGGGCATGTTGCTGTATTGAACCAGACGTCCATAGTCATTGCCATTATTGATGAAGAAAATGCCGCTTTTGCACAGCGCAATCTTGAAAAAATCAGAAAAAATTACAACCCTAAAATCGTCTGCATAACCTCTGTTCAGGAGTTTAAATCAGGTGATATCAATATCTATATAAAAACAAAACGCAAAACCAAAGCAATATTTGGGGCATTGCTTACCCTGCAGCTTATTGCCTGCACAATGGCTAGCATTCTTGACAGAAATCCGGATTCACCAAAAGGGCTTACAAAAGTTGTAAAAGACTGATTTTATTCTATAAATACAAATCTTTTAAAATACTGTTGATTTTAGGATTATTCCTTTTTAAGAGCATTTTTACACATTCCGAGTCTTGGGTAATCGGGCGTTCTATATGTTCAAGTCGTTTAGCCAAAGCCAAATCTATTTTTTGGTTATTTCTTGCATAAAGAGAATCAAAAATTTCTTTTCTTAAGCTGAAAGCAGAGTAATATATCTTATCTGCCATAAATAGAGCGACCTCATCATCTGCTGCCGGAAGAAGCTTGTCCAGACATTTTTGTGTGTTTTCGTTTGAAAGCATTTGAAAGGAATAAAAAACACCTTTAAGCCTGTCATTATAGAAGGGTGACGGCTTCCATTTTAAAGTTTCTTCAAGAATTTTTAATGGCGCAAGCTGGTTTGAATAAGCTTTTGAATAGACATAGCGCATTGTTTTGTTTTTAGCGTGCTCCATTATTTCGACACAGCCTGCGTCTATAATTCTGCCCTCAATATTATTTCTGTCATTATAGTGCTCTTTGGAGTGTGTAAGTATACCGATTTTTTCCGTCGCAAAAGGCTTTCCGTCAAAAGGGTAATCTCCGTTTTCAAAACGTGAGAACATTACACCGTTTTTTAAATCGCCGAAATAAAATTTAAACCAGTTGTTTTTGCGTTTTGGTATCTTCTTTTTTAAGTACTGTGCAACAGGTTGTTCAAAAAAATTTCCGTTTATATCATCAAAATGTATTCCTTTTAATAAAATTTTTTTAAACACTTTTACCGCATAACTTTCACCTTGTACATCCAGCTTGTATACATCGGCAAAGCTTCCGCTGTCATGGTAGGTTATTTTGACCTTCTGAAATCGCTTTAGCACACCTGCTTTTTTTAGTGATTTAGTTATTGTCTTACCTGCAATTTTTCTCGATAACGCACTGTCTTTCATTGTACGCAGCCCTGAAAAAGCCTCGCCTACGGAAGCGAATATATTTTTTATCATTTCAGGACGTTTTTCAAAAGGTATTTGATATATCCATTGTGCGGGCAATCTGCCGATTATACCGTGTGATTTCGGCTTATATTTTTTGTATAGTTTGACTACCTCGTCTTTTTCGTATACTGCTTTTGAAAGTTTTGATGTTAAGCCGCAAAAAGACGGAGTATGCTGCTTTTTATAAAATTGTGCCTGATATGTGTTTGAAAAATTTTTCACTTCCATACCAGACACAAAAATCAAACAAAAAATATTTTGCTATACGTTAACAGTCTGCAATTCGTATGTTTTGTCTTTGATAAGCTCTTTATACAATTCAATACCTGCTGCCAGGCTGTATACATTGTTAAAGCCTCTTTGTAAAAGAATTCTGGAAGCAACATAGCTTTGAAAACCTGTGTTGCAAAAGAGGATAACCTTTTTGTCTTTTGGCAATTCAGTGTATCTTGTTCTTAATTCCGGTGTAAAGATATGGATTGCACCTTCTATTGTTTCGTTTTCAAATTCAGCCTGAGAACGAACGTCAACGAGCAGAGAATCTTTTAAGTCCTCAAAATATGCAGGTTTTACAAAACCTTTTAAGATATTGTCTGCGTGCATACCAAGAATATTTACAGGGTCTTTAGCTGAAGAATACGGCGGAGCATAGCAGAGCTCGGAATCAATCAAATCCCATACTTTGAGTCCGTTTCTTATTGAAGTTGCAATAACATCCACCCTTTTTTCGACCCCTTCTTTTCCGGCTGCTTGAATACCAAGGATGTCGCCTTCAGCGTTAAATAAAAGCTTGTACATTGTCCTTGTTGCGTTCGGGTAGTATTTTGCGTGAGAAAAACCGAACGTAAATGTTTTGAGGAAAGGAATTTGTTTTTTAATAAGCATTTCTTCACTGTTACCGGCACACGCAACTGTAAAATCAAAAACTTTAACAACGGCAGAACCTATAGTTTTTTTGTAAACAGAATTGTAACCGGCAATGTTGTCGGCAATAATTCGTCCCTGTCTGTTTGCAGGTCCTGCCAGTGGAATAAGCACATCATCGCCTGTTATAAAATCTTCGACTTCCACGCTGTCACCTCCGGCGTATATGTCGGGGTCTGAGGTTTGCAGATATTTGTTAACTTTAACTCCTCCCGTTTTTCCGATTTCAAGACCGCAATCTTTTGCAAGCGAGGTTTCCGGTTTTACGCCTATAGCAAGTATCGCTATATCATACGGAATTTTTTTACCTGAATTTAAAATAATTTCTTCGGCACCAAAAGCTTTTACCCCGTCAGAAAGTATCAGATGCACGCCGTGTTTTCGCATTTCATTTTGGGCGAATGCTGCTGTTTCTTTGTCAACAGGCGGCAAAATATGAGAGGCTGCTTCAACCAGAGTGGTTGAAATTCCTTTAATTTCCGCAAAGTTTTCCGCCATCTCAACACCGATAAAGCCTCCGCCTATTACTACCGCGTTTTGGGCATTAATATTTTTTATATGAGCTTTTATCATTTCTGCGTCTTGAAGCATTCTTACCGTAAATATTTTATGGTTATTCAATACACCTTCTATAGGCGGGATAAATGGTTTTGCGCCAGGTGCAAGAACGAGTTTGTCGTATTGCATTATAACGGAATCGTTGATTGTGACAGTTTTGGCTGTTCTGTCTATTTTTGTGACATTAGCTCCCATTTTTATGTCAACATTCAAAAGATTTTTGAATTTTTGAACACTCGATACATGCATTTGCTCTTCGCTGTCGATAACGTTTGAACAGTAGTAAGGAAGTCCGCAATTTGCAATAGAGATTTCTTGAGTTTTTTCAAGAATAGTGATTTGTGCATTATCGTCCAGTCTTCTTAACCTTGCAGCAGCACTGGCTCCGCACGCGCCTCCGCCTATTATTAAAACCTTCATAAAAAATTCTCCTGTTTATTTTGCTTATGATAAAATTATTAAAGAAAAAAGATGGGGATTCAATAATGAAACGAATATTAGTTACAGGCGGAGCAGGTTTTATAGGTAATCATTTGTGCAGACGGCTTTTAAATGAAGGCAATCACGTAATCTGTCTGGATAATTTTTTTACTGGTTTAATAAAACACATAGAAGATATGCTCGACAATCCTAATTTTGAATTAGTAGAGCATGATATTGTTGACCCTGTCGATATCAAAGTTGACCAGATTTATAACCTTGCTTGTCCGGCAAGCCCGCCGCATTACCAGTATGACCCGGTTAAAACAATGAAAACCTCTGTTCTTGGAATTATAAATATGCTTGAGCTTGCTAAAAAATATAATGCAACTTTACTTCACGCTTCTACATCAGAGGTTTACGGGAATCCTCTCGTGCATCCGCAGCAAGAATCCTACTGGGGCAACGTTAATCCTATCGGCATAAGAAGCTGCTACGATGAAGGCAAACGCGCCGCAGAAACCTTGATGATGGACTATCACAGACAATACGGAGTTGATATAAGAATAATCCGTATTTTTAACACCTACGGACCTAATATGGACCCTAAAGACGGACGTGTTGTTTCAAACTGCATTGTACAGGCAATAAACAATCATGACATAACAGTTTACGGTGACGGCTCTCAAACCAGAAGTTTTTGTTATGTATCAGATTTGGTTGACGGGGCTATAAAAATGATGAATAACGATAAAAAATTCATCGGACCGGTAAACCTTGGCAATCCGTCAGAGCGTACTGTATTGAATCTTGCAGAAATAATTCTTGAAATGACAGGTTCAAAATCTAAAATTACATACAAAGATTTACCAAGCGACGATCCGGTTAAAAGGAAACCTGATATTACAAAAGCCCAAGAAATCTTGGGCTGGAAACCTAAAGTCGATATAAAAGACGGGCTGGCAAAAACAATTGAATATTTTAAAAGTATTCAATAGGCTGAATAGTCTACCATTTCATCAATTCGTCCATAATCATCGGCAGCATGTTGCCTGCGTCGTTGCCTGTTCTGGCAATATATAGCATTTCTTCTTTTTTAGGATTTACAAAACATATTGAATGACATGCCTGGAAAAATTGGTTGTTAGGATTTTCAGGAAATGTCATAAACTCGTAAACTGAAGCATACTTGGGATTGCTCATAACTTTATCAAACTCCGCTGAAAAAACTTTGGAAAACGGAGAGTTTTGATCCGGATAAGGATAGATAACAAGTATTTTCCCACCTTTAAAAGCACTGCCGTATTCTTTTGAATTGATAAGATACTGAACATTGTTAGATGTGAGTTTTACAACTCTGTGCTGCACTTTATTTCCTAAAGCAACAGAAACGGCATAAACTCCGCCCTTTTCTATTCTTTTTTTCTTCTCGATATTTTTGAAAAGAAAAAATCCTGAAATCAAAACTATGCATACAAGTGCTATTATAAAATTTTGTTTTTCATTTTGTTTATCTGCGCCTGTTTTAATCATTTTTTTATCCTCAATTTGTATAATATATATAGATATAGCATTTTATGTGTCAAAAGTCTATTTGTAGCGATACATTAAATGCTTGATTTTTCGCAAATTAAGTCAAAAATTTATAGTGCGAAATTGTTTCCAATTCACAATGAACCCTGATTACACAGTGAGTAGCATATATGGTGAGTGCGATATGATTGCAAGAACATTTTATTTTATATTTTTAGATTTTCATATATAATAATGTAAGGGATTTGTATTCATGAGCAAAAAGGCATTGCTTAAAACAGATATAAATAATTTAGAAAAAACTAATACGGAAACAATTCGAATAATTGATTTATTTGCTGGTATTGGTGGTATTAGGCTTGGTTTTGAACAGGCAATAAGGGAAAGAGGTCTAAAATCAAAATGTGTTTTTACTTCAGAAATAAAACCTTATGCTATTGACGTATATAAACTCAATTTTAATAATGACGATGTTCATGGTGATATTACCAAAATTGAAAGTAAAAAAATCCCAGATTTTGATTTTTTACTCGCAGGTTTTCCTTGCCAACCATTTTCTTCTGCTGGCAAAGGCTTAGGATTTGCAGATACAAGGGGTACTTTATTTTTTGAAATAGAAAGAATTTTAAAAGACAAACAGCCTTATGGTTTTTTGTTAGAGAATGTGGAGGGTTTAGTTAACCACAACAAAGGTCAGACATTATCAA
Organism: uncultured bacterium; assembly: GCA_949293185.1. Lineage (GTDB taxonomy): Bacteria > Cyanobacteriota > Vampirovibrionia > Gastranaerophilales > Gastranaerophilaceae > Limenecus. The sequence continues at coordinate 23,404 of CASFCQ010000012.1, forward strand.
CTATAATTAATCATTTAGAACAATTAAATTATAAAGTAAATTGGAAAGTATTAGATTCTAAACAATTTGGAATGGCCCAATCTCGCAAAAGAATATATATTGTTGGAACTAAGAATAATAAAATATCTCTAGATAATTTTGAAGAAAAATATGCCGTATTAAAAGATATTTTGGAAACAGGTCAAAAAACAATAAATAGCCATTTTACAAATTGTTTGTTAACTCACTATACCCCTAACCAACTAATGGGTAAAGCCATAAAAGATAAACGCGGTGGCGCAGATAATATACATTCTTGGGATATTGAACTTAAAGGCAAAACAACAATAAAACAACGTCAATTATTAAATATTTTATTAAAAGAACGCAGAAAGAAAAAATGGGCAGAAGAGATTGGTATAGACTGGATGGATGGTATGCCATTAACAACCAAACAAATTTCTACATTTTTTACAGACAATAATTTACAAGCTATGTTGGATGATCTTGTATCGAAAGGATATCTGGCTTTTGAATATCCAAAAAAGAAAGTTGGAAATACAAGACAATATGATACCCAAAAGCCAAAAGGATATAATATTGTTGCCGGTAAGCTGTCTTTTGAATTCAGTAAAATCCTGAACCCCAATGATATCGCGCCTACACTAGTAGCCATGGATGTTTCACATATTGGAGTAATTGATAATGATGGAATTAGAAGACTAACAAAAGAAGAAGGTTTGAAATTATGTGGATACGATACGACCTACACAATACCTGAATCATTATCTTTTGATAAAGTCTTTGACTTATTAGGCAATACAGTTTGTGTACCGGTTATTAAAGCAATTGCTCATAGATTATTAGAAGAATATTAAATTATGTTTCTATAATTTATATTACTATCTGTTAATTTATTATACTTTTCTAGAACTGTTTTCAACCAATCTTTTGTTTCTGTAGGCTTATTTGTATGGTTGACAACAGTTTTATACAATGCACTTAAAAATAATTCTTTGTCATTAAATGGTTGGAATTTAGCTCTTTCAGAAGCAAATGTACAAGGTCTAATATTATATATTTGTCCATTTTTACGTTGACATTTCAATGCACACCCCTCTGCTTCACTGGTAATCTCCCAAACTTTTTTTGCATACACATTTTTTACAGAAATATTCCCATCTTCATCTGAATCATAAGCAAAAATCAAATAATCAGAATCCAAACGAATTGGATTAATCACTAATGATTTCCAATAAGAATCAAAATTTGCAATATCAAATCCAGGCCCTCTTTTGGCTATATAGGCCTTCATTTCACATAAATTAGAATAATTATCCTCACTTAAATAAAAATCAGGAAAAGTTTGTCCAACGGCAGGACGATAATATATTTCATTCTTCTTAAGCCACTCACAAAGCCATTCTTGCAAAACATTTCCAACAACATCATTTTGTTTGACTTTTACTTTTACACCATTTAACTCCATAACAATTTTACCGACTGCTTCACACAATCCATCTTGTTTTAATAGATCTACTAATTCGATTGCATTTACATACTTCATTTCAATCTCCAATAATTTATGAAAACCAACATATGTTAAATTTTAGTCAAACAATAACTTGAACCAAACAGCTACAGTTTTACTAGATTTTCAATTCTCTCTTTAATAAAAAATATTGATGTTGTATAGTCTTATAATCTTTAATATAGAAAAATATTACCATAAAAAGACATCTTCTTTAATTTTATATTACAATATTAGCGAAAAATGCACACCGGCTTTTAATCATCGCCGACGTTTTTTTAATTAACTGAATTTATCGGCGACATACCATTATTACAAACATACCTATAATTATTGTAGGTATGGCACATTTTTAAATAAAAAATCACCGAGTACTTGATTTTTGTTTTTCAGCATTTAATAATGTAAAAGTCGGGGGGCGTCCCCGGTGTGAAAACTTAATAACGCGGGATACTCTGCCAAGAGAGAAATGACTAAATGTCATTTCGAACGAGAGGTAAGTCTGGTACAGACTGCGGCAAGTATCAAAAAAATGAAAACTTAATAACGCGGGATACTCTGCCGAGGACGAAATGACTAAATGTCATTTCGAACGAGAGGTAAGTCTGGTACAGACTGCGGCAAGTATCAAAAAATGAAAACTTAATAACGCGGGATGGAGCAGTCTGGTAGCTCGTCGGGCTCATAACCCGAAGGTCGTTGGTTCAAATCCAGCTCCCGCAACCATTTGTTAGAAGAGGGTTTCATGGGAATTGAAACCCTCTTTTTTAGTAGAAATATAAGCAATTGTTCCCAAATTGTTCCCTATAGAGGATTTTATTATGCAAAATATGAATTTTACAGATTTAATAACTCATCTTGAAAACTCCAAGGGGGCTACAGCTGAAAACAGGCTTAAAGAATTGCTTTTAATGCATTATATTTTTTCCTCAAATTTTAATTCGCTAATGCAATATATTGAACATACAAAAGATGAGAAAAATGCCATAGAAATAATTAGAACGGGTAATCAGCAATATTTTGAAGCTTTTACAAATGAATTAACACGCCATTTTTTTAACTTTATAGTTTCAACTAAAGCATATATTGACCAAACAAGGCGTTGGATAAAGAATTACTATTTAGAAACAGAAATCGAAACAAGGTATAATGAACTTAAAAAGCAGTATTTTGAAAACAATAGGTTATGCAAATTTATTCAAGATTTACGGAATTATCAAGAGCATTATATGATACCATTTACAGCGTATAATGCTACATTTTCAACTAGACAACCTTTTGAATTCAAGATAACAATTCCAAAAGAAAAGTTGCTGCAATACAAAGAATGGAAAAATCAATCATTGCAGTATATCAATAGTTTTGAAAAAGACCTTTTAGTTGAAACTTTTTGCAATGATTATTTTCAATTAATCGAAGAATTTTATTCTCAATTGCTTGAAACAGTAAAACAATTCCACACAGAAGATTTTAAAGAATTAGAATTAATTAAAGATGAATTAAAAAAAAGATATCCAATGAAGCTATATTAGCTCATCAATAGCCTGCTTACTTTTTTCATAAACTTCGGGCATAAGGTGCGCATAGGTATTCATCGTAACTTCAAAAGATGAATGTCCCATCTGTTTTTGTATGTATTTAATATTTAAATCTTTTGATATTAAAAGACTTGCGTATGTATGCCGCAAGTCATGAAATCTTATCTTTTTTACTCCTGCTAATTTTAAAATTTTTCGGTATCTTCTGCTCATTAGATTGTCAGCGTCTATTGGTTTGCCGTTTTTCTGTGTAAATACAAGGTTCAAATTATTTTCTATTGCTGATTTTTTGTATTGTTTCAGCACCTGCATTAGTTTTGAGGGTACTTGTATATCTCTTATTGAACAATCTGTCTTTGGTGTAGATAAAACGCCTTTATATAACGCTTTTCTGACTTTAATTATTGATTTACTGAAATCAATACAATCCCACGTTAGCCCAAGAACTTCACCTCGTCTCATACCTGAATAAATTGTTGTAATCAAAATCGGATAAAAATCAGGATATTCCTTTTCTGCAACACCCAGTACTCTTTTTATTTCATCTTCGGTAAGAAATTCCATTTCTTTTTGTTGAACTTTAAGCTTTTTTACTCTGCTAACAGGGTTATACATCATATAGTTGTTATTTATTGCCCAGTTGAAAGCTGTTCCCAGTGTTGTGAGTAAATGATTTACAGTTTTGGTAGAAAGTCCCTCTTTTAGTTTTCTTTCCATAAATCTATTGATAATAACAGGTGTTATATCAACAAGTTTGATTTCTCCGAAAAAGTTTTTTAAATGCAGATTGAAATGGTCTTTATAACCTCTTACGGTTGAAGGTTTTAGATAAATTTCGGCATGAAGCTGTATGAACTGTTCCATAAGGTCTTTGAACTTCATATTATTATCATTACTGGTTGCAAACCCCTTATTATAATCAGCTTTTGCAATAGCTTCCTTTTGTTCAGCTTCAGCTTTTGTTTTAAAACCTGACTTTTTATGACGTTTACCGAAAACATCATAAAAATCATACATCCAGCTACTAAAAACTTTTTCGCCTTTATCATTATTGTAAAAACGTCTTTTAACCGGCATACAAGTTGCCTCCTTTTGCAAGTATTTGTTTTATATGCTCCTCTGTTAGTTTTATTCTTTTTCCGACTCTAATGCAGGGTAAAAGCTTTCTGTAGCTCATGTTGTAAAGTGTTCCGATAGGAATATCCAGCATTATAGAAACTTCTTTTAAATTATATAATCTTGGAATATTTGTTCCTGCGGTTAATTTCGTTGCTTCATATCTATAATTTAACATTATTTATCTCCTTTTTATTACTTTATTACTATTTCTCTGAAAGTATTATGAGGGTTTATATAACAGGTAATATAGATTTATTACCTGTTATATTACGTTTTATTTTATAGTGTATCTTCCACTTAAAATTGCTTCTGCATAAGGGTGCTTTGTAATATCTAAAACAACCCCATGACCTCTATAATCATTAATATTGATAGATTGATTAAATTTTATTATTTCATAGAGTTCAGATTTTACCGGCTTAACTGTGCTTGTGCGGATTTCTTCGCTCTTATCCTCTGCGAAATATCGATTATATGCCTTAAATACCGCAACTTTATGGAATTTGAGGATTATTTTGCCTTCAATTCTTTCAGCTGAGTACTGGTTACAATTAGTAATATGCCCATTCCAAATAAGTACTGGAAATGCTTCTAGCAGTTTTTCGAGTGGATTTTTATAATTTTTGAAACGAGAAATGCAATCCATAACATATTTATTAAGTTTGTCGTGCGGAAATGTCAGGGCAGTTCCTGCAATTTCAGATAAAACTTCATATCCTGTTAACGCTATTGCTATTTGACTGAGCATTCTGTCAGAGCCATTTACATATTGCATTTTTAGTTTATTTTTATTTCTTTCATGTTTATTTTTTATCTCATCAGGAGAGTATTTTAAAATATGAGGCAAGATACAGGATAATTCTTCTCTAGCTTTGCCAAAATATTTAAATTTTTCAGGTGAAAAATTTAAATTGTCTGCATTTAAAAATAACATTCGGTTAAATATTTCAGGTTTTTCTGCAGGCATTACGTTTGAGGTAAAAACTAATGGAGAACAAGGGGGTAATGCTCCTGATTCTTGTCCATTTTTACCTTTATCTTTTTGCCCACCAATTGATATTTGCTTTAACATATCAATAAAGTTATCTCCTGATAGCCTGTATCGACTTATATCGTCAATCACACAGGGGATACAATTATATGCATTAAGAACTTGTTCTATGCCAACAACCGTAGAACGTGCTGCACTAAAGAATGATTTATCGCAGCCATAGATTCCGCAAGCTAAATTACATATTTCTGTTTTACCGCCTTCTGTTTCTCCAATAAATCCAACTGTCCCAAAGCCTTCATTAGTCCAAAATCTATTACAAAAAGGTGAAAGTGATATAAAAGATATTGCTAAAGATGGCTCAATACCTCCATTCCAAGCAGAATAGACATTATCAAATAAATCCGTAAGGACTTTTGAGATAGGTTTATCGTTATGATAATATGTTGGCAGATTTCGTCTTACTCTTTTTTGAGCACGTATATATTGATTCTCATTTATCTTTATATTTCTGTATTCATCCATGCCAGTGGCTAATTTACCATTAATGAATGCTGTATTCCCCCAGAGCCAATCATTTTTATCAAAATTAATTTTACCGGTATTAGTGAATTCAGTTACAAACTTATTAACTTTTTCATTTTCTTGTTTGATAAATTCTAGTATTTCTGTAATATTAAAACGACATAGACATCCGGTTTCTTTTCGGAATTCTTTAATATCGTAAATTTTTTCAGAATCGAAGGTAGCTAATTTAATCTTATTAGAATTGGCTCGTTTTATGGGTATTTCTAATTTTGTGACAGCAGGTTCACCAGTTCTGTTATTCGGTATAGTTTCAACTTCACTGCAATCAAGAGGTATTCCACTAAGTCCACATTCAATGCTTATTTTTCTATCTTTGGGCTTAATAGAAACAATACCCGTATAGTCTTTGACCTGCATTAATCTAGTATGCTCTCCTTTTAGATTAACCGAGTCATCAACACTATATACTTTATTATTTAACAAACTGGTATCTTTATAAGGCAAACAGTTCTCTTGAATATATTCATCTAAACTCATTAACCCTAAATCTGTAGGATCTGTTATATTTTTATATTTGTCATCTGTCATTTTTTAATCTCCTTATTATTGCTTCAGCTTTTGGGCAACCTTTGCAAATTTCATAGTGATTTTGTGCAATGTAATTACACCCACGATAAATCCCTACTTTACGAGATTGCTCTATTTTCTTTTGAGTTTCTTCAAATGTATATTTAGGATAATCCTGTGATAACCAGTGAATAAACTCATCAGTTGTAGTGTTTCTGGCAAGCATATTGACACCTGAATACCATACAGGCTCCTTTATTTCTTCGGAGTACTGTTTCAGATACGCTAGAAATCTACAGCTTGCAAGCATTTTATTGTAATTTAATTTGGTGCTCTGAGGAAGAGTTTTATGCTTCTTTTCTGTTGATATACTTTGTTTATAAGTATATGACTTACCTTTACTATTAATAAAGTCAAGCCATTGAGGTGATAACTTGGCAAATTTATAAGAACCATCGGCATTAACTCCGTTAATAATTTTGTACTGATTGCCCTTAAAATAGCTTGGTGCACATACCACATAGCTATTCTTTTTAAACTCTACTCCATCTGCTAAATCACAATTTTTTACATTGTCTAAAATCCCATCAGCTCTAACAAAAATATGTAATCCGCCATTTGTTGGAGTGAGTTCCGTATAAGTATCAATTTCACCGAATTTTGTAACAAGTTCATTGTAGGCAATCAATCCGTCCTTATCGTGCCTGTCAACATCTATACAAACAAAATCTGATAGAGGTAGAGAAATGGCTAAATTATAGCCATTTCTTAACCATTGTGAAATCGGTGCATTGACAATACCACTTTTATAGCCGTGTTCTACTGCACCAATCTTTGTGTTCCCGTAAACAGGCAGTGTTGAAACATCTTTAAGAGAAAATTCAATCTGCTCTGGAGTTAATATTATAGTTGATTTCTCTGGTATTATCACTATTCATCACCTTCAATTAACTCAGACAGATCAGATTTGTTAAAGGGATTATTTGCTAACTCAAAACAAGACTGGCAAACTTCACCTTTAGGAACTTTTTGAGCCGCATCCCATATTGAATCAATCTCCGATGGGCTAATATACTCTGTTTCTGCAATCAAATACTTTATATAATCTGTAAATAATTCCTTTGTTAGATCTAAAGTAATAAAGACATTAGCTGCCATTTGAATTGCTAGAGCATTGTCCAATAATTTATTTAGAAATTTACATTTTGAACAGAGATATGCATTAATTTTATCAATAGCTAGTAGATTTTCGGACTCTCTGTATAAGCTCCAGTCTACATTCTCAAAGGCTTTCTTTATAGTATCTGAGTCAACTTTTCCGAAGAAGGTAGCTGCTATTTTTACGGGACATTCAAGCTCATGTATTATGCTTTCCTCACCAGAACCAATCAATTCTTGTGCACCTTCATCTAACAATTGACGAATTTTGTTAGAAAGTTTATTATCATACTGGATCTGACATTTTGCATAATCTTTACAGTAATCATTTATTGCTTTAATTAGACTTCGCATAATTTTTCTCCTTTGTTATTTTTGTTTGACAAGTACACCTCTACGAGGTGTAACAAAATATTTTAAGAAATTGCAAACAATGAGTTCAAAGGACTTGAAAAAACGTATAATTTTTAATATTATATATATAGGAAAATTTTATTTGTCGCTTTGAACTTCTTGTTTGGGGCGATTTTTATTTTGGCTTCATTATTTTTCTCCTCTCTTTACGTCATCAATTTGAGGTGAGTTGAAAAATATTACCTGCTGTCTTTTTCGTAGGTAACTTTTTGTTTATATTTTTATAATAAACCCAAAAATTATAAAATGGAACAAAATGTAACAATGTCAGGCGTTTTGACATATTTTAATTAAACAAATTAGCGACAAAAATAGACAAACAGTATCTTTTTTCAAATATATAACCTCAAACTGTTTACACTTTGTTTTATCCTTTAATTTCCGCAAATGCGTATAAACAAGCTTATTCCGCCTAATAAATATCTTTAAAGATAGCGACAAAAATTATATTTTAGATTTGTTTTTACAAACTCTTCTAAAAATAGAAGGAAGTTCTGTTGATTGGCGGTATGAGCTACAAGCAATTTTTATAGAGGTGTTTTTCTTAAGATGAATAAATTGTTTGAATGCAATATCAAAAATTTTTTTATCGAAAGATTTATTTTCATTGTTATTAAATTCAGTCAGTTGAGTTGTACATATTTCTTGAAATCTGTCTCTAAAAACTGTTTTTAGGTCTGCTATACTTTTCTCCAAATTCCTTTCACATTTTTTTCCAGATGATTTACATTTATTCGGTCTAAAATCCACCGTGTTAAAATCTTCTTCATAAATATCATTAAACAAAAGAATTTCACAGACCATGAAATACAATTTTATTGATAATTGAAATAACTGCCCATAATATATAAGTTGTCTGTTCTGCTTGGATATGCTTTTACACCTTTTATAAAAAGCTTTATAATCATCTAATTCATCATAGTTATTTAAACCACGAGGAAGTTTTAAAATAATTTTGAAATCACTATAAATTTTTGCTTTTTCATCTGCAGTTAGACTTTTAAGTTCTAAATTTCGTTTTAACCCTAAAAATTCCAAATGTTTTTTCATAATATTTTTATCTTATCAAATATAAATAAGAATATGAATGTTTTTATAAGTGAATCAGCACATCCGACAGATACGTTTTGTAATACTCTATTAATTCCACCGGCTTTTTAATTCGAACGTTACAGCCCCATTTAAAAAGTTCCTGACATATTGCATAAGTTCCACCTGATGTAAATTTTACCTGTATATTTCCGTTTTCAAGCCGTTTCATCTTTTGTGTAGGGTGAAAATGGTAGTTTAAAACATCTTCTGCTACTGATTTATCAAACTCAAGCGTTATATTCAATGGCTTTTCCTGATAAACTCCGAATGAGTTGTTGCAATAATCTGCCAGTGAAAATTTTTCATCTTTTTCAAAATATTCATCTAAAATAGTAAGATTGTTGATTTTGTCAACTTTGTACTGCCTCAAAGCGTTCACATATTCGTTAAACCCGACTAAATAATATTTATCTGCAATAACAAGTCCGTATGGATTAAGCGTAATTGTCTTTGTTTCCCCGTTTATCGAATAATCAAAGCGTATCTTTTTAAATGCAAGCATAGCAGAACGCAGTTGTTCTAAAACTTTCGGGTCTGCTTTTGCTCTCGAATACTGTCTTACTGCAAAGCCTTCTGATTCCAATATGGCTGAAACATCTGTATCAAGTGTTCTTAAATTCTTTTGAGGTGTTAATGTCTTGATTTTTGCAACAAGTTCATCAAGTTGTTTTTGTTTGTTTTCATCTGTTGACAAGCCTTTTAAGTATTCAAGGTTTGCAAAATCATCTGCAGTAAAAGATATTAAAGCGTTCATTGTGCCTTTGACAAACCGCCAACGCTTTTTCTTATCAAGTGTCGGAACTTCCTCAACTTTTTCAGGAAACAAGTCAAACAAAAGTGCTTTCATTCTTTCTGCTGAACGTCTTGAACACTCAAAATGCTCTTGAATATCGTCAATGCATAGTCCGCAATAGCTGTTCTGAAACATCATTGCAAGTTCTATTATTTGTTCTGTTTTGTTTAGTCTTGACATTCAGCCCTCGCATTTTTAACTTTTAATAATATTATAATAAAGCACAACTACGACAATAAGGGTCATAGTTGTGCTTATAATCTTTTAGATTGAAACTTGTTGTTTAATCCGAGCATCAAATTCTTTTGCAAGCTCTACTACTTCGTTAATTAAACAAGATTCGGATATCGCATTTTGAAGATGAACACGCAAGTCATTATAATCTTTAACTGTAATTTCGTTATAATCTTCTGGACTTATTAAAAAGACAGATTTTACATGCTGATAACAATCTTTTTTATTAACCTTATTATAGTTAAATTTCTCTTTCGCAATATCTAATAAAAGGCATTCCTTATCTTTGTTATTTTCATCAGCTCGTCTTATAACTATATCCATAGAGACAGAATCTTTTGCATTTTTGATTTCTAGAACAAGCATATTATCTGAATCAACCCAGTCTCTTTGAGCAAAACGCAGACTTTGTAATATTGCTTCATTTGGAAGAAGTCTAATCCAACTGCTATTACTTGGTTCTAAAGAAAATTTGGTATCATTTTCAATGATATCTTTTAAGATTTCATATATTTCACCGCGTAAATCGCTATTTTTATTTATTAAATCAATAGCAGTCCTATGTTTTCTGTAAATTTGTCTACAAATTTTACTAATTTTATCTTCTGAATTCATAATGTCCCTTTCTAATATTTCTAGATAATGATTAATTGCAACTAAAATTTCATTACTCATTTTATCTTTTTTATCGCCAAGCATTTCAATTATTGTGTTTCTTACTACTTCGTAATTTAAATAAATATATGGTTTTTCAATATCTTCTTTTTTGGGCTTGAGATAAACAAATATTTTTTTATAATTTTCGTTTGGATATTGTTCATCAACGTAGTCACGATATCTTGCAAGTTGATTACTATGCTGAGATGAATCAATTTTATTTTCAATAACAAGGACAAACTTATTTTTTTCATCAACAAGAAGTAAATCAATATTTTTCAATTCTCTGAAAACTTCCGTTTCTGTCATATCCCAATAGTCAATATCAAATATTGATGGTACGGAGTAAGTTCTCTTTATAATTGCATTTGAACTTTCGCTGCTTTTTAGTTCAACCTCTTTTCCACTAATGTCTGTAATTTCCTTTTTATTACTCTTTAAAATATTTTTTAAAAATGCTTTTAAGAAATAATCCATTAATCCATGTGTTTCATTAGGGTCAAGTAGCCAAGCTAAAAAATTAGAATGACGAATTTCTGTTCTTGTCAATTTTAAACAGTCAAAAATATTGAATTTCCCAAACATCTGTTCAAGCTCTTTCAAGTCATTGTCGCAAATGAACGCTTCTAATAAATCCTGAGCTTCTTTTGTCTTCATCTTTTTATCCCTTCCTTTATGCTGACCTTGTTCCTGTGTGTTTACCTCTCTCATCATATAGATGAATTGTTGAGCCTTTTTTGATACCGACTTGATTGCCGTACATTCTGATATCTTCGTTACCGCTTAGTGAAATTTGAACACCGCTTGATACAACATTTCCGTTGCGTTCAATAAAGACTTGCAGATTTCTGCCATTTTGAATAAATACAGCATTTGAAGTGTAACCGATTAATTTACCTGAGAACGTTGTTGTAGAATTGCCACATTTTACAATTACATTACTTCCGCTTTGCTTAGCCTCTTTGATTGCCATAATACCGCCTTTCTTTTTCATCAACAGTTTAACATGCGACTCCGTCAAAATTTGTCGTAATAAAATTTATTAATAGACCATCAGTCTATACTAGACTGTGAGTATTATAGCACAATATTTCTTATGAGCGAGGATAATTGCATAAAGTTTGCACAAAATATAAAACGATATAGAGAACTAAAAAAATACAGCAAAGGACGAATGTCAGAACTGGTTGGCTGTGATGTTTCATATATCGGAAAAATTGAACGCTCTGAAAAATATCCGAATTTAAAAATGATTTTTAAAATTGCTGAAGCACTTGAAATTCCGGCTAAATGTTTGTTTGATTTTGACTAGAATGATTCTAGAATTAATCTGACTAAACTTTCTGGTGTGTTTATTATATTTTATATTTAATATCTGCAAGAATTTTACTATGGTTATTCTGTAAAATCATTTGTTTTGTAAGAAAAATTACTTAAACTAATGCTAGTTTGAATAATACATAATTATATTTTGTATCATTCGTTATTTTACCTCTGTTTATTACGCTGTTTTAATTGCAAAACCTTTGTAAAAGCCTGTAAATATTAGTATGTACGCTGAATAATACACAATTTATAATATAAATATATTATGTATTATTGATTATGACTGTATTTCAGCTACTTTATGAGGTAAAAATTATGGAATTTGTTCAGCCAATACGGGATTTAAAAAAGATAGATACAATCAAAAAGCTGCTTAAGCAGCAGAATCTGCGTGACTACTGCTTGTTTGTTCTTGGCATAAATTCAGGGCTAAGGATAAGTGATTTGCTGAAACTCAGAATATCAGACGTTAGTGAAAAAGGGAAAATCAAAGACAGAATACGCCTAAGAGAGAAAAAGACAAATAAGTTCAAAGATTTTCCACTATCTAATAGCACAAAATCCGCACTGAAAGAATATTTAAAGACAAGAGAATATAACGAAAATGAGCCTTTATTCATATCACGTAAGAATAAAGGCTTTTTAATGCGGCAACAAGCATACAAAATCATCAATGATGTTGCAAAATCAGTCGGAATAAAAGAAAAAATCGGTACGCATACACTAAGAAAGACTTTTGGCTATCATGCCTACAACAACGGCTATGACATAACGCTAATTCAAAAGCTATTCAATCATTCATCACCTAGCGTTACTCTCCGCTACATAGGAATTACACAAGATGAAATGGATGATGTTTATTTGAGTTTGGATTTGTAGAACTATGACCAAAATTGACATAGGTTAATGCAATAATTATAAAAAAGGAGAAATACAATGATAGACAAAGAAATTTTAGAAAATACATTTAAACAAATTACAGAAAGTAAAACAGAAAGGCTAATCACTGGTTTTAATGACTTAGACTCAGTATTATACGGTGTAGAAAAAGGGAGTTTAATTACCATAAGCGGGCGACCTTCTATTGGTAAAACAGCATTTATGACTTCTATTTTATACAATTTTCTAAAGCAGGATAAAAAATGTCTGCTATTTTCTTTAGAAATGAGTATAAGTCGGTATTTAAAAAGATTAATAGCTCAGGTAGGTGAAATAGAGTTATGCAGTTTAAACAATAATGAATTTTTAGATGATAGAAAAAAAGAAAAAATAAAAACAGCACTGGATATTATATCAAGTTTTGACCTTTCAATATTTGATGATACATATAAACTCGATGAAATACGTAACAAAATAGAAGCCGAAAAGCCTGAATATGTGTTTATTGATTACCTGCAGCTACTGGAAACACCTAGAAAAAAACAACGAAGTGAAGCTATTACAAATATAATGCTTGATTTAAAGCAGGCAGCAAAAGAAAATAACTGCATAATTTTCATTAATTCACAACTTTCAAGAGCATTAGAAACCAGATATGATAAACGTCCAACGCTTTCTGATTTAAAAGAAAGCGGAGATATTGAAAATATCTCCGATGTAGTTCTGTTGATTTATAGAGATGAATATTATAAAGCCTATGTTGATGATGAAGATTATGCCTTAAATAAAGGTAAGGCTGAAATAATTATTGCAAAAAATAAGATGGGAGCAATATGTACAATAGAATTGCTATTTAGAAGTCCAATCGCAAAATTTTTGGAGCCGATTCATTATGATGTATTCTAATAAAATATTTATAAGTCCGGGATTTTATTATACAGTTTTCAGAAGAAAAAATCGTATAATTTTAGCCCCTTGTGAAGAATTAAAAAAGGCTCAAAGATATTTTCTAAATGCTGTTAAATGGGAGTATAGATTAAAAATAGATACTTATAAGGCAGCCCATAATTCGCAATCTAACTCTTTTATCCAAGTAAAACTTTCATATTTTAGAACATTTTTGTAAACTCCAAATTCAGCCTTTGTCTGAAAACAAACCAATATTTCATCACTTCTTTTAGATTTTGTAATAACAATGTCGTTAGTATTTTCTATTTCATTTTCAGGCAGATTAACATTTCGATTGTTATAATAGTATAAATACAAACTATCACTCCAAGCGTTGATATCTGTTTGAATTTTAAAGTATTCATTTCTATTAAAACTTAAATCAATATCTGCGTGTTCGTAGTTCATCAGTGTGACCTTTTTGTTTTTTTTATTTGCATTATTCAAAATATCATCTATAATGCACCTTATCACTAAATTTATTTTCCAAAATCATTCTGTCTGTAATCCTTGCCATCAAGTGTTATCAAGATAAAGTTTTCTTCAAGTCTGCTTTGTATAGCTTTACCTTTTTCTTTATAATGAGCTGTCATCGTTTGCATAGAACCTTCTGTAGTTATTATTGTTGGCATTTCTCTTTCATACCTTATATTTATAATTTGGTATATTGTTTGACTTACAAATTCGGAGTTTTTCTCTTTGCCTAAATCATCAATAATTAACAAGTCAACTTCTGCATAGTTTTTTATATATTTATAAATATTTGTTCTTTCTTTTAAATCAGAAATCATAGATACAACATTAATAAATTTAGTTGGTATTACTTTCTCTATTGCATAATGAGCAATAGCACAAGCTAAATGTGTTTTACCTGTGCCTACTTTCCCTTTTCCTTCAATTATCAGATTTGTTCCGAATGCTAAATGAGCCAAAATGTTTTCAGCATAATCTATTGCCTTTTCTTTTGCTATTCGTGTTGTTTTATCAAATGTTTCATAATTACTAAATTTCTTTTTGGCAAATCGCTTATTTATATTTGATTTGTTTAATAAAACAGCCGATTCTTGTTTTAGCTTTATTCTTTCGCAAAATTTATCTACCTTATCAAAATCTTTAGTTTTTTCCCAGAGTTCATCGGCTTCTGTTTTAGCTATGTAGTTGTCAAAAATAGCTCTATAATTGCCAGATAAAACAAATAAATCTTCACAAGGTAGTTTTTTCATTATATTTTCCTTTCAAGTATTAATTTATACCAGTGATGTTTTTCCATATCCTGTTCCTTGTATTTTTATTATGCAAGACTACTATGTCAAAATGAGTCATAGCTAATTTTTATTATTTTAAATACTTTAAAAAATGGACGTACATATTTGAAAATAGAGGGTTTTAAAGTATTTTAATAATTTTAGCGATAAGGGTTGAAACTTGTACCAAATTTGGTACAATGTAATTAATGAATGAATTATTCATTCATTCAAAAAAGGAACAGATAATGCTCAATAAAAAACATATAGGCTCTAATTTCGATAGTTTTCTTGAAGAAGAAGAAATTCTTCAAGAGTCAGAAGCTGCTGCGATAAAAAGAGTTATTGCATATGAATTGCAGCAGAAGATGTAAAAAGAGTTATTGCATATGAATTGCAGCAGAAGATGATTGCTGACAACATTTCCGTTAATCGTCTTGCAAAGGAACTTGAAACATCAAGAACCGCTATTTGCCGTATTCTTGACCCTGATAACACTTCAATCACATTGAATACAATAGAAAAAGTTGCAAAATACTTGGGTAAGCGTATAATCTTATCTTTTGCTTAGTTCTTTAAACCGTTTGATTGCAACATCCAGCTCTTTTTGCGGTGTTTTTTGTGTTTTCTTAATAAAAGCGTGTAATAACACCATTGTATCATCTTCAACATAAAAGATAATTCTTGCTATGCCGTTTGAAAGTTTACAACGGATTTCTTCTAAGCCATCTGTACCGTGTAATACTCTGGTCAATGGCATTCCGATAGGATAGCCGTATTGAACAGTTTTTATATCAAAGCCGATAGTTTTCTTATCTTCTTTGGGTAAATCTTTTAACCATTCTCGAACAGGCTCATTGCCTGAACCTGTTGCGTAAAAATATACTTCTAGTGCTTGTGAACGCTTTGCCATGTGTTAATTATAACACATGACAGCAACTACTTATTCAATTGTCGCTAAATCTGCTTGGTTCTTTGCATTAGCTTTCTTGATTAAATCACTGATTTGAGTCAGATTATTGTCTTGTGTGTCTTCTTGTACCGGCTGTTTTACAAAGTTCTTAAAATATGGCAGTGTCTTAATTATACCGGCTGCTTGACTTACGCTGTTTGCATTTACTTTTACTTCAATATTTCCACCGCTAATTGTCGGTACGATAATTGCTTTGTAGTTTTGCATTGATTACTCCTTTCAATAAAAAATACTGAGCAGTATTTTAAAATACTTAGCTTTCACCGACCAAATACAAGATATGCAAATGGCAAATTTTATAAGAATTTAAAAAGTTTTAGCTGATTTCCTGTAACAATTTGTGTTGTTGAAGTATTTTCTGAGAGCATATCTTTCATTTTGTTTGTCTTTTCTCTGTCTTCAAGTTTTTGTTGAAAATCACCAAGAAAGAAAAACGGTGTATAAAGCACCTCATTGTATCTCATTGATAAACTGTCACCCCATATCACTTTAGCTAGAATTTCAAGTAATGAAAGCTGTATATACGCCATTTTGTAACACATTTCATCAATATCTGTTGCTTCAACATACAAACAATGCTGATAATTAATATCTTGTTCCAATAAACACTCTGCAAATGCAATAATCATTGCACCGCTTCCGCAACAAGGTTCACATAGTGTCATAATTTCACTATTTGCGTATTTCTTCACATGAATGCCCGTTAGTTTACTCATCATTTTGCTTACTCTATATGGTGTAAAGTACTGACCATTAACGGCATTGCCAAGATTCATCTGCATAAACACTTCACCTAAAAAATCTTGATGTCGTTTTTCAAGTGCAGATACTAAAAAAGCAAGCAGTTTTGGAAATTCTTCTGCTTGCTCTTTTGTGTATTTGCTTGATATGTATTTGTACTTTAACTCTATTTCTTCACTTCGATAAAATGGTTGCGCAAGTGAATATGCACTAAGAGTTAAAAAGTCTTTGAAGACTTCATACGGACTTCGTGACCTGTCTAAACTTTGAATTTTTGCTGTAAATTCTTTTAAATAATCCATTTTTGCCTCTGTTTTATATTATCTGATTACTGTGTATCCATAGTTAAATCGAAATTAATTTTATATATATTTATATATAACTACTGATTTCTGTTCATTCTCGTTTATTCTGTAATCAGCAATTTTATTTGTGAATTCAAAAACACAGAAAACAGCCATTTTTATTATTATAATTTATATAAAATAACTGGTACATACCTATAGTTACTTAGTTTTTGACATTTAGACATATTCTTTATCCAAATTAATGCAGTATTTTTAATCAGGATTGTTTTGGCTCAAAATTTATTACTTATTACTAATATCATACATTTTGATTACTAAACAAAATGTTTATGTGTATTAACTTCGAGTATTTTTGAAAGCAGAAGTAATAAAGTAATAAAAATTTTATATAGTGTATTAATGATTTGCAGGATTTTTTTATCTTCGCATTGTTCCCATTTTGTTCCCATAATTGTGAAAATCAAAATTGATTAACGTGAAATAATAAGCAAATTGACATTTCTAAAATTGTTGAATTTTTTTGACTTTTTGAATAGTTTTTGAAACAATGTGAAATGAGTTTTTTTAAAAGTTTTTAGATGGGAAAGACCCTCATAACCCGAAGGTCGTTGGTTCAAATCCAGCTCCCGCAACCATTTACAGATAAAGCTTTTAGAAAAATTTCTAAAAGCTTTTTTAGTAATAACCCTTGGAGTTTTGATGATAGAGCAGCATATTAACAGCTACATTGACAGATTAAAAAAAACCTTAGATAACTTAGACATAAAAGAGATTGAACACTTTGAAAATATTTTGAGTATTGCACGTGACAGAGGCTCTAACATTTTTATTATGGGAAACGGCGGCTCTGCTGCTACTGCAAGCCATTATTGCTGCGATTTTAATAAGGTAGCCAGCTACGGATATGACGACAAAAAGCGTTTTAGATTTATATGCTTGAGTGATAATATTGCTACCGTAATGTCTTATTCAAACGATGTCTGCTACGAGGATATTTTTGTCGAACAGTTGAAAAATTTTGTACAGCCGCAGGATATTGTCATAGGTATCTCAAGCAGCGGTAACTCTGAAAACGTTTTAAGAGCAATAACATACGCAAATGAAAACAATATTACGACAATCGGTCTGACAGGCTGCAACGGCGGAAAGTTAAAAAAGCTTGCAAAATACAGTGTCAATGCAAATATAGATGACAAACAAATTGCAGAGGACATACATCTTATTCTTTGCCATATGCTGATGCAAATTTCTTGCGCTCAGAAATAAAAAACGCAGAATTGTGTTATAATTGACAGGAAAGGTTAACTATGGTTTTAGAAAATAAACTCGGTATTACTGATTCCTCTGAACTTGCACGCCAGGAAGAAAAAATAAGCAAGAAAAAAGCACTTGAACTGTTTGAAAAAGGGGTTCTTGATTCTCTTGAAGCGGGGACTTTTGATGCATTATCAAAAATCCATAAACATTTATTTGATGAAATTTATTACTTTGCGGGAGAAATCAGAAACGTTAATATAGCCAAAGGCAATTTCAGGTTTGCACCCGTTATGTATTTAAAACAGGCTTTAGAACATATTGAGCAAATGCCGCAATCAACTTTCGAAGAAATTATTGCAAAATATGTTGAAATGAATGCAGCACACCCTTTCAGAGAAGGTAACGGACGAGCTACCCGTATATGGCTGGACTTAATGCTCAAAAAAGAACTATCTATGGTAGTCGACTGGAGCAAGGTCGACAAGGACGATTATCTGCTTGCAATGGAGCGCAGTCCGATTAAAGATATCGAGATTAGAGAACTTTTAAAACAGGCTCTGACAAAAGATATAAATGACCGTGAAGTCTATATGAAAGGTATAGATGCAAGCTATAATTATGAAGGGTATTTTACTTATAAAACAAAAGAACTGTATTAAATCCTCAATATAGTACACAATAAATACAAGGAGTTTTATATGAATAATGAAGTTTTGACAAAACTGTCATACGGTGTTTATGTAGTAACAACAAACTGCGAAGAAAAACCTGTCGGCTGCGTTGTAAACTGTGTTATGCAAATAACGTACGACACATTGTGCATAAGCGTTAACCACAACAATTTTACAAATAAATGTATAGAAGACAGCAAAAAGTTTGCGATATCAATACTCGGTGAACATGTAAATGATAATATTATCCCTGCGTTTGGTTTCAGTTCCTGCAGAGAAGTCAATAAGTTCGAAAACGTTAAAACACAAAAAATAGACGGACTTGAGGTATTGGAAGATTCTGTCGGATATATTATCTGCGAGCTTGTTAACAAATTTGAAACAGAAACTCATTCAGTGTTTATAGGCAAAATTCTTGACGGAGATGTGTTACAAAAAGATGAGCCGATGACTTATGAGTATTACCACCGTGTAAAAAAAGGCAAAAGTCCAAAGGCTGCACCTACTTATATCGAAGAAAAAAAGCAGACAGACAAAATTGCTTATAAATGCCGAATTTGCGGCTATGTTTACGAAGGCGACATTACAAAAGAGCCCGACACTTACGTCTGTCCGGTTTGTAAAAAAGACAAATCTTTCTTTGACAAAATTTAGTCTTTAATCATATTTTGTTCAAATTCTTCCCGCGGCAAAAACGGATACATATCTTCCAGCGAAGGCGAAATCATAGTGCCGTCATCGAGTTTTTTTGCCGAGAGTTTCGGCGCAAAAATGTATCCGTGAGAAAGCATAACTTCACACAGCACTGGACCTTGCATGTTTAAGACTGTGTTAACCTTTTCCCGTATTTCTAACGGGTTGTCTATGGTTAGGGTTGGCAGATTGAAGGCTTTTGCAACCTTTATAAAATTCGGTATCGAAACACCGCTGTCAGTTGTGCAGGCAGTCATTCTACCGTTAAAAAAGTTGTTTTGCGTCTGCTGAATGGATATATAGCCGTTGTTGTTTAAAACAATTATTTTTACGGGCAAATTGTAGTGAACAATTGTTTGCAACTCCTGAAGGTTCATCATAATAGACCCGTCGCCGGCAATACAGACCACACGCTGTTTGTTGTTTGCTATACACGCTCCTATTGCGGCAGGAAGGTCATATCCCATTGACGCATCTCCGGAATTCCATATATAGCGCTGATTCTTTTTAACTTTTCCTACCTGAAAAGGTAGCAAAAACGCTGAGCCGTTCGCACAAACAACAACTTCATCTTCTTTAAAGCATTGTATTAACTCATCAATAAAATGATACGGTTCTATAGGGTTTGGCGCAACTCTGGATGCCTCCTCAACGGGCGGATATTTCTTCTTTATCTTTTTGCACCATTCATTCCACTGTGTGCATTCTCTTTTGGCTGCGGCATTATAAAATTTGTTTATAAAATCCTTTGCATCGGCTTGGATTTTAAGAAAAGGCTTTACAGTAGGCTTATCCAATTCTGCCTTATCTATGTCAACACAAACAAGCTTTGCATTTTTAGCGAAATTTTCCCAATTATAACTAACCTGACGGATGTTGTTTCTCGACCCTATTGATATGACCAGATCCGCATTCTGGAGTATAAAATTGCCGGCTCGGTTAGCTACAGTGCCGATTCTTGCACAAAAACAAGGGTTTTCCTCAGGAATCACATCAAACCCGTTCATTGTTGTAACAACAGGCAGGTTAAGCTTTTGCACAAGTTTTATAAAATCGTCGATTGCGCCTGAAAGCCTTATTCCGTGGCCTGCAATTATCAAAGGTCTTTTTGCGGAATTGAGCAGAGCAGATAACTTTGAAATTTCATCATCTATTGACGGCAAAACAAGCACATCCTCTGCAGTGTCGTATTTTTTGAGCTTTGTTTCATCAATCATTGCCGCCTGAACATTCATCGGAATATCTATCCACACAGGTCCTTTGCGCCCGTGAGTAGCCAGATAAACAGCCTTGTCCAGAACATACTCTATATCATACGGGTCTGTCACCATAACAGCATATTTTGTAACAGGTTTAACGCATTCTATTATGTTTACCTCCTGATCCCCAAGCTGCCTGAGCGCTATATCAGGACACGAAGCCAGAGTTGTGGAGAATTTTACCTGACCTGAGATGTACAAAACAGGAACAGAATCCGTCCACTGACCGAAAACACCGTTAAGGCAGTTCAATCCGCCGGGGCCTGTGGTAACATTAACAACCGCAAGCTCCTGATTCACCCTTGCGTATCCTTCTGCAGCTATTGCACATGCCTGCTCATGGTGGTTGCAGGTATAGGGGATATATTTGCCGAAGCTGTCATTGAGGTGCATTGCGCCCCCGCCCGACACCATAAAAACGTTTTTTACGTTATAAACTTCTTTTAATCTTTTCGCTATATAATCAGACAGTTTAATCATTATAATAACTCCGCTAAATCAGCCAGTTTTTCCACGCAGCGGCAGCCATCTACAGGCGTAGTGGCAATCAAAAACGAATCTGCCCCGTAATCACGTGCCATTTTAACATCACTTTCAAAGCTGTCGCCTATCACGCAGATTTCTTCAGGTTTTATATCCAGACCTTTTGTCATCGTTTCCAGCATCAGCGGGTTTGGCTTGCCTATAACAAAATCCGTATTTTTGTTCAGGGCGTTTTCAACCGCGCTGACAACAGGTCCTGCACCGGGCATAATGAGCCCGTCGTTCCCCGGGTAAGAGCGTTCCCTGTTTGCGATGATGAGTTTATAGTCCTGCTTTTTTTCAATATTCAAAAGTTCTGTTAAATCCCCGAGCTTAAAATCAGGCGTATAACCCACCACAACGGCCTCAGGATTTTTAGAAACTGGGTCAATCGAAAAAGAGCTTATTTCCTGCTTCATTGACGGTGCGGATATGCAGTAAACATTTTTGTAATTATTGTCAGACAGATATTTTGCAACCGCATAGCCCGAGTTAATTATTTCATCAAGTTTAACATCAATATCCATTGACGTCAGTTTTTCTAAAAGCTGCTGTCTTGTTTTGGCGGAATTATTCGTGACAAAAAACACGTATTGAGCGCGTTGTCGGGCTTTTGCGATAATTTCTTGCGCCATAAAAGCCGGTTTTGAGCCGAAATATATTGTCCCGTCCAGATCAAAAACTATACACTTATAAGCCAACAGAGCCTCCGGCTTCTCTAATGGAATCTTTGTAACGTGATTCCAGAACTTCTATTCTTTTAATATCTTCTCTTGATATAGCGCTGTAAAAATTCTGTTTGTTTTTAATCCACATAAGCTCGAATCCGACAGCTTTTAATATACCCTTGTCGGTGTTTTCGTCTTGTATAGCTTTTTGTGCGTCAAAGATAACCTTTCTTGTTTCAAACCTTGTCAGAGCACCTTGCGGAAGTTTTTTGAAAAACGGAAGCGACATAGCCGAAACCCCGCCGCCTATGACCATATCTTTATTATTAGCCTGCATTTTTTGAGCGATTTGAGTGGCATATTTTAGAATAATATCGTGGTTTATATCGTCTTTGCTCATTCCGAGTGAGCCGGTCATATCAGTTCTTCCGAAAACAATCCCTGAAATACTTTTAAAGCTCTGGTTTGCAATAATTTTATCAAGGTTGTTAAATCCTGTAATAGTTTCTATGTTGCAGAGAAATTTCACGGTTTTGTGCTCATCATCAGGAAACACAAAATGTGTTGCCTGAACATATTTTTGCATGGCGTAGTCGGTTTCTATCATAGGTGCAACAATTGTGTTAACGCCGATTGTTTTGGCATCGAACATGTCTTTAATTGCCTCGCAGCCGCCTATTTTTATTGTCATTTCAAGTCCGGCTTTTGTGACAACTTCTTTAAGGCGCAGCGCCTCTTCCATTCTTGTACCTTCTGCTTCGAATTCTGCCTTTACCCCTATAACATGGTGATTTTCTTTCAAATCAAGAAGGGTATTGAGCATCTTTTTTTCCAACGCGTTCATAGATTTTAAAACTCTCAATTCATCACTTATAAATAATATACATCAAAATAATAAGAAATTTACAGGTTATTTTAAATCAAAGCAGTGCCATAAGATTTTTTATATAAATATTGCAAAATAATACAAGTTTGTTTTTCTATATAAGCACATTATAATTATACTTATGAGAATATTGGGGCTTGATCCGGGAATAGCAATAGTCGGCTACAGCATAATTGATGCTGTAGACGGAGTGTACAAACTTGTTGCATCCGGCTCTATTCAAACCGATAAAAACAAAACCGACTCAGGCAGGCTTTTTGAAATATCTCAGGATTTGGAACAAATAATAAACGAGTACAATCCGGATTGCGCAGGAGTTGAAAAGCTTTATTTCTTTAAAAACCAAAAAACAATTATTCCTGTTGCACAAGCACGGGGTGTGATTTTAATGCTGCTTGAAAAATACTCAATAGACGCATACGAATACACACCTATTGTGGTAAAACAGACAATAACGGGATACGGGCGTGCAACAAAAACGGAAGTTGCTCAAGGGGTGCAGCGCATGGTTGAAACAAACGGCAATGTATGGCCCAAACTTGATGATACTGTAGATTCCATTGCTATTGCTGTGTGCCATGCAAGAAATGCGGAAATTGAATTGCGATGTATTTCGTAATGATTTTATTATAAAATTACAAAGGATAACCAAACAAAGGAACAAAAATGTTAATAAAAGAACTTTTATTTAAACAAATGTCTATACTATCAGGTTTGCTGGGGCTTATACTGGGTGTATTAACAGTACTGCCTGTGATTTGCAATCTTTCGTTTTTTGCATTGTTCATACTGGCAGCACCAATAATAATGATTTATATGAAAAAAATGCAGATGATGGGAATCCTTGATATAAAACAAGGAGCTATGTACGGTGCTATTATCGGTTTTATATCATTTTTAGGCTTTTCAATTTCTTTTGTTCCTCTTGCCGGAATAATCGGGCTTATATACAAAGGGTCTTTTTACCTCAGTATTAGTCTGTTATTGCGTTCAGGATTTTTTGTACTTATTATGCTGATATTCTTTGTTGCATTGCTTTCTGCAATAATGAATGCATTCTCCGGACTCGTAACAATGTATGTATACAACCAGATAGAACCCCAACCTGAAGAAACACAAACGGATATAGAGATTCAGGAATAGAAATATAAAGGAAAAGGAATGGATTTTAAATCAAAAATAAAAACAATAGAATGGATAAAAGATAAAAATGTTTCAAGAATGGTAGACCAGCTGGTTATACCATATGATTATAAACTTGTTGATATAACAACATCTGATGACATGTTTGATGCCATTAAAACAATGATAGTCAGAGGCGCACCCGCAATCGGTATAGCCGGTGCTCACGGTATGGCGCTTGCGGCACTGGAAATAGCCAAAGATACACAAAATCCGCAAGAGTTTTTGCAAAAACTGAAAGCTAAAGCAGAGTATCTCAAAAGTTCCAGACCTACTGCAGTAAACCTTATGTGGGCTGTTGACAAACAGTACGACTACATAAAAGACAGCGGCAAAAACGTTAATGAAATGGTGCAGATGCTTATTGACCATGGCATACAACTGGAAAATGAAGATATTGAAATAAATAAAAAAATAGGCGACAACGGTGCAGCACTCGTTCCTAAAAAAGGAGCAACGATTCTTACTCACTGCAACGCAGGTGCGCTGGCAACCGTAGGTTACGGTACGGCTCTGGGCGTTGTGCGTTCGGCTTTTGCAAATGATAATACTATTCAGGTATTTGCAGATGAAACGCGTCCGAGACAGCAGGGTGCAAGAATTACCACTTTTGAACTTGCTATGGATGGTATTCCTGTAACCCTTATCACAGACGGTATGAGCGGTTACTTTATGAACAAAGGAATGATTGATATGGTTGTTGTCGGAGCTGACAGGATTGCAGCAAACGGTGATACGGCAAACAAAATCGGAACATATAATCTTGCTATTGTTGCTAATTATCACAATATACCGTTTTACATTGCAGCTCCATTATCAACTATAGACATATCAATCGAAACAGGAAAAGAAATACCTATAGAAGAACGCAGCCATGAAGAAGTTACACATATTAACGGAAAAACTGTTTGCGCTGAAGGTATAAATGTTATAAACCCCGGATTTGATGTAACGCCGGCTTCTTTAATTAAGGGTATTATTACAGAAAAAGGTGTTCTTTATCCTCCGTATAAAGAATCTATAAAAAAAGCGTTCGGGCTGGTTGAAGCATAATTTTTAAAAGAAATACAAGCGCCGCGGTGCACATAACCGCGGCGTTGTTTTATAAATAATCAGGTTTTAACATAAAAAAAAGCCGTCCATTTAGGCCGGCTACTAGACTTGGGGAGGAGGTTTGTTTGACCTTTCGGTCTAACAATTTATTAATCGGCATTAGTATTTGAAAACTTTAATAATATCATCTATATGGTTTACATAACTTAATATTTGCGAATAAAAAACAAAAAGAATTGTGTGCAAAAATAAGGTCACTATTGCATTTCCTGAAAATTAAAAATCTAACATATATAAGTATCAATTTAATTTAAAACAGACTTTGTTAACAAATGTAACGAAAAAAACAAAAATTGAAATTCAATACTTTTTATATACTTTATATATATGTAAGTGAAATAAATAAAACAAAGTAAGTAATCAAGAACAAAGTAAGTAAACGAAAAACGAGGTTAACATTATATGGCTTTGTGTCCTAACAATGCAATAGATAAAAAGCTTGCAAAAATGTATGCGGAAAAGATGACAGTAAATCTGGAAAATCGTTCCACACTCGATCCGGAAGATTTCTGGAAGACAATGCAGATGATAGCTGTAACAAATAAAGCGATGATGCATTTAAAATAAAATTAATCTACAACGTACCTTATGTGTACAAATATTGGAGATTTATGGAGTTTTCCCTATTAGTCTAGTTTTGCCTGAGATTTAACTCAGGTTTTTTTTTGCATATTTTTTGATTATAGATAAATCTGCACAAAACCTTTATCTTAAGGCAGCGGTTTTTAGCATGTCTATATATTTTACTTTTTCCTGATTTGTAAAAGCACCTTTTTTGGCAAAATGTATGTGATAGATACCTTTTGGTGTATAGACGATTCTCGCTATTTCAGTTTCTTTTGCATTGTCAAATTTCCACTCATACAAAATTTCATTTTGTTTTTGATAAATTATTTTTTTATCAAATGTTTTGTTAGAATTTTTTGCAATAGCATCAATCGCGCCTATGTGATTTCTGTAATATTCATCGAGTGTTGTTTTAAAGTTGTCGCTCAAAATAAAGTACTGTATGGTGACAAGCTGTGTCCATTTAAAATTCTTGACATCCTCGCCTTTAAGTCCGTATTCAATAACTTTGGACTTATCATCTTTATGCTCCAGCGCCCTCACCCATTGCTTTTTATCAAGGTTCAGAATCACTTCGCCTGTTTGATTTATTGTAGTATCTTTTGTTGCTTTTTCGCCTGTATAAGAATTTACTATTTCATTTTTAAATTTTTCTTTGGATTGTTGTTTTGCCATAGGGTCATCCATCATATAAGCGGCTTGTTCTTCTTTAATCTGTTTAAGAAGGTTTCTGTAATACAATTTTTCTTTACCGCCCATAGATTCCAGGGTCACGGCTGTTTCATAATATTCTATTGCAAGATCGTAATCGTGCTGGCTTCTTTTTAAATCAGCAAGAAAAATATATGCATTCCACAGGTTGGGGAAAAGTCTTATAGCGTCTTGAAAAGTCTTTTCCGCCATTTTTCTGTCATTTTTGTATGCATAGCTGGCGCCCAAAAGGCACAAAGCGCTGTAAGAATCGGGTTTGTAGTTAAGAGCATTATTTAAGCTTATTATGGCTTCCTCGTAGTTTTTTTCTTTATATGCACGCATACCTTTGTCGTATTCGTATCGAAAATTAAGCGCAGCACAACCGCTCTGTGCAATAATTATGACCGCAAGAACAATGCAGGTTATTAATTTTTTCAAAGATTTTAATAGACTCATATCTGCTCCTACTAAGATTATAAGGATACAAACCCTAATAGGCAATTATTTTACGCTTTTTATGTAATACCTGTCGTTATCCTGTTCTAAATCAATATCAACTTCAAAAATTTCCGATAAATTTTCGCCGGTAAGTATGTCTTCTTTTCTACCCTGCTTGTATATTGTTTTGTTATGTATTAAAGCAGCATGGGTTATTTCAGGAAATATTTCCGATACATCGTGGGTTACTAAAATAATTCCTGATGTTTTTGAGATTTTTCGCAATGTATTAATAAAACAATATTGTGCTTTGATATCCAGTCCGGTGGTAGGTTCATCAAGTATAAAGGCTTGCGGATTATGAATCAATGAGCGTCCGATAAGACAGCGTCTTTGTTCTCCCGAACTCATTTGAGAAAACTTTTTATCTTTAAGTTTTGATATTTCTAAAAATTCCATAACCTCATCAGCCTTTTTAAGCTGTTCGGGGGTAAAGCTATGATGTTTGTAGACACCGAGAGAACTGTAATACCCGCTCATTACAACATCATATGCGTTTGTTGATGAACTAAAACCCGAAAATTGGCTTTGCAAAGAGTTAGATATAATACCGAGATGTTTTTTTAATTCAAAAATATCCCATCTGTCTTTGCCAAATATTTCTTTTGTAAAATCATATTGGGTATTAGGGTACAAATCATGAGAAAAAAGTTTTAAAAGTGTAGACTTACCGCTTCCGTTTGCCCCGAGTATAACCCAGTTTTCGTCCTTTTTTATTTGTAAATTAATTTTTTCAAGTACGGTTGTCATTCCGTAATTGACATAAATATTTTTAAAATTTATTATTGTATCGTTTGTGCTCAACTAAAATGCCTTATAATATTAGTAACTAACTTATATTATCAAACAAAAAAGTATCTGTATAATAAAAATGAAGAAAATTTTATTAATAAGTTTTATAATTTTATATAACATTTCATCTGCTTTGGCTGTTGAAGATTCTGCAACTGCAAAGCATTCGGATGCAATTTATTTAGATAATGCCCCAACAGAAAACATAGAATTCTATAAAAATACTGATGAACTTAACAAATATACATACAAACTGAAAATTGAAAAAGATAACAGAATAACCCCGCAAAACATACACAGTTTTAATGATTTTAATCCGTATGAATCAAAATCAACTTCTATAACAAAAGAAAAAACAAAAGGAAACTTTTCTTTTGGTTCAAAACAGGATTACACATTTTCTCCGGATACATATACTCATGCCGGTACTTTGTACACAAAATACAATAAAGAAAATTTTTCACTTAACACATCATATAAAAACAACGGTCTAACCTCTTTTCAACAGCAAAAGCAAGGAACATTGATGTTTGCACCGGAATACAAACTCAACGAACACTTTTCATTACAAAACAGATTTTCAAACAGTTTTCTTGATAAAAGCAAAAAAAATGAAATTGTATTCAGCATAAAACCTTTTAAAGATAATCGCATGAACTTTGATATAGGAGCAGGAAAAGTATATACAGAAAACTCAATGCCGACTCGTTCGCAGCTAAATTTTTCAACAAAATTTCATTTTTAAATTTTTAATACCCGGCATAATCAAATAATACCAAAAGCCCTTGTAATAAATTTACAAGGGCTTTTGGTTATTATACTACTTGTTTTATATCGCTAAAACCTATCTCCGGATAATCAAACTCAATACCTCTGTATAAGTTCCAGGGCTTGCGTTGTGTCGGATCATATACACCCGGCTGCAGCGTAAAACGATTAAGCTGCGGGTTATATTTTATATCCTTTCTCTCTGTAATAAGTTTGGGCATAATACGTAAGTGTTCTTTTATCTTGGGTATAACCTCCGCAATATATTGCTCCGGAGTTTCGCCTTTATCAGGACGATAGATTTTTCCGACACCAACAGATTCCGTAAGTGTATCCATCAATGCATCATCTTTTCTTTTTAATCCTTTCAATACTTCAGGATCAAGAAATTTTGACAGTTCAGTGTCTGCCATAAATTTATTATAGAATTTTTTTGCATCAAAGTAGTTCAAATCAAACTTAAGTCCCTGATCAGGCTGGCTTTTAAATATGTCCATAAAACTCGGTTTTTTCTGTGCACCGCTTATTGTTACTATCAGGTTGTTATCTTCAAGTCTTTCCAAGTACGGAACAATCCTGTCCATTAAATTTTTTAAAGGTCCTTTTGTTATATCAATAATTTCATTTGATATAACATCTTTTAATACCCCATAGTACTGGACTCTTGCCGCAAAAGCAGGATTTTTCTTTTGTCCGTGAGATTTATTTGTCGTATAGAAATTGTTATTAACTGAACTTATTTTCATTGCTATTTTACCTCAATGCACTAGATATTGTTAGCGATTGTAGAACTCTCATTTTCATACATATATCTTATGACAGAGTCCTGATTGTTTGTGCGTATAAATTGCATAAAGCGGTTCGTCGCATTATTTTCTCCGAGTTTTCCATATTGCATCCTGAGCATCGGAGTATAGTTTTTTCCGTCCAAAAAGGCGGCAAAGTCATCGTTTCCGTATCTGAAAGAATCAATAATATATTCCGGTAATTGGAATGAAGAGGCATTTTTGTTAACAATATAGTTTTTCAGCTGCCTATCCATATCTTTGTTACGGATAAATGAGACCTTAATATCACGGAAATAATCTCTTCCTACCTGAATTACTGTATGAAACATCGGAAATTTTTCTTTTAACACAGGAGTTACATTTTTAATCATTCTCCATATTCCCGGTCCGTCTTCATACAGGTTTAAGATATCTTGTTGTTTTAAACCTTTGACGTAAACTCCTTTAAATGTTGGAGTGTTTCCTTGCTGATTTTTTTCAGCATAATTGATGCGATTTTTTAAATTCGCAGAGACAGCAGTAACTTTCATAAATCTTTTCCCTTAGTTTTTATTAAAATATACCACTTTTGTAGTAAAAATTGATAGAAAAAATAAAAATTTGTTTAAATTTTGTTACAAATAAACTTATGCAGCTTTTTATAGATTCAGCTGCCTGTATAACAATCACGCTATTAAAGGATTTTTCATAAAGCTTAACATTGATTGTTTTAACAACAATTATTCATTATAATGAATCCAAATGAGGATATTATGAGTTTTAAGGTTGAGTATGTGAACAAGTTAAAAATATTTTTAACTGCAGTTATAATAATATTACTGTTTATTTTTACACAATTTTTTAAGAGTGTTTTTGATGTTATTGAAAATGAACTGATTGATGTGCGCAGCCGTTTGACATTAGACGGCGGTTTGTTTGCGCAAAGGTACAAACAGGCAGACAGCAAAATTGTTATTGTTTCAATAAACGATTTGACTCAATACGAAGCAGCAAATTCTCCTGAATTAAATCTTCAAAAATGGCCCTGGTCAAGAACTGTCTGGGCAAAAGTAATTAGATTCATCGAAAAACAAAATCCCAAAGTTCTTGTTGTGGACTTAAATTTTTCTAACTATGAAGATTTGTCACGCAATTATGCATCGTCAGATATGAGACTAGCAGATACATTGGGGGCATATAAAAATATTGTTCTTGCTACTGCATTAAAGACTCAGGTAGGCGAGAGCGAAAAATATGATGCTTCAAAGATTCTTGATAATTTTGAAAACCCGTACTCTCCATCCAGTGATGCTTTGAGTATGCACATTTATGACAGTGCTCTGGATTCTTACATAACATATTTTGCACATACTCCGATACCTGATATTTTTACCAACAGCACAACCATGGCTGTTACCAACCTTGTTACGGACCAAAATAACAATGATGCAAAGGTTCGTTATTCTCAGCCTGTGTACAGGCTTATTAAAGGGAACAAAGAGTTTTATCTTCCGTCGCTGGCTCTTGCTGCGATGATGAAATACAATGGCATTGACCCTTTGACTGAGGAAATATCAATAAAAAATAATACTCTTCAAACGGCTAAACATTCAATACGTCTTGATGCAAAAGGCAGAGCGCTGATAAACTGGCATAAAGATGTTAATACATACACAGATATACCTATAAATGCTTTGCTTTTGAGTATGGTAAGAGGAACGGATTATTTTGAATATGACAACAAAAAGATTCCTCTTGAGTTTTTTAAAGATAAAATTGTAATAATAGCGCAAACCCAAACTGCAACGGAAACCCACAATACCCCTGTGGCAAAAGATATGCCTGATGCACAGATAAAGGCTGCTATTATAGACAATTATATTAATGATTCCGACACTCAGGCAAAACTCAGGAAAAATTTTGTAAAACATATTAATCCGCTAAAGGGTGCAATAATCACTGCTGCTTTTTGTATGGCTGTGATTATTGTTATGCTTATAGCAACAAATCTTCCTCTTGCGTTTGTTAACGGACTGTTGATAATTTTTACGTATATATTATTTGCTGTGTTTGTGTTTGCACATCCAAGATTAAGGCTGTTAATTGATATGGCAGAACCATTGTACTGGATTTGTTCAATATTTATTCTTGCGTTTACGTTAAAAGCACATCATGAGCTTAAAAGAAAAAGAAAAATTGAGCGAATTTTCGGCAATCTTGTTTCCGAAAAGGTTTTAAAACAGCTTGTGAACAAACCTCACAGGCTTAACCTTAAATCTACCGTACAAAAGGTTACTGTAATGTCGTGCAATATATACAACGACATACAGATTTCAAAAGAGCTGCCGCCTGAAAAATATGTAGAGCTTATAAACAAGATTTTTAACTCAATAGAACAAATTATTTTTAAATACAACGGTACAATAAACAGATTTGTAGGAAATTCCGTACAGGTGTACTGGGGTTATCCCATACATTCCCGCAAAGACAGTGAAAATGCACTGCGCGCGGCAATAGAAATTCAGGAAAAAATAGATGAAATAAATTCCAGCGTAAGCAGCATAAAGTTCGAAGACTATGATGAACAAACTTTCAGCGGAAAATCGCCGAACAATTACTCTGTTGATGTAAAAATAGCAATTAACACAGGGGATGCTCTGGTGGGTCAGATAGGTTCATCTAATATGTCTGATTTCACTGTTATGGGACAAACTGTTGATATTGTTGAGAGGATTAAGGATATTTGCCTTGAATTCGGAAAAAATATTATTGTTACGGAAAATACACTAAACAATATTGATGAAACAATACCCTCCGAGTATATCGGTGCTATAAGAGTAAAAAACTCGCCTGAAAAAGTGAAGATTTACGAGATAAAAATATAGCATACTACTGCAGATATTGTCCGAGAAAAATTCGTGATAAGGAGCAAAGCGACGTGAACGAATTTTTGGAGTGTCACATTGTTCACATAGTGAAGCCATTTTTCAGGCTTCA
>CASFCQ010000013.1 GCA_949293185.1 uncultured bacterium
ATGTGACACTCCAAAAATTCGTTCACGTCGCTTACCTCTCACAAAACCAGCCACCGGCTGCTTTTGTTCGGCAGAGCCTTATAACGAATTTTTCTCGGATATAATAAATCACCTGCCTGTATATATTACAAAGACTGTACAAAACAATTATGCCTTCCGTTAATTTAAAAATAAGTCAGCGGGAGAAACTTTAGATTGATTATTTTGGGCAAAAAGAAATATAAAAATAAAAATTTACAAGATCTGATTATGCTTGCACAGCAGGATGATATAGACGCACTCGAAGAGCTTGTTAAACGCAACCAGGACAGCGTGTATGCATCGTTTTATTATCTCAGCGCTGACTGTCAGGATATTCTGGATTTAACACAGGAAGCGCTTTTAAAAATGGCGAAAAACATAAAAAACCTTAAAGACCCGGCTAAATTTAAACCCTGGCTTAACCAGATAGTCACAAGATTATTTTATGACCATATAAGAAGCATAAATAGAAAATTAAAAACAGTACCGATAGATAAAAAAAAGGATGACGAGCAGGACAGATTTAATGTTACGGATATTCCCTGCAAAAAGTGTACCCCCGAAGAATCAAGCCTGAACAGTGAATTGAACTGTATTATAGAAAAATCAATACACAAACTCCCGGATTCCTTCCGGCTGGCTATAGTTTTGAGAGAATTTCAGGGGTTAAGCTACGAAGAAATTGCAGATATAACAAATACGAATGTAGGCACTGTAAAATCCCGCATTGCAAGAGCAAGAAATAAACTGCAGGAAGACTTAAAGGCATATATTGCTTAGAAAACAGAGGATATAAATATATGGAACAGGAAAACGAAATTGTTTGCAAACAGGTTTTATCAATGCTTTCTTTGTATATAGACAACAAAGTCTCTTTTAACGAGAGAATATTTATACAGGAACATTTGAAAAATTGTCCTTCCTGCAGAAAAAAATATGCATATCTCAAATCATTGATAAAAAATCTGAAAGATTCCTACAGGCAGGTTGTTGAACTTTCAGCAAGAAATCAAAAGCAAAAAAGTTTCAGCATAAGAGAGCATCAAAAATTTATGAGTCAGGTTTCGCCTTATGTTGATAATGAACTTATGAGCGATGAGAGTTTTGAGTTTCGTAAATATCTTATGAAATCCAAAAATGTGCAAAAAGAGTTAAAAAATATATACATAATCCAAAAACATATTAAACACGCATACGCTAAAACCTGTCAAAAAGCACCCTCTGATATCAGCAAAAATGTAATAAACCAAATAAATAAAACTAATATTTTTGACAGTATAATTTTAAAACAGATATTTACAATGAAAACAGCCAAAATAGCGATACTTGCAGGGCTTATTTTTATTGGTGCATACGAATACAGACAATATAATATCCCTTTAAAGCCGGGAATAGAACATAAAATAGAACAAATCCCCGACAAAAACATTCCTGATGAAGAGCTTTTTATCGAGGATTATCAAAGTCAAAATACTGGCAATGAAATTAATCGCTGAAACGGAATTTCAATAACGCCCATATAGCGTGGAATCCGTCTTTCCAGGTGATTTTTTTGCCTTCTGAATAATCCCTTCCGTAATAAGAAATCGGCAACTCGTACAATCTCGGTTTTCTTTTCAATACTTTTGCCGTTATTTCCGGCTCAAAATCAAATCTGTTTGATTTAATTTCAATACCTTCCAAAAAGCTTGTTCTAAAAGCCTTATAGCAGGTTTCCATATCGGTAAGAGTTGCTCCGTAAAGGAGATTTGTTGTAAGAGTTAAAACTTTATTGCCCAGCCAGTGTGTAAACATAAATGATCTCGATGGTTTAGCACCCGTAAGCCTTGAGCCGTAAACAACATCAGCTTTATCTTCAACAATAAGTTTAATGAGTTCTTCATAATCAGCAGGATCATATTCCAAATCCGCATCCTGAATAACCATTATATCGCCTGTTATGTGAGCCATACCGGTTCTTATGGCAGCGCCTTTACCCTGATTATAGTTGTGATAAAAGACTTTGTACCTGCCTTCAAGTTCCGCAAGATGCTCGCGTGTGCCGTCTGTTGACATATCATCGATAAGTATGATTTCTTTTTCCAGGCCGCAAAACGATGCCTGCTCCACCTTTTCAAGAATTTTATCCAGCGTACTCATCTCGTTATATACAGGTATAATAATGCTTATTTTATTCATAATCCGATAAATCCCCCGATTTCCCGATTTTCCTTGTATTTATTTATTAATTATAAAAAATATTGTATAATTAAATAGAGATTATGTTAAGGGTTAAATATGGAAGAGTTTATAAAATCAGTTTGTGTTGAAGATTTAAATAATGCCCAAAATACAATGTTTACGGTGTTTAGGACGCTTGATACCGCATCTGTATCCACGCTTGTGCCTAAAGCAGAAATGATTCATAATACATTTTTGCTTAATAAATCTTATGAATTTATAGCGCAAAATTTGTCACTGCTTGCTGTTTTAAAATACAAAACCGACAAAAATAACTATAAAATAGCTATTAACATGCTGGAGGATGCAAGATTTTTGGCAGAAAATTCCCATAACAAAAACGCTATCAAAACGAATCTGTTTTGCTGGGGATATATTTATAATGCCGAAAAAAATTACTCAATGGCTTTAAATACCTTAAAACAGGCTAGAAATATAAACTCCTCAAATGAAATTATAAACGCTAAAGTCAGCAATTTAATTGTGCAGATTGAAAAATTGAATATTGCAAATCAGGATACTCAGGAACACGGCGGTGTTGAAAAACCGATAGTTGCTCTTTTGAATGTAGCCCGTACCCTTGCTGCGGAAACTAGCCTTGAGCATCTTTTAAAGACAGTTGCCGAAGAAATAAAAAAAGTTCTTGATGCAGACAGGTGCACGGTATTTTTATTGGACAGACAAAAAAATGAACTGGTCTCAAAAGTTGCACTCGGTATGGGCACGCAGGAATTAAGATTCCCTGCTGATAAGGGGCTTGCGGGTTATGCTGCACAAATGGGCGAAATTATTAACATAAAAGATGCATACAAAGATGAGCGCTTTAATCCTGATATTGATAAGGAAACCGGATATAAAACAAAAACCATATTGTGTATGCCGATATGGAATATGAAACATGAAATTTTAGGCGTTTTTCAGGTTTTGAACAAAAATAATGACGCTGTGTTTACAAAAGAAGATGAGGATATTCTCATTGCCATAGGCTCAAGTGCCGGTATTGCAATAGAAAACGCAAAGCTTTTTGAATCACAGCAAATGATGATAGACCAGCAAAAAGAACTGTTTAAAAACTTTGTTGACACCCTTGCCGCTTCTATTGATGCACGCGACAAAATTACAGCAGGTCATTCTAACAGAGTAAAAATGTATTCAGAGCTTATTTGCGAGGTAATGAATCTTGATGAAAAAACTACCGCAAATATTATCCATGCGGCAATACTGCATGATATAGGCAAAATCGGTATAAGAGATGCCGTACTTCAAAAAGACGGAAAGCTTACGGATGATGAATACAAACATATTCAGGAGCACGTAAAAATTACATATGATATACTAAACCGTGTTTATATATCGGAAGAATTTAAAGAAGTTGCGGAAATCGCTTCAAGCCACCACGAAAAATATGACGGAACAGGTTATTTCAGAAAACTTAAAGGCGAAGAAATTCCGCTGGGAGGAAGAGTTTTAGCCGTAAGTGATGTTTTTGATGCAATCACATCAAAAAGACACTACCGTGATAAAATGCCGATAAAAAATGCGCTTGATATAATAAAATCAGGTGCTTGGAAACATTTTGACGGTGATATTGTTGATGCATTTTTTAAAATTAAACTTGACAGGCTTGTTGATGTGTTTTTAAGCGAGGTGGACTCTGTTCTTTATAATCAAAAAGATAGAGAAACACTGGACAAATACGATGTCAGCTATCTTTTTAATCTTTTAACAAACGAATCGGAAAATTATTCTGACTCAGACAGGGCATTGATTGAACTGTTCAATACGTATTATAATTGTAAAGCGGGCAAATAAAAAAATAACCGCCAAAATTATTGCCGGGGAAGGTTTATGATAAAAAAAATTGTAACAGCAGCAATAATCGTAGCAAGCACAACAACCCTGTGCTGCGCAAAGCCTGCTGCCAGAAGTATAATCAAAACACCTATTTCAACCTTTAACAAAGAAAATCTTAAGATGATTAAAAATAATCAACTGACAAATGATTTTCTGAAACTTTTAACATATTCTCAAAGCGACAATCCGGATGCCGTTGACAAGGATACAATTGATTATGCTAAAAAATATTCCGAAGCTAACGAAAAATTTGCACAGGGCAATATTACTTCCGCATATAAAGATTACAAACTTATTTTGCAAAACAAAGCAAACGATGATTTTGTAAACCTTGGATTTGCATACAAATTTGCAAATATCGGATTGTTTACACTTGCTCAGGAAGCAATAAACAATATTCAAGACAGAGAAACATACAACCACCAGATACAACTTATTAAATCAAAACTGTTCCCTATGGTTGTTCTGTCTTATGATGACGAGATTAAACTGGCACAAAATTATACGGAAATTTATTATAACAATCTGGCTTTTGAGGTTGCAAGGGATTTGAACAAACTTCCGGACAACCTTAAGCGTTCGGATTATGCTCATTATATACTTTCGCAAGCCTATTACAATACAAAAGAATACAACAAGGCAATTAACGAAATTAACCGTGCGATATCAATCAATCCTGATAATATAAATTATCAAAAATATAAAGCTCAAATTTTTTGCGAAACCAACAAACTGTCAGATTCTATAAAAATTATGGAAGACCTGTTATCGCAGGATATAAATATTCTGGATTATAAAAAAGATTTAGAGGGATTGTATTATTACACACTTGCTAAGGCAACAAAAGACAGAGAGTTGTCAAAATTTTATCTTGCCAGATACTTTTTAAAAACTGGTGATTATAACAGAGCAATTAAAGAACTGAACCAGAATATATCAGCTGATTCAAAAGCATATCGTTCTATGACTCTGCTGGCGGAAATCTATTTTAAACAGAACAATCTGGCTGATTCAATGGATATGTATGAAAAAGCATATAAAGTAAAAAAGAATTATGCTCCGACTCTCATGGGTATAGCTGATATGTATCTTTTTAAAAAAGATTACAAAAACGCGCTTGATTACTTTATAAAAGCTTATAAAAAAGACAAAAAGAACGATGAGGCAATGATTAAAGCGGCATTGTGCTACAAAATGCTTGGCATGACAGACAAATCAGTTGAGTTTACAAATAAAGTTTTTTCCAAAGATAATGTTGATGCAAAAATATATTATCTTGCCTCAAAAGTTGATGATATCAAAAATACCCAGTATCTAAAAAAAGCAGTTGCGCTCGACCCTTTGTTAACAGATGCCTGGCTTGCTCTTGCAGATATTGCGATACAAAATAACAGACTGGAACTGGCAAGAGCATATCTCAAACCTGTAAACTATGTTGACACAAAAAACAGCAGATATTATTACTATCAGGGGTTAATTAACAAAAAACTCGGTCATATCGATGCTGCAAAAAACAACTTCAAAAAAGCGCTGGAGCTAAATCCGCTTGATGAAGATGCAAATCAGGAAATGCGTTCACAATTATAAGGATAAGTATGAAAAAATACAGTATTTTGATAGTAGAAGACCATTCTTTAACGAGATTCGGTCTCAGGACTGCGTTCGAGTCGGAAAAATGCTTTGACAAAATATTTGAAGCGTCTAATGCTAAATCAGGTATAGCTCTTGCTCAAAAGGAGGCTGTTGATGCGGTAATTATGGACCTTGGGCTGCCGGATATGAATGGTATTGAAGCAACTAAAATTATAAAAGAAAAACGACCCTCAACAAAAGTCGTGGTGCTTTCATCCCATGAACAAGAAGAAGATGTGCTAAAATCTTTGCATAACGGGGCTAATGCCTATTGTACAAAAGATATTGAGCCGGATAAACTGATTGATATCACTAAATCCGTGCTGGAAGGGGCAGCCTGGTTTGACCCTAAAGTCGCCGGATATGTTCTAAAAGCTGTAGGACAATCTGAGAACACAAGTAATGAAATAAAGGCAGAATCAGCGGAATCTGTCAAAACAAATGATATAAATCTTACAACAAGAGAAAAACAGGTGCTTGCATTGATTGTTGAAGGTTTAACCAACAATGAAATAGCTCAAAGGCTTGATGTGAGTATAAATACAACCAAGGCGCATGTCTGCAATATTTTACAAAAGCTTGCGGTTAACGACAGAACCCAGGCAGCAATAAAAGCATTGAAAGATAATTTGATATGATTTTTTATATAGAGATTCTGCTGTATAAAAATTAATATGAGCTTTGCATATACAAGAGTGACGAAAAAATCAATAAAATTGTGTGTCATCCTTGTATATGTTCAGTAATTTTGTGCCAAAGCAATAATCCAAGACAGCGGCTCTGCCGCAGGAATACGATTAAACACTGTTAGTTTTTAGAGTGAATTTTGACAGACCGTAACGTAGTGGAGTGGATGCAAAATTTATTCTAAAAATTTACAGTGTTTTTTGATTAGCGTTCTTTTCTCTTTCTTTGGTTCGTTTCTTTCTCTTTTTCTTTTCTCTTTCTTTGGTTCGTTTCTTTCTCTTTTGATCGCAAAAAAGAGAAAGAAATGAACAAATAAAAAAACTAAACCTATAATTTATGTTTTCTAAACAATTGCTTTCTATAAACGTGTATTTTCTTTTTTTATGTTCATTTTCTTTCTTTGTATTGCGCAGGCAAAGAAAGAAAACGAACCAAAAGAAAGAAACCGGCGCTTATCAAAAGAAACAGTAAAGTGTTTTATCAAAGATTTTGCCACGACAAGCTGTGGTGTGGTCAAAATCTTCTCAAAACACAACTGTTTCTAATAAACTTCCATCAGGGCTTCGCCCTGAACCCCATACGGCTTACACAGTAAGCCGTGTATATTATGGGTTAAAATGTAACAATCTTTGTCATTGAATTACGTAACATATACAATTCCGAACTTGTTTCGGAATCTTACCACCGGCAAGACCCTGAAACAAGTTCAGGGTGACAATTTTAGCTATTATTAGTGGAATTTGCTATATAAGTCCAAATTAATAAGTATTACAAAATATTGTAAATTTTGATACAATATATTCCATGAACCAATACAGAGTAATCCAAATCTTTAAACAAAGTGCCACCTATGCTCTCGGGAAAATGCTGCTTAATCAAACGCAAGATTTTTTTGAAACACTGGGAGAAATTGGAATAAGAACAAGTCAGGTAATATATTTGACGATAAAAGCACTTTTTCAAAGACAAATGAAATGGAAACTCATTATAGACCAGTGTTCAAGGTTTGCGGTTGACTCGCTTCCCATTACATTGACCATTGTGGGAATGGTGTCTGTAATTATATCAATGCAGGTCGCACCTGAAATGGTTAAACAAGGCGGAGAAAAATTCGTTGGAGCGCTAATGGCAGTTGTTACAACACGTGAACTCGGAGCTATCATGTCAGGATTTGCTATTATTTCGATGATAGGATCTTCTTATGCTTCGGAAATTGCAACAATGAGAGTAACAGAACAAATTGACGCCCTGAAGGTGCTAAAGGTCAATCCGATAGAATATCTTTTTATACCGCGTGTTGCTGCAGGTTTTGTGATGATGCCGGTTGTTGTGATAGTAGCTTCAACCTTCGGACTGATTTGTTCCGGAGTTGCGGCTTACTTAAGCGCTCATATAAGCAGGCTTAATTACATAAGTTCACTGTGGCAGGGGCTGTATCTAAAAGATATCTTTGTATCTTTAGGCAAATCCGCTTGCTTTGGTGCTGCAATAGCAATAATAAGCAGTACCTGCGGGTATCTTGCCTACGGCGGGGCTAAAGGTGTAGGTATTTCTACAACAAAAGCGGTTGTTTGGTCGTTTGTTGCTATTTGCATAATCGACTATATTTTCGCGGCAATATTCTTTTTCTAATAAATAATATAATTTAATATACAAGGACAAAAACAATGAGCATAGATGTAAGACATCTTAAGAAATCATTTAAAGGCAAAACCGTTCTGGATGACATATCTTTTAAGGTAGAAGACGGAGAGATTCTGGCTGTAGTCGGCTTAAGCGGTGCAGGCAAAAGTACAATACTAAAACTCATCTGCGGCTTGACCAAGCCAGACAGCGGAGAGATTATCGTATCCCCCGGAGATATTGCAATGGTATTTCAGTATTCGGCATTGTTTGACTCGCTTGATGTCTACGAAAATATTGCATTTGCACTGAAAGAAAGAAAAGAATTTAAAAATAAATATACAGATGCCCAGCTTAAAGAAATAGTTGAACAAAAGCTTAAACTGGTTGGTCTGGAAGGTATTGAAGAAAAAATGCCCCATGAACTATCCGGCGGTATGCAAAAACGTGTTAGTTTTGCACGTGCAGTTGTTACAGATCCTAAAACAATTCTCTATGACGAACCGACGGCAGGTCTTGACCCTGTATCTTCCACAATGATTGAAGACTACATTGTAAGGCTCAAAGACGAA
Source organism: uncultured bacterium (assembly GCA_949293185.1). Classification (GTDB taxonomy): domain Bacteria; phylum Cyanobacteriota; class Vampirovibrionia; order Gastranaerophilales; family Gastranaerophilaceae; genus Limenecus. Next base: position 8,610 of record CASFCQ010000013.1, read on the forward strand.
TTCAATCCGGCATCTGTTATTGTTACACACCAATTATCCACCATTCAAAGGTGTGCGACTAAAGTTATTATGTTATATAATACTAAAATCGTATACTCTGGTACTCCTCAGGATATGATAAACGGCGGCAATGAATACACAAAACAATTTATTAATGCCAGCATACAAGGCCCCATGAAAGTTGCAGGAAGCGACGAAGAAACAAAAGAAAATTAAAGGAACTTTATAAAAATGCGTTTTTCATCCTCTTTTAAAGTAGGCTTATTAACATTAACAGCTCTTGTTATATTAATTTTTTCAATCTTGTGGATAAAAGGAAGAGCCTTGTCGGCAGGCGAAAGGCTGTTTGTAGATTTTAAAGATATAAACGGAATGCGTCCCGGCTCAGCTGTACAGCTAATGGGGCTTAGAATCGGACAGGTTGAAGAAATCACACCTGTACTGACAAACCCTGACGACCCGTATGTAAGGGTAAAATTTGTTATAACAGAACCTGATATTACAATACCTAACGCCTCAACAATCTCTATCCAGCAGTCAGGTATTATCGGAGAACAGTTCCTTGAAATTACCCCTCCAAAATTAAGAACAATCTATCTTCCTATCAACAGACACTCGCAGGTTCTTCATGCCAATGATAAGGTTCAAATGATATTAAGCAACAAACCATATGATGTCGGTAAAGTTAAAAAGATAGAAATCATACAAACAAAAACCCTTCCTATCAACATTCAGGAAGAAATAAAAACTCCGTCAGCATACAAAGTCGGCTACATTGTTACACTGCCGGGGCTTCAGCTTCCTGACAGGCTGCAGGCAAAAGTGCAGACAGCAGATTCAAAACATTATTTGTTTTTAAAACCTTATACAAAAATGGAGCTTGCTTATCCTAAATCAACCTCAAGATTTACGGTTATAGAACCTTTAAGACTTTCTGATTTTATGGAATTGCAATACAGAGCAGCAATGGCGCTTGCTGAAACTAATGAAAAACTCAGTGCGCTTATGTCTGATGATATCATTGCCGACCTGAAAAATATCGTCGGTAACATTGATATGCTTACAATAAAAGCAAATTCAACTCTTGATAAAACTCAGGCGCTGCTTGATTCTTCAAGAAAAGACTTAGATTCATTGATGGTCACAACTGATAAATTGTCAGCGAAAATCATAGTTCTTACTGATAATATAAACAATATTATCGGAGATGAAGACTTTAAAGACACATTGATGTCTACAACAAAATCGATTGACAGATTGTCTCAAAACCTCAACAAAATTTTCGAAGATCCAAAGACAAAAGAAACCATGGACAACCTCAATGTTGCAAGCAAAAATATTTCAGAAATAGCTGAATACGTGAATACAATGACAAAAGACCCTGTATTAAAAGAACAAATTAATACAACAGTAACCAAGTTTAATAAAGCGCTTGATGATTTATCTTGCACGCTGGAAACTGTTAACGGTCTTACAACAGACAAAAAAGAAGAACTCAATGACACAATAAACAATGTCAATGAAACTTCTAAGAATCTGCGCAAGTTCTCGGAAAAATTGAACAAAAGATTCCTGTTATTCAGGTTAATGTTCTAAAAAATAAGGAGAAATTATGAAAAAGACTATAAAAACAATTTTAACAATATCGTTGTTATCAATGACTCTTTGCACTGCGGCGATTGCTAAAGATAAAACAGCAGATGATATATTCTGGCAGGGATACACTCAAGGAGCAAAAGAGCAGGCTAAAGTAATGCTGCCCGTATGGGAAAAAGCAGCAAAATGCTCACCTGCAAAATCCAATGACGGCAGTCTGCAGGTTTACGGAAGAGAAAAGAAGATGTGCCACATAAGATACTCGCACAACGACTGCTACCTTCCTGATAATGTTCTTAAAAAATACACAAAAGCAGCAATTAAGCATATAAATAATACTTTAGCAGGCAATTGCGACCCGTTCTCTAAGGAAACAATGTATATGCAATCAATCCAGAACGATGAAAAATACTGTAAGATAAAATACTAATAACCAATATTTTGATTTACCCCTGTACAACATACAGGGGTAAATTATGCTAAAATTACATTATGAGCATTCAAAAATCCAAACTGCCCGCAGAGGTAAAACAAACCCTTGCCGTAATACCGGAACTCAGCGGTTCTTATCAGTATTTTGATAAAAACGGCGAAATTATTTACGTGGGCAAAGCAAAAAACTTAAAAAAAAGAGTCTACAGCTATTTTAACAAACACCACGACTCCCCGAAGCTCAGGGTAATGGTGCCGCAGATTGCGAAGATTCAATTTATTGTTACAGACAGCGAGATTGAAGCCCTTATTCTGGAATCGCACCTTATCAAAAAGCACAAACCTAAATACAATGTGCTTTTAAAAGATGACAAAAAATTTCCGTATTTTGTAATCACGGAAGAAGAATACCCGAGGATTATAGTTGCAAGAAAAGCAAACAAAAACAAAATCAAAGGCAAATATTTCGGACCGTATACTGACTCAAGAGCAATGTATGCAACTTTGGATTTGATAAAGAAGTTATTCCCCCTAAAACAATGCAAAAACCCGAAATTTAAAGATCGCCCCTGTCTTTATTACCACATAGGACGCTGCATGGCACCTTGCCAGAGGCTGATTAGCCCCGAGGAGTATAAAAAAATACTAAAAAACGTGGAACTGTTTTTGACCGGTAAACAAAAAGAACTCGTTGACGCGTTAAAAAAAGAGATGGAAAAATACGCAGCAACAGAGGACTTTGAAAAAGCTGCAAGATATCGCGACAGCTGGATGGATGTTCAAAAAACAATGGAACATCAAAAAGTCGTATTTGAAAACACAAATATTAATCAGGATATTATTGCAATTTACAACGAAGGGAATCTATTTGTTGTTTCGCTGCTTCAAATCCGTCAGGGCAGGCTTACGGATAAAAAAGATTTTCAATTTTCCAATACAGAAACTATGGAAGCTATGGAAGGAGAAAACAGCCTCTCCGGTGAGAATGAAGTTCTTGCAACGTTCTTAAAAGAGTATTACACAATGACTCCGGAATTCGATATCCCCAACACTGTAGTTGTTCCCCGTGTTTTAGAAAAAGACGATATTGAACTCTATACCAAATGGCTGGAATCTGTTGCAGGTAAAAAAGTTAAAATAACAGATTCGCCGACAAAAAGAAATATTGAGCTTTTGAATCTTGCGCAAAAGAATGCCAAATTTTATTTTGAAAAAGTTAAGCTTCAAAAACTTACGGAAATTCAGCGCGATTACAACGAAGTCGGGAGCTATATTCAGGAGAAACTCGGATTATCGAAATTCCCCTATGTTGTGGAATGCTTTGATATCTCACACATTCAGGGTACAAACACAGTTGCTTCAATGGTAACATTCGAAAACGGCCTGCCAAAAAAATCCAGATACAGAAAATTTAAGGTTAAATCAACGGAATCAAAACCCGATGACTTTAAATCCTTGCAGGAGGTTGTGGAAAGGAGATATTTCGGCAAACTTACAGAAACTCTGCCAATGCCTGATTTAATAATAATAGACGGCGGTAAAGGACAGCTGTCATCGGTTATGGAAGTTTTTGACGCCCACAATTTCCATCCCGATGTTGTTTCGCTGGCTAAAAGGCTGGAAGAAGTTTTCAAACCCCATGAGTCTAATCCCGTAATCTTTCCTATAAATTCTCCGGCTCTTTATTTCTTCCAGAGAATAAGAGATGAAGCCCACAGATTCGCCATTACTTTCCACAGGCAGTTAAGGGGTAAAAAAGCAACAGAATCCGTGCTTGATGAAATAAAAGGGCTCTCTAAAGAAAACAAAGAAATACTTATGCACGAATTTAAAGACGTAAAAAAGATTTCTCAGGCAAGCTATGAACAGCTTAAAGAAAAAATTCACACCCGCGCTGCAAAAGCTGTGTATAACTTTTTTAACCCGAATGTGCAGATTATATAATTTAAATAATTCTTAATATTCCGGCTTCAAAATAGCAAAAAAATTTATTTTAAAGCCTTAATCTGGTATAATTAATGCATTAATAAATCAAGGACAAATATTTATGACTAAAATCGCCGGCATCCCTAATTTTAAAGCATCTGTTTCTCAAACAAAAAACGGCAATGATTATAAAAAAACAAAACTCTGCACAACAGTCGGTACTTTGACAGGTGCGGTTGCAGCAGGCGCTGATATTTTTACTGCAGTAGAAAAAAATAACGGCTGGTCTGTTGTACAGAAAATCAAAAATGCGTTGCCGAAAGCCGGTATGCTTTTAGGTGCAGGTTTTGCAACAGGATTGGTTTTTGATTTTGTTCTTAACAAATTAAGTGCCCAAAAAGCAGACAAAAACCCGATGACTTTAGAACAAAAATTTGCAAGAGATTTAAAATCAAAAGATTATTCTCCAAGATATGATGCGGAATTTGACGAGGTTGTTTTAGTACATAAAAAAGACGAAAAGCTCAATTACTCGCCAAAACACAATGTTTACAGACTGCAAAGCGACGGTTCTGCCGCTCTTATCGGCGGAAGAGATTTTGTTCCGCCGGAAAACACCTACATAGACAACGGTGACGGAACAGGTAAGTTTGTTACACATACTGAAAAACCTTTTATTGAAAACAGCAAAACGGTTAAAAAATATGTAAATGAAGCCAAAAAGGAAATCTTCCGTAAGGCTGAGTATGACAAAAACTACTCTTTTAAATATGACAAAGAGAAAGATATGGTTGTACTAAGCCGTATGCCGGCAATGACAATAGACGGTCCTGTTCCTTTTAAATCTTTTAACATCAGACCTGACGGAAGTATCTCTATAGTCAGCGCCGACGGAAAATACGAACGAAAAATTGAAGGTACAAACGGTATACCCATTTTTGACGAATTTGCCGATGAAAAGACATCCGTCAGAAAATTCAAAACAATATTAAAAGACACTCTTGAGGGAAAAGGAAATTACTCTCTTTCTTACAATGATGACGAAGAAAAATGGATTCTAAACCCAAAAGATTCCACTGAAAATGACAAAGAAGATAAATTTACCCCGTATTACTTAATAAAAAAAGAAGAAGGCGGTAACGGCGGAGCTACAGCTTTGCATATTGTTTACCCAACAGGAGATATGTACTCGCCAAATGCAGACTTACTCATTTCTGATTCAAAAGAACTGCTCGATCAGCTAAACTCTTATACTGAAGAGCATAATGAGGAATAATAGTTTTTCACAAGATGTTGCACTAAAAAGTACAAAAAAGCGGGTATATTCGTATTAAAGAAATATACCCGCTTTTTTACTTTTAATATATACAAATTTTAGATGTATTGTTCCAGAACAGAATAAAGTTCTTTTCTTTCGTCTGCATCAAGTTCAACTAACGGACATCTTACATAATTTTTAATTATCCCCATTTTAGACAAACATTCTTTAACAGGTACAGGGTTTGGCGCCATAAATATCTTTTTAAATAACGGATACAATTTCAAGTGCATATTAGTAGCTTCTTTAACTTTACCGGATTTATAAAGATTAAGCATTTCATGCATTTCATTACCAATAATATGCGATGCAACGGAAATTACCCCGTAAGCCCCTACTGACACCATCGGTAGTGTGAGACTGTCATCCCCTGAATAAATAACAAAATCATCAGGACAAAGTTTTCTGGTTTCTGTAATTATGTCCATATTAGCAAGGCTTTGTTTTACTGCAAAAATATTTTTATATTTATTGGCAAGTTCCGCTATGGTTTCAGGATTCATTGTTATACCAGTTCTGCCGGGAATGTTATATAAAATTATAGGCAAATCAGTTGATTCTGCTACTGTAGAAAAATGTTTGAGCAATCCCTTTTGAGACGGTTTATTATAGTAAGGAACAACAGACAAAACAGCATCAGCACCGGCTTTTTTAGCATTTTCGGTAGCCATAACAGCTGTTTGGGTACAATTAGAACCTGCTCCCATTATGAGTTTACATCTGCCTGCGGCAATCTTTTTTACAAAATTAAAGATTTCAACTTCTTCTTCATGGGTTAAAGTAGGGGATTCACCTGTAGTACCTGCGACAAGAAGAGAATTTGAGCCTGTTTTTATAAGGTGTTCGACCAGTTTTTCAAGAGCAGGAAAATCAACATTTCTGTTCTCATCCATCGGTGTCACCATTGCCGTAATAATTTCGCCGGCATCAAAACGCATAGCCATAACATTCTCCTTGTTGTCTAGATAAAACTATACTTTAAGTATAGTTTATTTAGCGTTTTTAGACAACGATTTATTAATTAACGTAAGAACAATAACCTTTTTCTATCAAATGTTTGTTAAGACTTTTGCCCTTAATATAAAATTCTCCAACAATATTGTTTCTTATTCCATAACCTTTTACAACAAGATAAATACTGTTAGGGTATTGTTTAAACAACTGTTTTACATATTTTGTGACAGCACTGTTTCGTTTTACAGAATATTTTGACGGCAGCAAATACGTAACTCCGTTAAAATCACTTCTTTTAGAAACTTGTTCCCGTGTGCTTTTATGTTCAATCGTCTTTGTAAACTCGTGGCAATTTAAGTTTGAGACATAAACGGTCATAAGCACTCTTCTGTATCGCATTTCGTCATTATTAAAAATAACTTTTGCCTGCATCGCATTCGACACATTAAATACATCAACCTTTACCGGTTTATCCCAGACAAATGTTGTGTCTATCATTTTCATAGCCAAAACCGGCAATGAAGATATAATGGAAAAGAATAAAATAATAAATGTTTTTTTCATAAAAATGCCCTATATTTTTGGTACATATTATTGTATTAGCTGTTTAGGATATTTTTTGTCATTGTCATCAGGTTTGTTTTCCACACGTGTGCAATAGCCCTTTTCTATAAGATGTTCGCTTAAGCTGACATCTCCGATAAAAAATTCTCCGACCAAATTTGCATACAAACCATAACCGTTTGCCGCAAAATAAATATCATTGGGATATTTTTCAAAGATAGATTGAACATAATCGCTTGCTTTAGTGCTCACTCTTTCCGCCAATCTGGCGGGTAAAACATAAGTAGCGCCTTTAGAGCTATTCAGGGTATATGTTTTTGAATATTCATGGCAATCAAGGTTTGATACATAAACAGGGGCTCTCATTCTGTTAAAGTCAATACGCACCGTCAGCGCATCAAAAACTTTTTTTACTTCAACCTTTTCGTGTGTTCCCCATTTATAGGTGTCAATTACTTTCATTGCAAACGAAGGAAGTGCAGTTACAAAAATCAAAGAAACCGTTAGCAGAAATTTGTTCATTAAATCAATTCTCCTCTCAAATGCCAGGTGCTCGCTCCAGTAATTTTTACGTTTACAAATGCCCCGACAAGATTTTTATCTCCGGCAAAGTGCACAATTTTGTTATTTCTTGCCCTCCCTGCCAGAATAATATTATTATCTTTTTCTTCAAATGATTCAACGAGAATCTCAAAAATTTTGCCGACACATTTTTTATTTGATTTTATACAGGCTTCTCTGTTTTTTTCATTCAAACGTGCCAGCCTGTCGGATTTTGTTTCTTCATCAATAAATTTGTCTGTCCATTTAGCCGCTTTGGTTTTTACCCTCGGAGAATATGCCGCTGTATTGGAGTAATCGAGTTCAAATTCGTCAATAGCACTTAAAGTATCTAAAAACTCTTCTTCTGTTTCTCCGGGGAATCCGGCAATAAAGTCCGAAGTAATAGCCACATTTTCAAAAGTATTTCTGATTTTTTTGACAATTTCACCATACTGCTGCCTGTCGTAGCGGCGGTTCATTTCCTTTAATACTTTTGAATTTCCCGATTGCATGGGAATATGGAAAAATTCACAAACCTTGTCACATTCTTTAACCGCTTTTATTAAATCATCTGAGATATCTGTAGGATATGATGTAACAAATCTTATGCGGAATTTTCCGTCAATTTTGTTTAAATCCCTTAAAAGATTGGCGAGTGTAACCTCTCTGCCGTCATAATCTCTTTCAGGGTCTAATTTTTTTCCATAGCTGTCTACGTTTTGCCCGAGCAGTGTGATTTCTTTATATCCTTCATTGATTGCTTTTTTAGCTTCTTCCAGAATTTCAGCAGGCTTTCTGCTTCTTTCTCTGCCTCTTGTGAACGGAACAATACAGTATGTACAAAAGTTATCACACCCTTCCATTATTGGAATCCAGGCATTAAGACTTTTGGCGCGTTTGATTTCGTATTTAGCTTCTTCTTCGCCGTCTGTAAATTTTTTAGGTGTTTCATTGGTTGCACAGACTCTTTCTCCGTCATTGATTCTTTTTATCAAGTCAGGCAATTCATAAACATTATTTGTACCAAACACCAAATCCACATACGGAAAACGTTTTAAAAGTTTTTCTTTATCCTGCTGCGCTACACATCCGCAAAAAGCTATTTTAATATTTCTAAAAGGCTTGCCCTGCAATTCTTTTTGCCGTTCATCACTTTTCCACTTTCCCCACACTCCGACAAGGCTGTATGCTTTGTCTGCAGAGAGCTGGCGGATTGAACATGTGTTGACCATCAACAAATCCGCATCTTTAGGCTCTTGAGTTTCTTCATAGCCAAAGTGAGAAAGCATACCGAGTATTCGTTCTGTGTCAGATTTATTCATCTGGCAGCCCATTGTTTCTATATAAACTTTTTTTGTAAAATTCTTATTTTCCATAAGAAAAATTATAGGCAAAACATGAGTGAAGTAAAATAAGGACTAATATGTAACAAATTATTTATCAATCTGCAAATTTTGGCAAAAGAAAATCTTTAGACGTTTTTACAGGCATAAAACAAGAAAGGGGATTCTTATATGTTTCAAGTGACAAGGCTTGCGGCAAAAGCAACAACTTTAGGCAGAAAAGTAGTAAACAATGTAGAAAAAGGCAAATTAAAACCCGAAAATTTCAGCGAGCAATTGAATACCTTCTATAAAAATGCGCAGGATATAGCACCTTCTCAAAAAAACTTTTTTAAAAAAGTAAAAGCCTGGTTGACTGCATTTAAAGAAAACTATCAAAAAGCAAAAACAAATATAAAAGGAGAAGTTGAATATATAAAAAATAAACAATACAAAGACAGCAATATAGCGAAAACATCAAAAAGTGACGACAAAAAATTTTCCAAAATTACAAAAAAATTTGTAATGCAAATATTCAAACTGCAAATGAAAAACTTAAAATCCGAAATAAAAATATTAAAAAATAATGCTAAAATACAAACCATTATGGAAAAAACGACAGAGAAAGCACAATAAAAAATAAAATTAACAATAAAAAATCCGACTCTTTTAAGAATCGGATTTTTTATGTTTAAAAACAACTCTTATAAATCATGGTGTTGTCTTTTTTCTTCAACACGTTTCATTATTTCTTCAAATTCTTCTTCATCAAGAGTTTCTCTTTCAAGAAGTTCTTTTGCAATAACTTCTAACATATCTCTGTTGCCTAACAGAAGTTCTTTTGCCAGATTGTATCTTTCATCAACAATCTTTTTAACTTCTCTGTCGATATCAGCAGCAATTTCTTCCGAGTAATCTCTTGAATGACCGAAATCTCTGCCCATAAACACGTGTTCTTCGCTCTTGCCGTATGCCATATTACCCATTTTAAAAGACATACCGTAAGTTGTAACCATGTTTCTTGCAGTAGCGGTAACTTTTTCAAGGTCATTTTGCGCACCTGTTGTAATTGAATCAGGTCCGTAAATGATTTCTTCCGCAACACGACCGCCAAGAAGCATTGTGATTCTGTCTAACAGTTGTGATTTTTTCAATGTCAAATGATCTTTCTCAGGCAGTGTCATTGTAACACCAAGAGCCATACCTCTCGGGATAATTGATACTTTGTGAAGAGGGTCGGTATTTTTAAGAAGTTTTGCCAGCAATGCGTGACCGACTTCATGATAAGCAGTGTTTTCTTTTTCCTCATCTGATATGATTCTGCTTTTCTTTTCAGGACCTGCAATTACTTTATCAATAGCTTCTTCTAAATCGGGCATATCGATTTTGTCCTGATTTTTACGAGCGGCAAGCAATGCAGCTTCGTTTAAAAGGTTCTGCAAATCAGCACCTGTAAAGCCTGGAGTTCTTTTAGCAAGAACTTTTAAATCAACATCATCAGCAAGAGGTTTGTTCTTTGCATGAACTTTAAGAATCTGTTCTCTGCCTAAAATATCAGGTCTGTGAACAACAATCTGTCTGTCAAAACGACCCGGTCTTAAAAGAGCGTTATCTAAGATATCAGGTCTGTTTGTTGCTGCGATAACGATGATATTTGTATTTTCATCAAAACCGTCCATTTCAACAAGCAGCTGGTTTAAAGTTTGTTCTCTTTCATCGTGACCGCCGCCCATGCCGGCACCTCTTTGACGCCCTACAGCATCGATTTCATCAATAAATATAATACAGGGCTGGTGTTTTTTAGCCTGCTCAAACAAATCCCTTACACGCGAAGCCCCAACACCTACAAACATTTCAACAAAGTCTGAACCGCTTATTGAAAAGAAAGGCACACCTGCTTCTCCGGCAACGGCTTTTGCCATTAAAGTTTTACCTGTACCGGGCACACCGACAAGCAACACGCCTTTGGGGATTTTAGCTCCGAGTTTGATATATTTTTCACCGTTTTTAAGAAAGTCTACAATTTCTTCCAGTTCCTGCTTTTCTTCATCAATGCCGGCAACATCGTTAAAGGTTACTTTTACTTTGCTGTCGAGCATAAGCTTAGCTTTGCTTTTACCAAAAGACATAGCCTGAGAACCGCCTGATTGAAGAGTTTTAGCCATTAGAATAACAAAGCCGATTATTAACAACAGCGGCAATACTGTAGATAAAATTGCAATAAGCTGGGAAGAATCGCTTGGTTTTTTAACATTTACGTCTACTTTGCTTGCTTCCAGTTTTTCATACAAAGTATTGTCATTAAGCGGAATCATAACTCTGTACTGAACACTCGGAGCAGCAGCAAGACGTTTTGCATTCATAACACCTGTAAAAGAATTTGTATTCTGTACAGGTTCAGAAACCTTTTGTGCTGCACCTTTTTGCTTAACGGGTTTGGCTATCAGCACATCTCTGTCAATCTGTACAGATTCGATTTGTCCGCTTTTAACTTTTGACAGGAATTGAGAGTAAGAAATATCCTGTGTACTTGTGGTTTGCGCAGGGAAAAGCATTGACCCCAAACAAAGTACAAGCAGAATAACTACTATCCAAATTCCCGTTGATTGGCTTTTGTTCATTATTATTTCCTCTAATTATATTAGTCGTTCAGTTATAAGATTATAACACACTTTGTAAACTTATGTAAATTATAACCCAAAAATCATAAAGTTTAAATTCAATTTGCCGATACATATATTACAAGCAATAAGGGGTATGAAAACAAATGAGTCTTGGCGTTACATTAAATACAAATAAAGGTTATATCGACACAGCTGCAATCAACGAAGTTGCAAAACAGATTTTTACAAATGCTCAATCCAAAACAACAACTTCCGATTTAACAAACGTTGATTTAACAAAATTCAGAAGACCCGAAGTAGGTATCGATTTATACAGCCAGAGAACAAACATTGATACAGCTAAATTTGTTGCAGTAAGAAATGCTGGTCTGGATATCAATTTAAATCAAAATTTCATTGCTAACGTTCAATACCTCAACACAATGGCTGCATTGGATGCAACAAAAGTTCAAAAAAATGTTGAAGGTAAAATGATAGCACCTGTTGCTGAAGGCGAAAAATCAGAAGTTAAAAACATTTTCAACCTCCCGCAGACTGTTGAATTGACTAATGCAAAAACATTAGACAAAGACAAAAGAGGTTCTAACCCGTTCTCATTCTTCTCTATGAATACAAACAAAGGCAAAGAAAAACAGGAAGAAAAAATAGTAAACATCTTTGCATAATAGATTTATTATCCAAACTATCCCCTCTTAATATTATTGCTTGATTATTAGATGAGTTTTTACTCATCTTTTTTTTGCTCTGATAAAGAAGCGCGCTAAGCGCCGAATATTGTCATAATAGCAAGAACCAGACTGCCTAACGCTTCTATAATACACATAGTTAATTATCCTAAATCGGCAATTGCAGTTTTACCGAACTTGGCGCTCAAATCATCTATATGATGAATCAAATATAATAAAGGTTCTAAGTCCTTTTCGTTAAGGTCGACAATAGCCCCCCATTCGGCACGTCCGTGGTGCGCAGCAATCATTTTTGCCACCGTTTTAAATCCGTGCGCCATACAGTTAGAAAATCCCCACTGGGAATGTGTAAGCCATTCTTTGGGAAAGTTTTCGTCGTATTCGATTAAACCTGATTCCGTATCTATTTTATATTCAAAAATCTTGCCGAAGTCATGCAAAATACAGGCTGCATAAACGTAGGATTTGTTAACTTTTTTATAAAGCCCTGACATAACGCATTTTGCAATCTCTAGACATTCATATGTATGTTCAACCAGCCCGCCGAGATAATTGTGGTGCATTAACCTTGCTGCAGGAGCTATTTTAAATTTTTCTTCATATTCAAACAAAAGTTCTGTTACATATTTTTTTAAATCATCTTCTTCGATTTCATTTGCATATTCAACAATAGAATCAAAGAGTTTGTTTCTCTCTTGCTCATCAAGCCCGATTTTTGCCTCTTTTACAAGTTCCACACTTGAAATGAGGCAGTTATTATACTTTTCATTATAAGAACCGCCGAGAATTTTGAGATGGTTGCCTGTTCTAAAAACTTTGCTGTCATATCTGTTAAGGGTTTCTTCCCAGAGTATGCAATTTAAAAGGGAATTGTCAGAAAGATTCTTCAATTGCAGCTTACCCATTTTAGTTCCTGCTTTTGTATCGCCGATTGAAAATATAACTATTTCATAAGTTTGTGACAAATCTAACATACTTTCCCTTTCAGATATCCTGTAATGTTTAATATTTTATCACTAAAAGTGTATAAATGTTAAATAATATATTAAATAAATGTACATTACAGGCGTTTTATACTACAATCTTGTTTAAGTTTTATAAAAAAGACAGCGGGAGTAAAAATCTTGATTAAAAAAGCAATGGTTATGGCAGCAGGAGTCGGCTCAAGACTTGACCCACTTACACAAAAAATACCCAAACCTCTTGTTCCTGTTTTAAACAAACCTGTTATGGATATACTTTTGCAAAAACTTAAAGACTATGGCATAGAAAAAGTTATTGCAAATACTCATTATCTTGCACAACAGATTCAAGAAAGATATTCAAAAAACTCTCCAGTTGATATTCAGTTTGAATATATTCACGAAGATACCCTCTCAGGTACTGCAGGCGGGGTTAAAAAATGCGAATTTTTCTTTGATGATGTTGAGGACTTTCTGGTAGTCAGCGCAGATGGTTTGCATGACGCGGATCTTGAAAAAATCATACGTTCACACAAAGAAAGCGGCTGTATTGCAACTATGGCAATTTCTGCGGTTGCACATGAAGAAGTCTGCCACTACGGTGTTGTTGTACCGTCAGCAGAACACCTCGTTTCGGAATTTCAGGAAAAACCGGACATAGAAGAAGCAAAAAGCAACTACATCAACACAGGCATCTATGTTTTTAATAAACGTATTTTTGACTTTATACCTGAAGGTCAAAAATATGACTTTGCAAAAAACGTATTCCCGTCACTGCTTGCAGCAGGAGAAAAAATCAATGTTTACAGAATATACTCCTACTGGTCAGATATAGGAACTATTGAACAGTATATTCAATCAAACATTGACGCTCTTAACAGAAAAGTTTTAATCAAAACACCCGGCATAATGAGAAAATTCAACAGTCTTTATGTTGTGGGAGAAGATACAAGGATTGATTCAAGCGTACAACTGTCCGGTAATGTTGTAATAGGCAATAATTGCTCTATCGGAAAAAACGTTACCTTAGAAAATGTAATCCTGTGGGACAACGTAAAAATTGCGCCCAATGTTACGCTTAAAAATGTTGTATGCGCTAATAACACAATAATAAACAGTCCTGTAGAAGGTAAAAATAAATGGGAGATTATAGGTCCCGACAAAGTTATAGAATATTGCAACGTATAAAATAAAAAAGGAAAGAGCCGAACATGATAATAATAATGGAACCTAAAGCAACAGTTGAGCAAATCAACGCAGTAAAACGCTACATGGAAAACAAAGGGTTTAAAATAATTTTAAACCATGGTGATGTCATGACAGTACTGGCTGCTATAGGGGACAAAAGACTTATTGAACCGCAGTCTGTTGCTTCTTTTGAAGGAGTAAGAGAGGTAAAACTTATTCAAGAGCCGTACAAACTGGCTTCCCGTGAATACAAAGAGGAAGATACCGTTATTGAATTTAAAAACGGCGTAAAAATAGGCGGACTCGAAAAACCGGTTATGATGGTCGGTCCTTGCTCTGTTGAAAAAGAGTTTGACGGACTTATGCAAATCGCAACTGCAGCAAAAGAAATGGGCTGCGAATTTTTAAGAGGCGGCGCTTTTAAACCGAGAACTTCACCCTATGACTTTCAGGGACTTGGTGAAAAGGGGCTTAAATACCTTAAAGAAGCTGCAGAAAAAACAGGTATGCTTGTAGTTTCCGAGGTTATGGATACCGTTGATGTTGATATGTTCTGCGATTACGTTGATCTTATCCAAATCGGCGCAAGAAACATGCAAAACTTCAAACTGTTAAAAGCTGTCGGCAAATCAGGCAAGCCCGTATTACTAAAAAGAGGTCCGGCAGCAACTATACGTGAATTTTTGCTTGCTGCAGAACACATTATGGCTAATGACAACGACAAAGTAATACTTTGCGAACGCGGTGTTAAAGGATTCGATTCTACATTTACCCGCAACACGTTAGATATTGCAGCTATACCGATTATAAAAAAATATTCACATCTTCCGGTTATTGCCGACCCGAGCCACGGCACGGGCAGAAGATATCTTGTCGAGCCGATGAGCAAGGCTGCTCTTGTTGCCGGTGCTAACGGTTTGATGATAGAAATCCACAATGACCCTGACAATGCCTCATCTGACGGAGCACAGAGCCTCAGCCTTCCGCAATTCAGAGAAGTTCAAAGACATTTGAACAAAATGATAGGCAGAATTGACTACGATAACAAAGTGCTCAAAGAAGAAAGAAAAAAGGCATCGCTAAAATAATGAAAAAATATTCAGATAAAAAAGAAATTACATACGGCAAAAATCTAAAGCTGCATAATATTTTAAAAGACTGCTTTTTGAAATCCTTAGTCTATGAAAAAGCACTTAAAGACGATGCCGCTCAAAAACGAGCCGTTTAATTCTGTTAAATTTTAATAATATAAATACAATAATCCTGTTTGGTATAAAATATTGATATGTTTACACAAAACAGGATTATTATTATGGAAAAAACTATAAAATCAATTATCCTTGCCGCAGGCAAAGGCACAAGAATGAAATCACAAACGCCTAAAGTTCTTCACAAAATCTTTAACAAAGAACTTCTTGGCTATGTTATAGACGCAGTAAACAATACCGGTAAAGCCGAAGAAAATTATATTATTGTAGGTCATTGCGCACAGCAGGTGGAAGATTACGTTACAAAGAATTATACAAATGCAAAATGCCGTCTGCAATCACCGCAGCTGGGCACAGGTCATGCGGCAATGCAGGCTTATGATGACTTAAAAGGCTTTGAGGGTGAAGTTTTAATACTAAACGGTGACATTCCTCTTTTAACAACGGATACACTGAATAAATTTATAGAAGAACACAGAAAAAGCAATAACGCACTCACCGTTATGTCAGCAATACTTGACGACCCGACCAACTACGGTCGTATAGTGAGAGATGAAAACGGAGATTTAATAGCTATTGTAGAAGAAAAAGATACAACAGAAGAACAGAAAAAGATTAAAGAAATTAACACCGGTGCATATTTACTTGATTGGTCAAAAGTTAATGAGGCCTTTTTAAGTTTTGATACAAATAATGCACAGCACGAATACTATTTGACAGACATTGTTAAATGGACTATTAACAAAGGACTTAAAGCACGCTCTTACGTTCTTGAAAATAATGAAGAGTCGTTCGGAATAAACTCTAAAAAACAGCTGGCTGAAGCTGCTAAAATCCTTAAAAACAGAGTTATTGACAAACTGCTGGATGAGGGAGTAACAGTTGTTGACCCTGATACAACCTATATTTCGCCGGAAACACAAATTGAACCGGACACGATAATTTATCCCTGCACCTATATCGAAGGTAAAAACAAAATCGGCAGAGATTGTAAAATAGGTCCTTTTGCAAGGCTAAGAGGCGATGTTGAACTCGGGGACGGGGTAAAAATCGGAAATTTTGTTGAAATCAAAAAGACAAAAATCAAAGACCACACAAATGTCTGCCACCTGAGCTATGTCGGCGACAGCACGTTAGGCAGCAATGTCAACATCGGTGCCGGCACAATCACCGCAAACTACAACCACATTACAAAAGAAAAATTTAAAACAGTTATAGATGACAACGCTTCAACCGGATCAAATTCCGTCATTGTAGCGCCTGCTCACATCGGCGAGAATGCATCTATAGGTGCTGGGTCTGTAATCAGCAAGGATATTGAAGCAAACGCGCTTGGCTTAACAAGAGCACCGTTAAAAATATTAAAAGGCTGGTTTGACAGATTTAAATAATTTTATAACATCAACAGCAGCAAAAACATTTTAATTACCCTCAAATGCATTATAACCGGGCATTTGGGGGTAATTCATAAATGTCAATTATACATTTGTTTCTTATTTTTAGAACTTGACATTTTTAAAACCATAAAAATAATTACAAAAGATTAACGCAAATTATTTTTATAAACAAAGAGCTAATACACTATTGTCCATGGTTTCAAGTCTTTTTTAAGAATTATAAAAAAAATAATGTAAAATTTTTTGTAAACACTAAAAAATAGCGGTTTTACTGGTTTTAGCGCACTGCTACATGAGTAAAATTGTAAAATAAAAAGCATGGAAGAAATAAAAATTGCCCATGCGTTCAAAATTTGTTTTAATATAGATTATACAAGTTCGGATAACAATTAATTTTTATTTCATAAAAGAAATTTAAAATTTTTCGGGGATACGATTTATGCAAAATTTTTTTGCGTAATAAGTGTACTTTTTACCCTTAATCCGCGCTAGAGTATTAATGATACATAGATACATCATTTAATCGATAAAAAACAGTCAAAAAGAATTTATAATGATAGATGAGATTAGAATCTGTCAATTTCGGAGGACAAAACTTTGTTAGAACATGGCTATATTCAGATTTATACAGGGGACGGTAAAGGTAAAACCACAGCATCTTTAGGTTTGGCTTTGCGTGCATTGGGTCATGGATGGAAAGTTCTTGTTATCCAGTTTACAAAAGGTGACTCAGGTACAACATATGGTGAAATCGCCTCTGCCGGTCAGTTTTTACCTAATTTGGAAGTTCACCAGTTTGGTATGGACAGAGTTGTTTACAAACACAATGTTTGTATTGAAGATTACAAAGAAGCTAAAAAAGGCTGGGAACTTGCTAAACAGGCTATTCAAAGCGGTGAATACCAGCTTATAATTTTGGACGAAATAAACATCTGTGTTGCAATGAATATGATCAAAGTTTCAGATGTTAAAGAAGTATTAATGAATAAACCGGAAAGCCTTGAAATTGTATTAACAGGCAGATATGCACATCCAGAGCTTGTTGCAATGGCTCATCTGGTTACAGAAATGAAGCCTATTAAACACTACTTTGATATGGGTGTTATGGCAAGACAAGGTATCGAATATTAACGCACTAATTAATTAGGCGTAAATATACGGAGAAATGGGGAAATACGGGAGGTTTGTTTAATAACAACTCCCTTTTTTTTATTAAATTGACAAGCTGACATTTAATTTTTAAGATAAAACCTATGAACAAATCAGATATACATTTTGCGATTAAAGAAAAAATAAGAGAAACAAAACTCGTAAATTTAAAAATAGGCGGAGTCTCTGCACGCTCTTTTATGGAAGAAAATGAAAATAATGCACAACCGCTTATTGCAATAGAAATTCCATATATTTTAGACAACACATATCCTGAAGTCTTAAAAGAGCAATGGGACTGCTTAACTCAGGAACAAATGCTGACTAAGGCAGATAAATCAAATGCTGATATAATTTCTATAAAATTTAATCTTACGGAAGAAAACATAGATAACAATATTGAAAAAATAAAAGATTTTTTAAAAAACAAAGTATCAAAACTTACAAAACCTTTTATACTGAGGGGCGCTAATAATGACCCTGTTGATTTAAAGCTTTTGCCGATACTTGCAGAATTTGCCCCGAAAGAATGCATTATATCTTTTGCACAGGAAAGCACTTATGAACAAATTGTTCCGGCAGCGGCAAAATACAATCATATTCTTGTTCTTCGCAGTCCGATTGATATAAATCTTGCGAAAGAATTAAACATTCTTTCTATAGATAAGGGAATGCAGCCTGACAGAATCCTTATTGACCCTGATATGGGCGGGCTAGGATACGGACTGGACTATGGTTACAGCATTATCGAAAAAATCAGGCAGGCAGCTTTTGACGGAGATACAATGCTTAATATGCCAATCATCGCCTTTATAGGCGAAGAATCATACAGAGCCAAAGAAGCTAAATCTGATACATTCTGCGAACAATGGGGCGACTACAAAGAAAGAGCTGCAATGTGGGAAATATCAGGAGCTTCCGCTATGATTAGCGCAGGAGCTGATATTGTTGTGTTGTGGAATCCGACAAGCGTTGAAGCAATGCAGAAAGTATTAAAGGGAGAAAAAAGCTAATGAACCTTACAGGTATGCAAATTTTTAAATATCTGCCGGGTGCCAAAAAAGCAGAAGGAACAAACTGCAAACAATGCGGCTGCCCGACCTGCATGGCTTATGCACTAAAACTTGCCAAAAAACAGGCAAATATAGAACAATGCCCGCATATACCGCAGGAGCTTAAAGAAAAATTTGCGCAATCTTCAAAAATACAACAGCACGAAATAAAACTTTCGGAAACGCTGATAACCGGCGGCGAAAATGTTATGTACCGTCACGACAAAACCTTTGTTAACCGTACGGTAATCGCAATTGCTCTTGATTCTGACGACAAAGACTTTGACAAAAAACTTGAGCAAATTTCACACTACGAAATTGAACGCATCGGCGAAAAATTTAAAGTTGACGCTGTTTACCTCACAGGCAGCAATATTGAAAACGCGGCTCAAAAAATAGAATCCGCAGGCATTGCGGTAATTTCCAAAATATCACCGTACAAAATTGTGAGTGCAGCTGATTTTGAATCACTGGAAAAAGCATCAATGCAGGCTCTTGAACAGGGTGAAAAAGATATCATACTGGAGCTTGAGTACAAAAAAAATCAATTAAAAAATATTGTACAGGAGCTTACGTTTATAAGGCGTGCCGCTATAATAAAACGCCATGAGCCTTTGACATACCCAGTTATGGTAAAACTGCCTTCTGATATGGATATTTTTCAGTTGAGTGCAGCAGCATCGATTTTGTTGTGCAGATATGCCAATATCATTGTACTGCCGGTGTTTGACAGAGCACTTTTATCAACAATATTCACTTTAAGACAAAATATTTACACAAACCCGCAAAAACCTCTGCAGGTAGAAGCCAAAGTATATGAATTCAATGAGCCTGATAAAAATGCGCCCATACTTTTAACAACAAACTTTGCACTAACCTATTTTGCTGTTGCAGGAGAATTAGAATCACTGCCGTTCGGTTCATATCTTGTCGTTACTCCTTCTGACGGGATGAGCGTACTAACAGCCTGGTCGGCTGACAAGTTTACGGCGGAGCTGGTTGCCCGCTCCGTTAAGAATTTCGGGCTTGCCCAAAAAGTTGATACTAGAAAAATTATTATCCCCGGACTTTTAGCCCACATGAAAGACGAGCTGCAAGAAGCAATGCCGGAATGGCAGATTATAACAGGGACTATAGAAGCCTGCCAGATTCCGGAATTTTTAAAACAAGGATAAAATTATTAAAGAAAAGGCAAGATATAAAGTCTTGCCTTTTGTAATAGATGATGTATATAGTTAAGTTTAATTGTATTTTGATTAGTACATTGGAGGATAAGGAGAAACATATAAGTCTTCAAATCCTAAACCTGAACCCATAGGAGGCTGGGCTGTCATTGTTGAATACATGCCTGCAGCATATGGATTAGTTGCATATTGCTGTTGAGTTTGTTGAGAAGAAAGAAACTCATCTGCATTGTTTAATGCCTGCTGGCTGCTGTTCATTGCGTTTATGTAATCCTGCATAGCCTGTGCTGATTCAAAACCGTATTGTTGTGCATACAAATCAGCTTCGCTCAATTGCTGTCCGTCGACCTGTGCTGACTGATTTGCAAGGTAATAAGAACCGTAAGCCAACCCTACTTTAGGTAAGTGTTTTTGTGCAGCGACCAGATAGTTTGCATTTCTCAGGATTTGTTTGTCTATAATTGAAGCATAAGTTGATTTTGGAGTGCTGTTAGCTGCGCTTGCCGCAAGTTTTTCATCATATATTGCAACACCTCTAGTTCTTACCCCGGGTTCTTGTATATGATGTTGAGCCATTTCAACATAACCTTGTCTTTTTAACCCGTTTAAGAGTTTTGTCTCTGCATTAATTTCTGCTTTGAGTGCTGCTTTTTGGCTTTCCGGTGCTGTTTTTAATTGTTCTTTTAAAGATTTAATGTAATTTTCTTTAGCAGCCACATTTTTGTTAAAGATTAATTCATATTTAGTATCAATTATTTCTGCTATTTTGTTTAATTGTTCTCTTTGTGCTGTCAATTTTGCTTTGTCAGCGGCAGATACTGCTGGATCAGTAAGTTTTGCATCTACATCAGCGATTCTGTCTTCTAAAGTTTTTAATGCCTTATTTTTACCGTCATTAACATTTAATCTTATTTCATTAATTAACTTTTCATTGTTGAGCTTTGTAATTTGCTCGTTTATTTGTGCAACTCGTTTTGCATCGGTAGTTGTTGCAAGTTCGTCATTCAATTTTTGAAGCTTAGCATCAATATCATTTATGTTTTTGTTGAACTTTTTGTCCATTGCATCGGTATAGTTTTTGTGAGCGTTTTTGTAAGAGAATGCCTGCTGCATATTAGGCTTAACAGTATTATTGTAGTAACTGCGTACTGCTCTTGCAGACTGCATAGGATGTAAAACTGCTGCTTTAGTACCTTTAGCTATGCCTGTACCGGCTATTTTAAAGCAATCACGTGTTGCTTTTAATGAACTTGTAATTGCATTACCCTTAGGTACAGGAGCTCCTGCTGCTTTTAGTGCACCTTTTGCACCGGCTACAGAACCTACTAATGCTGTTGTTCCTGAACCGATTTCCTGCCAGGCGGCTTCTGCCTCTGCATCTGTTTTTGCAGTAGCGGCTTTGTAAACGCCTTTACCTGTCTGTACAGCAGCTACTGTAGCACCTGCTGCAACTAAGAACGGAGTAGCAGCACCGCCTGTTGCTACTGTCAGGGCAACTGCGCCTGCGGCGACACCTACAGTTGTAAGTGTACGTTTCCAGCTAAATTTGCCGTTTTCATCGCAGACCATTCCTTTAAAGAAGTTGCCGACACCTTTAAAGAAATTTTTCACTTTTTTACCTGCGCTGATTTTTCCGTCGTCTTTGCCGTCTCCGTTTGTAACTTGAGGAGCTGCAACTGTTTGCTGCTGGGTTGTTTGAACTGTATCAACGGGTGCTTGGGTTTGAGTTTGAGCTGTAGTTTGAGCATACTGATTTTGCAATGCAGCTTGTTGCTGCTGTTGCAATTGCTGCTGCTGTTGAAGCAGCTGCATTCTCTGCTCATATTGTGCCTGCTGCATCTGTTGGGCTTGCTGCATTGATTGCATCAAATACATCCAGTACAAATTATTTTGATAATTTGCCGGCAATCCAGCGCCAAAACTCATTCCGTATCCCATATAATACCTTTCTCTAAATAATAAATTCCCGTATAAATATAATCTCTTAAATTCCCTTATTAAAATAAAGTCTTTTTTGCTGCAAAAATTGACTTTAACAATAAAAATATTAAGAAATATTACAAATTTTTCAAACAAAGAATATAAAGACAAAAACTCATATGTAACATTATTATAAAAATTGCACAAAATGATATAGAAAATATAACCTTTTGATGTATAATATTATGGTAAATGTTGCTACACACAGATAGGGAAATCATCAAAAGGAGAAAATATGGCAAGAATTCTGGTATCAATGCCCGATGAATTTTTAAACAAAATTGACCAGGTAGCTGACAGTGAACAAAGAACAAGAAGCGAACTCGTCAGAGAAGCTTTAAGAAGTTATATAAAACGCACAAAACTGCCCAGTCCGCAAAAAGCTTTGAGCAATGCAAAAATCCTTGAAGAAATTTTAGACTAAAAATGGAAATACTCGCAATTATACCTGTAAGAGGCGGTTCTAAGGGTATACCAGGTAAAAACATAAAACTTCTGGCAAATCGTCCGCTTGTTGCTTATTCCATAGATGCAGCAAAAGGCTCAAAATATGTGACAAGAACTGTTGTTTCTACAGAAAGCCGACAAATAAAGCAAGTTGTACAAGACCTAGGTGCAGAAGTTATAGACAGACCGCAAGAACTTGCTCAGGATGAGACAAAAACCGCACCGGTTTTACTTCATGTTTTAGATTATTTAAAGCAAAACGAGGATTACGAACCCGATATTGTTGTTTTACTGCAGGCAACCTGCCCGTTAAGAGATTCAAAGGAACTTGACGGGGCGTTTGAGCTGTTTTCTGAAAAACAAATAAGCGGCTGCGACTCTGTTTTTGCAGGAAAAATGCTCGGCACAACCCACGCAAAATGGAGACAAAATCCGGACACAGGGGAGTACGAATGTCTTTATGACTACAGAAACCGTCCCAGACGCCAGGATAAAGACAAGCATTTTCCGATGCTTAGAGAAACCGGAGCAACTTACATAATCAAAACAGATGTTATGAAAGAGGTTAAAGACTTTATCGGTAAAAAACCAGAAGTATATTTCGGCGGAACATGTGTTGATATAGATACAGTACAGGATTTTGAAACTGCGGCTGAGATAATTGAACAAAGACGCGCGAAACCAAACGGAAGCAAATAATGGATAAAAACAAAGAAATTTTGTACTCAGATTTTACAAGTCTTGGCAATGTAATGTCCTCTGTTTTACAAAATCCAAATCTAAAACAGGGGATAAAAAAGGCATCTTTATTTAAATTCTGGTCAAAAGTTGCCGGCAAAAAATTCGAAAAATATTCAAAACCCGACTCAATAACACCTGCCAATGTACTTATAGTTGCTTGTGCAAATGCTGCTGTCAGTTCGGAATTGACAATATTTAAGCAAGATATATTAAAAAAAATAAAAGTCTATGCAGCGCCTCTTGGTATAGAAATTTCTGACATAAATTTTTCGCATAAAATTTGGAACTCCCGCTCCAAAGAAGAATATACGGAATATCAAGAACCGGCGAACCCTTACAAAAGAGATTTAACAAACTTTAATCCTGATACAATAGAGCTTGATCCTAAAGAGGTGGAGGCAATAAAAAAGAGTGTTGAAAACAATAAATTTGCGACACCTGAGCAGAGAAAAAAGATGTTCGATGCAATTATTCTTGACTTAAAAGTCCAAAAATACGACAAAGAAAGAAAAAACAGACCTACCCCATAGAAACCCAGAGTATCTGTCTTACGGGTTTTGCAAAAAGTATGGCAAGATAGCCGAACACAAAATCATAAATCATCTTTGTGCTGCTTTGCATTGCAATCCAGTTAGAAACTTCTGAAAACGGATCGCGATGTATAATAGCCATAAGTATCAGATAAAAAACGCCAACTATATGGATTGTTAAAACACCCAGTATAGTAGCCTTTGCAACATTTACATAACTGTATTTATCTTTAAGCATAAAAGATACAATAAACACAGCAGGTATGTAAGCAAGAATATAGCCAAAGTTATACTGGAACAAATATCCTATCCCCCCGCCCAGAGCAAATATCGGGAAACATGTTAACCCCAGTAAAATATATATCATTACTGATGTAATCCCGAATCTGCAGCCTATTAACGCAGCAATAAAAAGGATTGTAGGTATTTGCGGAATATAAAGACAATGTTTGAGCTTTAAAAATCCTGGTTCAAAAGGATTCCAAGTAGCAAAAATATAATGGTTAAAGTCAAGCTGCGTAAAAGTGGAAATAATTATTAAAAAAACACACCATCCCATAACAACAAGTGTTCCAAGCGTTATACGAAGTTTTTTATTTTCTGAATTAAAAGTATCCAGTTCTTCTTTCAAACGTTTTGTGTTCATTTTTGCTGCAGAGGCTCCTTAGATGCTTTCAAATTATTATACAATGTTTTGAACTTTTCGTACCATATATTTTCCGTAAACATAATCAGCGCATTTTCATTGTTATCCTGATAGTAGCCTTTGCGCGTACCTATTGATTTGAATCCGTTTTTTTCATACAGAGATATAGCAGGAATATTGGATTCTCTTACTTCAAGAGTTATGTATTTTATTTTGTTTTTGTAACAATCATCAATAATTGCAAAAAGAAGATGCTGTGCAACACCTTGCTTTCTGAAATCCGGATTTACAGAAAGCGTTGTAATATGGGCTTCTTCAAATATATGCCAGCATCCGACGTAGCCCATTAAAATATTATCGTCACTCAATGCACAATAATAGTGAGCAAGGTTGTTTTCCAGTTCGTTATAAAAAGATTCCTTAGACCAGTGATGCTCGCCGTATGAAAGCGCCTCGAGCCTGACGACCTCATCTACATCAGATTTTTGCATTTGTCTAATTGTTATATTCATAGCAAAATTTTATCAAAACAATTTTTTATAGTCCAGAAATAACCGTAAAATTTGTATTTATATATTTTATTTGTTAGAATACAGCTGTATATATGTAAAATTACGGATTAGTATAAATGTCAGAGTTTGAAATGCCTAAAAAATTTAAAAACCCTAAAAAAAACGGCCCGTTTAAACAGCTTTTTGTAATGCTGTTTTCCTTTGTACTTGCGGGTTTTATCGGTGTAAATATGTATCTGGCTTCACAGCCGCCAATACAGCACCTTGAAGATTTTAAACCAAACGTTGTAACAAAAATTTATTCAGCAGACGATGAGGTTATCAAAACTTTTACCGCATATAAGTTTGAAAAAGTTGATATCGAAAATGTGCCGGATAATATAAAAAATGCAATCATTGCAACAGAAGACAAAAACTTCTACCACCACCACGGCTATGACCCTATAGGCGTAGCTCGTTCTATGGTTGTAAACCTTATGACAGGCGACCTCAAACAGGGTGCTAGCACCATTACCCAGCAGCTTGCAAGAATTCTTTTCTTAAGCAATGAAAAAACTTTTGACAGAAAAATAAAAGAGTTTATTGTTGCAGCAAGAATCGAAAAAACAATTTCAAAAGACCAGATACTAGAAATGTACCTTAACAACGTATATCTAGGTTCAGGCGCATATGGTGTGGCAGGTGCTGCGCAAATTTATTTTAACAAACCGTTAAAAGATTTGACTCTTGCGGAATGCGCTTTGATTGCCGGTCTGCCGCAAGCACCATCAGTATATTCACCGTACAACAATAAAAAACTTGCAATACAAAGACGCAATCAGGTTCTTGGCAGAATGCTGAAAATGCGTTATATCACACCGGAACAATATAATGCGGCTAAAGAAGAAAAACTGCATCTTAACCCGAATCCGAGCGTTTATTCTCTAAACCGTGCACCTTATTTTGTTGATTATGCAATGAATGAACTTGAAGAACTCGGGTTTGATGAGACAGAAATCTCTCAAGGCGGTTATAAAATAACAACAACTTTGAACTATAAAGCTCAAAAAACAGCAGAAGACGCTGTAGTCAAAGCTCTTGGCTCAGGCGGAAACAGACAGGCTGCGGTATTTTCCTTCTCGCCTATTACCGGTGAGATTTATGTCTATGTAGGCGGAAAAAACTACTACAAAAGCCAGTATGACCGTGTAACACAGTCTATAAGACCTCCGGGTTCTGCATTTAAGCCGTTTGTTTATGCTGCGGCTATAGAAAAAGGCTGGGGTCCAAACGATATGCTTGATGATACTCCGGTTAACATAAACGGCTGGCGTCCGCATAACTATAACAACAAATACAGAGGTAAGCTGCCTTTATATATGGGGTTAACTTTATCATCTAACGTAATGGCGGCAAGACTTATAAAAGATGTTGGCGTACGCTCTGTAATAGGCGTTGCCCGTTCTTTAGGCATCACAACACCGCTTGAATACGATATGACTATTGCTCTTGGTTCAAACGGCGTAAAACTTTACGAGATGACAGTCGCATACGGAGCACTGGCTAACGGCGGGTTCAAGGTAAAGCCTTATGCGGTGGAAAAAGTTGAAACATCACGAGGAAAAGTGATTTATCAAGCACCAAAAACAAGAGTTATGAAAGTGCTCAACCTGAATACCGCTGCAGTTGTTACAGCAATGTTAAAAACCGTTATCGAAAGAGGTACTGCACGCGCGGCAAACATAGGCGTACCCTCTGCTGGTAAAACAGGTACAACAGATGACAGCAAAGATGCTTCATTCTACGGGTACACACCTGATGTCGTAACAGGTGTATGGGTCGGCAACGACGATAACTCCAAAATGGGCAGCGTTTACGGAAGTACAATTCCTGCTTCTGTTTGGAAATCAACAATGAAAGTGCTTGTTGAAAAATTCGGCAAGTCTGATTTTGACTACCCTGACATTGAATTAAAAAGATACGGCTCAGGTGATGCAAAAATCATATCCGATGAAGAAGCACTGGAAGCAGAAAAGAAAAATGAACAATCAGTTCCTAATATAGTAGGCGATGTTCTTGAAAAAGAGCAACAACAGCAAACAACAAATCCTGTATCATTTAATAATACATTCCTTGAACCGGCGGCAAAACCACAGCCACAAAGACCTGTTCTAAAGCCGGTTGAACCGCTGAATCCTCCTGTACCGCCTCTTCCGAGAATGGGGAACTAAATATTAATTAACATTTGTTTAAATAATAGCAAAAATTTTTATATAGCCGTGTTCATGCAAAAAAGTGAGCACGGCTATGATTAATAAAATAAATAACAATATTTCATTTAAAGGGGTATATTTTTTCCCTACCATCAATAATATGAGCGAAGAAAATAAAGCTAAAGCAGGGGTATTTGCCAAAATTGCAAGAGAAGCTTTCCCTCAGAACGATATATTTCTCGCTTCTGACAATAACGGTGAATTATGCATGAGAGTGCAAAAATCAAATCCGCTGCATCTGCTTATGGATACAGAAATTGCTTCTATGATGGGTATGACAACAATCCAGCTTGCTGATTTGATTAATCTTATAACAGCATATAAATCAGCTCATAACAAAATATGGGGAAGAGAAGAAGCTTATATCCTTGACAAAACCGAGAATATAAACGATATGGATGCGATGGATGTGTCTTTTCAGTTTTGCAGGATAATCGATTTGTTTAACAAAACTCACAAAGATATCGAAAGCTGATAAAAAGCCCCGTATAAATAATACAGGGCTTTTTGATATTAAACGTATTAAACAATTAAAGAGATTTATGTTTTTCAATAATCTGATTTGCAAGAACATCGATTTTTTCAAAATCAGCTTGTCTCGGCTGACCTTTAACTATAACATAGTCCAGTTTTTCAGGCTTGATTATGGTAAACATTTTTTCTATTGTGCCTTCAAGATTTCCGCCCCATCCGTAAGATCCGATTATTGAGTAGTATCTCAATTTAGGTCTTAAAGCGTTAACAAGGTAAGCTGCAGTAACAGCTGCAGGATGAGGACCGGCTAATACCATTGATGATCCCAAAACAACTGTTGCACAGTCAACAAGTTCCATTGAAAGTTCGCCTTCATCGCAGTGTACAAGGTCGAATAATTTAACTTCTATTCCGGCAGCAGTAAGCTTTTCTGTTAATCTGTCAACAAGCATTGTTGTACTTTCATACATAGAAACATAAGGAATAACAACTTTGTTTTCAACTCGGTCAGATGTCCAATCTGCGTATAAATCAAGAATCCATTGCGGTTTGTCATAAATTGGACCGTGGCTCGGCAGAATAAGTTCTACGTCCATTGATTTAACTTTCTCCGTATATTTTTTAGCAAAACTCCTGAACGGCATAATGATTTCGGCATAATATCTTTTTGCCGCTTCTTTTAAATCATCTGTATAATCCGCAAAAAGCTCGTGTTTTGTATAGTGAGAGCCTAAAAAGTCGCAAGTAAACAACATTTTGTCTTCTTTTAAGTAAGAAAACATTGTATCCGGCCAGTGAACAAACGGAGCAATAATAAATTGAAATGTTTTGTCGCCCAATGACAATTCATCTCCGTCATTTATAACAATAAACTTATCTTCATCAACATGAAGCATATTGATTACATTCTCTTTTACTTTAGCGTTAGTAACCACTTTTGCTTCCGGAAACATTTCCAAGAGCATGGGGATTCCGCCTGAGTGATCCTGTTCAGCATGGTTTGAGATAATGTAATCAACTTTTGTTATATTGTTTTCCTGCAGTCTTTTTTTGTATTCATCGAGTTTTTTAGGATAGTCAGTATCAACAATAGCTGTTTTTTCACTGCCTTTGACGAGGTAAGAGTTATACGTAGTACCTTGCGGAAGCGGTATCAGCTGGTCAAAAAGTTTTCTGTTGCTGTCTTTAGAACCGATGAAAAAGACATTGTTTTTTATAGGTCTGATTTTTAAATCCATAACGATATCTCCTTATTTTATAAGGGGATTTCACTGCCAAAAATCCTTGTGCGCTTATTTTCAATCTGGTTATACTCTGGAAAATTCATCTTTTCCAACACCGCATAGCGGACAAACCCAGTCAGCAGGTAAATCTTCAAAAGGGATATTATCGTGTTCGGCGGGGTCATAAATATAACCGCATACGTTACAAATGTATTCGTCCATCAAAAATGCTCCTTTTAACTTTTACCTGAGCAGTATAAATTATTATGAGACAAAAATGAATCGCCGTACAGGTTAGATTAAAGATTGTAAAATTTTCATATAGTCAA
The DNA here is from genome assembly GCA_949293185.1 of uncultured bacterium. Taxonomy (GTDB): domain Bacteria; phylum Cyanobacteriota; class Vampirovibrionia; order Gastranaerophilales; family Gastranaerophilaceae; genus Limenecus. The sequence continues at coordinate 37,849 of CASFCQ010000013.1, forward strand.
CGGTGGGTTAATCATTTAAAAATATAACCAGATAGCAAAATACGTATATTTTACTATAAAAAATGTGAGATAAAAAAAATTTGCTTTATATTTTATGTTCCATATTATTAGAGATTTATTCTATATGAATAAGCAAAAAATTGAAAACATATTTTAGTGATAAATTTCTAATAATGTATATCAGAGTATCTGTAATCAAAATAAAAAGATTTTTCTTTTTTTATTTAAAATCCGGATATAAATAATTGAGTTCTTTTATATATTTTTCTACTTCTTGTCCCATACAACTTTTGGAAGTAATAGCTTTATATTTATAACATAATTTTATTGTACATGTTGTTGTGCCGAAATCATGTTTTTTTTCAAAAACATTTCCACATTGACCATTGTTATAAGCAGCTCTGAGGAGTTTATGATCTTCCATACAATATTTGTAGGCAAAAGGCGAAATCTTTTTGGATTCTTCCTCTCTCCAAGTTTTACAATTTTCATCGTCTGTTTTATTTGGGTCAAAAGAAGCCGAAAATGTGTAATTCTTAGCATCAACATTAACACAATAAACCTCTTGACATTTTGCAACAGGAATATATGCAAGCAATAAAAACAATAAAATTAATATTTGTGTGAATTTCTTCATATGTTTTCTAATATTTTACTAAATAATTATAAATTGGGTTAATGCAGAACACAATCCTGCAAATAAATTAAAGTATGTAGTTTACTATAAATAAAAATTTACCGCGACAAAAAATGTTTTTGTTGGAATTTTGAAACGCTTGATTTCGTTATGCAATGATTGTGTGTACGTAAACTTGCCGGTATTGTGGATTATTTTTCATTCCACACAAACAAATTTAGTTTACAATAAATTTTACGACAAATCCCGGCATTTGTTTGTCAACAAGAGTTCCGTTGAATTTTTCCAGCAGTTTGTGAAAAATATAGCTGAAAGTATCTCCTGATTTGTAACCGTTTTCCAGTGCCTCTGCTTCTACGATTTGTTTTTCGTAAACGGCTTCATTATCTTTAAAATCAGTGTAATTATCAAAATTATCTTTGTATTGTTTTGCTTTCTCTGCTTTTTCTCCGCTCAGCATCCCTTTTTCGTACAGGCGGATATCTCTGTACTGGCGGGCATGGGTCAATTCATGTTCTGTTATGTTAGTAAAAAACGGTTTGTAATACCTGCCTGAGAAACTGCCACTTGCTATTTACCTTCACTTGTCCGCATCTTGACAATGTTATAAAAACAAACGTCTTAAAAAAATTGACATCAACTTAATAATTACGGGTATAATATTTTTATGGACAATTTAACAACTGAAAATACAACCAAAGTTGCCGTAAAAAAATACGTTTTAAAAAAGCAAAACACACAGTCGCAATTTAAAATAAACTATGAAAAAGAACTGAATCCCGCCCAGCTCGAAGCAGTTAAAAGCAAAGAAGGCTCTATACTTGTTATTGCCGGTGCCGGCTCGGGCAAGACTAAAACGTTAACATACCGCGTGGCAAGGTTAATAGAAAGCGGCATTAAACCGGATAACATTCTGCTTTTGACTTTTACCAAAAAAGCGGCTGATGAAATGCTTAACCGTGCGGTTATGATATTGGATTCGCGCTGCGAGCAGGTGGCAGGCGGAACATTCCATTCTTTTGCAAATTACATTTTAAGAAAATACTCAAACTGCCTTGAGCTGCAGAACAATTTTACTATCATCGACCGCGCTGACGCAGAGGATGTTGTTAACCATATCAGAAGCAAAGTCATTGACAAACAGGAAAAGCGATTTCCACGCAAAAACACTATCTTAGACATATATTCAAAAGCAATAAACAAAAATATGTCGGCAGAAGCGATTATAGAATCCGAGTACAACCAGTTTTCCCACTGCATAGAGAAAATCAATGAAATTTCAAAAGAATACATAACTTACAAAAGACAAAACAGCCTGTTAGACTACGACGATCTGCTTTTGTATCTTAAAACACTTTTAACATCTAACGATGAAATAAGAAAAAAGCTCTCCAATCAGTATAAATACATAATGATAGATGAGTATCAGGACACAAACGCACTGCAGGCAGAAATCATCAGGCTGCTTGCGTCTGAACACAACAACGTGATGGCTGTTGGCGATGATTCTCAAAGTATTTATTCTTTCAGAGGTGCAAATTTCAGAAATATTCTGGACTTTCCCGCAATTTTTCCCGACACCAAAATTATTAAACTCGAACAAAATTACAGAAGCTCTCAGAATATCCTTGCTCTTACAAATGAAATAATAAAAAAAGCCAAGGAAAAATACACAAAACATCTGTTTTCGGAAATTGTTTTTCCTGAAAAGCCTGCAATAATCTGCACAAATGATATGCAGACAGAGGCGGAATTTGTTACCCAAAGAGTGCTTGAACTGCAGGAAGAAGACATTTCGCTAAATGATATGGCTGTGCTTTGCCGCAGCGCAAGAATGACTTACAACTTAGAAATAGAGCTTGCAAAACGAGCCATTCCCTATAAAAAATTCGGCGGCTTAAAGTTTATTGAAACAGCACACATAAAAGACGTAATAGCCCATCTGCGCTTTATTCTTAACCCCAACGACATTATAAGCCTAAACAGAATACTTTTGCTTTTAGACGGAGTGGGCAACCAGACAGCAATGCGACTTTTGCCAATGCTTGCCAAACCTGAGGTGCAAACAGACAAACTTATGCTGCCGGCTAAAAGTTCGGACGGCATAAAAAAGCTGTTTAATACAGTGGAAAATCAGCGCAAACTGCTGTTAAAACCGGCGTCGATTGTGGAAAACGTTCTTGCATATTATGAACCGATTTTAATGGACAAATACGACGATTACCAGAAACGTTTAAAGGATTTGGAGCATTTTCTTTATTTGTCCGAGCAATATAAGAATCTTGAAGACTTTCTAAGCGACCTTGCCCTTGAGCCTCCGGATTCTTCGGTCTCAGAGGTCGAAGACGGAGCTGTAAAAGACGAGTACCTGACACTTTCGACAATTCACAGTGCCAAGGGGCTTGAATGGAAAGCTGTTTTTATAATAGGAGCGGTTGACGGTCGTTTTCCTTCTGTTTACTCGTTTAACTCGGAAGAAGAGCTTGATGAAGAATTGCGCCTTATGTATGTTGCAGCAACAAGGGCAAAAAGCTGGCTTTATATAACCTATCCTATTGATATGTTTGATTATTTCACCGGTATGGTTTTGTCCAAACCCTCCAGATTCTTAGACGGCATAGGAGAAGATATTCTTGAGCGCTGGTCTTTGGAACTTGAAGAATAGTCGCGATGGGCGTATAATTTACGCAAAGATAGTTTAATAAAAGGAGTTTATATGGCTGATAAGTTAGAATTGAATGTTGAAAAGGGACTTTTGGAAGAAACACCTGCCAACGTTCTTGTTTTAAACCTTTACGAAGGTGTCAAAATCCCGTCAGGAGCAACAGGCTCTATTGATATAGCACTGAACGGACTGATAACAAAATTTGTTATCGGTCAGGAAGGTTTTGACGGAAAATTCGGCTCAATGTACACACTGCAAACCTACGGAAAAATCGGAGCTGAAAAAATCCTTCTTGTCGGTATGGGCAAAGCAAAAGACTTTACCCCCAACAGATTAAGAGAATTATCAGCCAAAGTCATAAAAAAATGTAAAAAAATGACAAATGCCAAAAGAGTAATATCTGTTCTGCACGGAGCAGGCATCGGCGGATACGACCCCGAACTCAGTGCAAGAATGATTACAGAAGGCACTCTGCTCGGGTCTTACACATTTGACAAATACAAAACTGACAAAAAGACACAAAAGGTTAACGAGTTTGTTATAGTCGATATGGATGAAGAAAACTGCAAAAAAGCAAAAGCCGGTATGAAAAAAGGCAAAATCATTGCTTCTGCCGTTAATTTTACAAGAGATTTGTCCAACGAACAGCCTTCATATGCTACTCCGTCAAAACTTGCAGAGATTGCACAGAGCTTAAAAGATGTCGAAGTCAAAGTATATGACAGAGATGAAATAGCAAAAATGGGAATGGGAGCATTCCTCGGCGTAGCCAGAGGCAGCAGCCAGCCGCCCAAATTTATACACATCAAATACAACGGCAGCAACCAGAAATTAATCCAGAGAAAAATCGCAATAATCGGTAAAGGCATCTGCTTTGACTCGGGCGGACTGGATATAAAACCGCCGTCATCAATGCTTAATATGAAAGACGATATGTCCGGTGCAGCGGCAATACTAGGCGTAATGAGCGTTATGAAAGACCTGAAACCTTCTTGCGAAGTACACGGCATTATTGCAGCCTGTGAAAACATGCCGGGAGCTTCCGCATACAAACCCGGAGACATATTAACCGCTAAAAACGGAAAAACAATTGAGGTTGATAACACTGATGCAGAAGGCAGATTAACACTGGCTGATGCACTTTGTTATGCTTGCGACCTTGATGTTGACGAGGTTGTAGACCTTGCGACATTAACAGGGGCATGTGTTGTTGCATTAGGCAGCGTTGCATCCGGTATTATGGGCAATCACCAGCCGACAATAGACAAATTAATAAAATGTGCAAACGCAGGCGGTGAAAAAATGTGGCAGATGCCGATGTTTGAAGATTACAAAGATTCTTTAAAAAGCGACATTGCCGATATGAAAAACACCGGCTCAAGAATGGGCGGCACACAGATTGCCGGTTTGTTCTTACAAAACTTTGTTAAAAAAGTCCACTGGGCACATATTGATATTGCCGGTACTGCTTATATCGAAAAACCGCAGAATGAATTTTGCAAAGGTGCAACAGGTGCAGGTGTAAGGACTTTGATTAATTACATAATGTCTTAATTCTTGCCGGCAGCGAACCAGCCAAACGGAAATATATCGGCTTTCTGAGTCTTCTTGATAACAGATTCTTCGGCTAAAGCCTCAGAATTGTATATGTTATGTAATTTGATGTCTAAAATTGTAATATTTTTACTCATATACACGGCTTACTTTGTAAGCCGTAGGGGGTTCGGGGCGAAGCCCTGATGGAATACGATTAGAGATTTTTAAATGAAAGAATGAAAATTTACCGGACCGATATTGTCATTTTGAGAGTGGACGGAAATTTTCGTTTCTGAATTTTAAAATCTCTTTTGATAGCGCCAGTTTTCTTTTCTTTGGTTCGTTTCTTTTCTTTTGCCCGCGCAATA
>CASFCQ010000014.1 GCA_949293185.1 uncultured bacterium
GAGTTGACTAAATGTCAACTTGAAATAGAGGCAGTCAAAGGAAAAATAAAATTTTTCCGTGACGTATTAAAATTAGAAAAAATGAACGTAAAGAAAAAAATATTTGTTAATAGAATGCAATTGTTTATAAAACATAAATTATAGGTTTAGTTTTTTATTTGTTCATTTCTTTTCTTTTTTTGCGACGAAAAAGAAAAGAAACGAACCAAAGAAAAGAAAAAGGACGCTAGTCAAAAAACACTGTAAATTTTTAGAATAAATTTTGCATCCACTCCACTGCGTTACGGTCTGTCAAAATTCACTCTAAAAACTAACAGTGTTTAATCGTAATCCTGCGGCAGAGCCGCTTACACTGCTTACGCAGTTTTAATTTATCTTATGTTAAGAAATAATTATTTTGTTATGGACAATTACAAGAATCACTGTCATTTTATAGTATCCTTGGAATTAGCTATATGAGTTTTGAATATTAATTTTGAATGAATAATGAAAGGATTATAAAATGTCTATTGAAATAGCAAAAGAGTATCTTAAAAAATTTAATAAAGACAAAGATGTAATTGAGCTGGGTGAATCTACAGCGACTGTCGAACTTGCTGCTAAAGCTCTCGGGGTAATACCTGCAAGAATAGCTAAAACACTGTCTTTTAAAACAGACAGCGGCTGTGTATTGATAGTTGCCGCCGGTGACACAAAAATTGATAATAAAAAATACAAGCAATACTTTGGAACAAAAGCAAAAATGCTCACTCCTGATGAGGTTGTTGAAAACATAGGTCATGCTGTGGGCGGTGTATGTCCGTTTGGTATTAGGGATGATATCAACATCTACTGCGATGTGTCTATGCAGAGATTTGATACGGTTTTTCCTGCATGCGGAAGTGCTAATTCTGCAATAGAGCTGACCTGTGACGAGCTGTTCAACATTGCAAACGCCAGAGACTGGGTCGATGTTTGCAAAATTCCTGAAATGACTGCATAATTTTTATTAATAGAAAAAATGAATTGTTGTCATAATAACATGTTGTTATTATGATAACATTATGTTAGTATAATAACAATAATTCTTCGAGGAGAATAGAATGAAGTATAAAAAAGCACTGGCTGCACTTATAACACTTAGTATTAGCGGCATGTACATGCTTCCGCTGCCGGCATTAGCCAAAAATAAAAATAAAGATGAAAATAAAGTTATAAAATCTCAGGTATCACAGTACCAGATAGATTATATCAATATGCCATGGTGGGAAACCTTTAACGATGAGTATCTTAACGGATATATTGATAAAGCGATAAGAAACAATCATGACCTTAAGGTTGCCACACTTCGTATAGAACAGTACAGACAGCTTGAAAAAATGCAGCTGGCTAATGAACTTCCGACTGTGTCCGGAGGATTTGCGCCGGCAGGTCTTAAGCTTCCGGGGCAGACTAACACATCCGGAATGTGGGCATTCCCGCTTATGGTGCATTATGAGGCTGATATTTTCTTAAAAAACAGAGACAAAACCCGCTCCGCTAAAAAAGACTGGGAAAAAGCAAAAATAGAAGAGAGAGCGGCTTTTATTACGGTAGCTTCGGCTGTCGGCTCTACATATTTTAATATAATTAAAGCTGACAAGCTTATTGAACTGCAAAAAGATATTATTAAAGACAGAAAACAGATATATGAGCTGATGTCTGAAAGAAACAAAGTCGGCTTAACTTCAACAGCTGATGTTGTCAGGGCAAACAAGTCTTATGTGGCAGCACAGGCTGATTTGCTTGACCTTGAAAAATCAAGAACAACGCTGCTCAACTCTCTTGCTGTTTTGATTGGCGAAAGCCCTGTTAACAGTGCGTCATTGCCCAGAGCAAGCTATGAAGATTCTTATCTTGTAAAAGTACCGGAATCTATTCCGTCGGAAATCATTGACCAGCGTCCTGATTTCCTTGCTGCTGAAATTTCTGTCGAAAAAGCAGGTATAGATAAAAGAGCCGCCAAAAAAGAATTTTTGCCGCGTATTAATTTAATAGGGCTGCTTTCATTCAGTTCTTCCGCATTAAATACTGCTTTTAACTGGAGTAATGTACTGGGTATGCTCGGCGCAAGCGCCATGTTGGACCTGTTTGCCGGAGGAAGAAAAGTTGCAAATTTAAAATTGCAAAAAAATCTGTTTAATCAGACACTCGAAAACTATTACAAAACCAACCTGACAGCGATACAGGAGGTTAATGATTCTCTTGCCGTTCTAAAACAGGATGATAAAAAATACAAAACAAATCTTGATGTATTTAACCTGGAAAAAGAGGATTTTGCCTACAGTACGCATAAGTATGATGAAGGCTTGATTTCTTATCTGGACTTGCTTCAGAGAAGAGAAAATCTCTTATCAATGAACAAACTTGTTGTATCTAACAAACTTGACTGTAATATTGATTACATAGGATTGTACAAGGCAACAGGGGCAAAAATTCAATAAAAATTGGACTAATCCAATATTCATAATAACCACACACTTCTTATATAAGAACTTTATACCGCAGACACGAACCTCCCAATGTTCAATGCGGTATTTTTTTATGCTCTGCTGTATATTCTAAAACCGTGGGAATCTATACCGCCTGTCTGCTTAAGATTGTATTTTTCGGCTGTTGATTCTATTGCTTTTAATCGTTCGTAATGTTTTTTGCCTGAATATGACTGGTAATATTTTTCATATGCATAGGCTCTGTCTTTACCGTATTTTTTATAGAAATACCAGAATTCATCAAAAAATGAAAATAAATCTGCATCAACATAATTTGTATTTATTCTTGCAGGATGGGCAATGCTGGCTAATCCGTATTCAATGGTATTTATAAACTTAAGCGTGTCCAAAAAGTCTGAAAACGCTTCTATTTTTCTTGTTTTATCGGGATGTGATTTTTCGCATATTGCTTTTGCCTGCAAAAGATATTGCTCAATATGTTGGGGAATTTGTGAAAGTACTATGTTGTATTTGTTGTCTGTAATAAGGTTCAGGTATTTTTCAAGAGCATCTTTGTATATGTAAAAATATTTTTCGTTGTTAAATAAACTTTTAAATTTAAAAACAGGCTTTTCATAGCTCAAAAGATTTTTGTCTGTATTTTCTTTTATTAATATTTTTTGTATTTCAGGGTTATTGTCCACATAATAAGAGTACAAAGTGCGGGCAAAAATATATTTTTTTAACGGATGGCTTACCTCGTCCTGACCTTTGGTAATCATTGGATGAATTTTGGACGCCTCATCAAGTGACAGATTGAGTTTCAACTCTGTTAATAAAGGTGAAAGCATCTCTTTTAAATTATTAAGCGTTTTATTGGCGAGTTCGAGCTTTAAGTTCATCTTGTTTTCAAGAAAATGGTTCAGACTCTGTTCAAACGGGTTTACACAGTATAAAAGTGTATGAATATCAAGTGTCTTAAGCTGATTTGAAAACCCTGTTGCTACTGTTGAAATTTCAACGCCCAAAACAATTTTTAAGTTTTTGTATTTGTCAGGAGTTTTGGTAATTATTGGCAAAACTTTTTGAGCACTTTGTACTGTATCGTGATCAGTGATTCCTATAAGGAATCCAAAGCATCCGTTAGCTGCATTGTCATCGGCTATCTTTGATGCTGAGTCGAGTATTTGTTCAATATCGGCAAGTCCGTCAGAGGCGTTTGTGTGCACGTGTAAGTTTGCACAAAACTTGTGATTTTTTACATTTGATAAATCAAATGCATCAATTTTATTCTTGTCAATACGTATTCCAGGGGAAAAGTTTTGTATATCCAGTTTGGGAAGAATTGTGCAAAACTCATTTTCCCCGACAATCGGATTTAATAAAGACAAATCTGTTATACCGAGTCTTTTCGCCAGTGCTTTTTTATAATTCTCATCAAACATACTGCAATAATATCATGAATAAGTGGTTATTGTATAAGCACCAAATCTCCTCGTTTTACTTCTTTTGCAATTTGTTTAATGATTTCGTTATCCATTCTTATGCAGCCTAAAGATGCATATTTGCCAAGACTTCGGGGATTGTTGTTGCCGTGGATAAATTCTCCTGTCTTTGCTCTTTTGCCGGTTTCAGGGTCGAGTTTTTCCAGTATAAGTGCTCTCGGACCATAGTCCCAGGGCTTTTTGTGACGTTTGGTAGATGCAGGAGCAGATTTGTACGGATAAGATTCAACCGCTATAACGACTCTCAGCCCCTTGTCTGTCGGTGTTCTGGGTTTTCCTGTGGCGACGAGATACGCGCATTGAGCTTCTCCGTCTTTGTTATATTTATAAAGAACATTTTTTGATACATCAACTACTATCTTAACCAGTGTATCTTTGCCGCACAGTTTTATTTTCGGGCTGGGTGCGTTTTTTAACACTAGCGGGTTATTTGTGCCTTGCGGCAAAATTTCTGCAGATGCTGTATCCGCTGCTAATACAGGAGTGTCTTTAGCATTTTTCAATGAATCCTGTTTGACTGTTAAGGTATCAATATTGTTGTGTAAAAAAGTATCGCGTGGAAGCGTCATACTGTTTACTTTTCCGCAGGAAGCAACTCCGCACACTGTTGCTGCAGCCAGTGTAATTCCAAGGGCTTTTTTTAAACTGATGTTATTAATTATTTTCATATTGATTTTATAAAACAATAATAAAAATAAATTTGCTATTTCAAGATATTTTATATTGTAAAATTTTATGACAACTAAAATCCATATACAACAAAAAAAATCTTTACGGTTTTTTGTTAAACTGCAGGAGAGATAAATGAAAATTAACAACATTACAACAGGTTTTTACAGCCCTAAATTTAAAAATCTAAAAAATAATACAGAAAATAATACAGAAGTTACACACAGCAGACATATTGAATATCTGCCTGCCTATAGCTATATTTCATTTAAAGCTAAAAATAAAAAGATTAATCCGGAAAATGAAACCCAAAAACTTCTAAAACAGTTTGATAGTATTCTTGCATCGGATATGGATATTGACGGACTTATTCGTTTGTACGAAAGACAGCTCTTTGCACAGATGGAGCAAAAAAAGAAAAAAGCCGACGAACTTTTGAAAGAAGCAGAGATGCTGGAAAAGGCAACATATTTAAATCCCCAACAAATGGCAGAGAGAATGTTGACATTAGAAAAAGAGTTTAACAGTATTCAGAAAAATCTTTTGAAGTTTAAGCCTTTTGTAATTCCCAAGCCTGTTGCTCCGGAGCTGGATAATGCATTGATTAGCAGATTCAAATTTGCCCTGCAGGAAGATAACTACAACCTTGATAAGGTTTTTAAAGCTTATTACGCTTCATTGAATGAGATAAATAGCATTGAGGACTTGCATAAAAATTATCCCAAAATAGAAATTCCTGACAATCCTGCCGATGTTGTCGCCAAAAAGATTTCTGAAATTTTAACACGGGATTTTTATGAAAATCTTGATGTGCTGATGCATAAGAAAGATGAACAGGAAATTTATAACTTTGTTACGGGCAAAATAAAAGAAATAATAAAACAAAGCCGCAAAACTGATACAAATGAAATTTATGCTCTTGTTGTTATTCCTGCTTGCGAAATAATACTCGACAAATACGACAAATTGCGCACAACTGATGCTTTTGCTTCTGTTCCGCAGTTTAGAAAAAACAAAACAATACAAATCAGCGACAACGATGTAAAATTGCTTGCAATAAATTTTGATGATTTTGTGTTGCACGTGTTAAGGGAACATTATTTAAATGACAAAAAGCTGAACGATATAACTTATACGGAAAAAGGGCTGACAATACCTGTTGCTTCGCTCAAAGAGAACTGCTATAAGTTTGATAAAATATCAGAAAAAATACGCGCAATGATATTGGCTGCCAAACAAATTCAAGCAGCAAAACGTGATTATGAAAATTTTGATGATACGAAATTGAGAGAAAGTTTAAATAATCTTGCTGCAAGTGAAGTTGGTAATAATGAGGAGATTTTTGAACACATTGTTGCTTTTGACTCCTGCAACTTTGGAGAACAGGACAAAAAATATCTGATTAAATTTTTGAGGCTGCTTGATTCGCTTAAAGATAATGAACTTTCAGAAGAGCAGGCTCTTGAGATTATTAAAAAAGAAAACCTTCGCCCATTAGAGACAGAAACGTTAAATGAGCTGGAAAAACAAAATGTTGTTGAATCACTAAAACTGCGACAAAAACAAGCCCTGCAGCTAAATTTTATGAAATCGGAATTTGACAGTGCTATGAATTTGCTTTATCAGAATGATTTAAGCAATGTTGCAGCAATATGCGCAAAATATCGACCGGTTAATCTTGATGAAGAATCAATTCAAAATGCTAAATTTGTTATCAATCTTGTTTTAAGCAATGACAATGATGATTTTACAAATGTAAAAAATACTATAAAAAACTGGGATACGTATAACTATTACAAAGATAACGAATACAGCCTGTTTTCGGAATCTCAAAAATATGCAGCAAAACAAGACGGCTCAATCGATATTAACAAAGCCGGAATCTATTTAGGCTGTGCCGAAATTGTTTTAAATTCAGAGCAGGCTCTTGAATATCTTCCTGATAAAGATATTGTAAGCGCTGTTATTCAAAAATCCGGCTCGCAGAAAAAAGCAATAGAACACCTTAGTAAATATGAAGAATACAAGCAGCTTTCCCCCGAGCAAAAATCGCATTTATTAAACTTTGTTGACAATTTTAACCCGAAAGATAATGTTGAAAAGTTTATACTGAAAAATATTATTGAAAATGAATATGCCAAAACAGACACTGTGTCTAAAGCTAATGTAAACTCCAATGATACTGTTGATGTAACAATAACAGCATCAGCAAAACAACAAATACTGGATAAGTATATGTTTCCGGGATGTTTGGATTTTATGTGCGATTTTGAAAGAGCAATGACCTCTTTTGCTACGGAGCGCGGAACATCCGGCATAAAGAGAACAACCAAAAATAACAAAGCTATGGAATACAAGATGGAAATAAAGCTTGCAAATCACGATGACAGGCTGTTTGCTTCTAAAAAAGATTACTGTTTTGATGTGTTTTCCGATAAAGGACTGCACTGATTATTTTGTCACTATACAGCAAAATAAACGTAGTTTTCAATTTCTTCATCCGTGTTCATTTCCGTAACACAAACAAGAACCCTGTTATCATCAAGTTTTATACCGCCGAGTATTTTATTGTCTTTTAAATTAGACAAAAACTCATTGGCATTGCTGACTTTTAGCACAAATTCATTAAAAAAGTTTTTTGATTGCAGCTCAAATCCCTTGTCCGTAAGTTTTTCCGCCAGTGTATGCGCATTTTGCGCGCTGAGCAGTGCCGCCTGCCTTAATCCTTTTAATCCCATAACAGTTAAATAAACAGTCGTCTGCAATGCTACAAGAGCCTGATTGGAACAAATATTGCTCGTAGCTTTTTCTCTGCGTATATGCTGTTCGCGTGTTTGCAGAGTAAGGCAAAAAGCCTGATTTCCGTCAGCATCTACTGTTCTGCCGACTACACGCCCCGGCATTTGCCTTTTGTATTTATCAAGGCAGGCAAAGTATCCTGCGTAAGGACCGCCAAATGAGAGTGTGTTTCCGACCGGCTGCAGACTGCCGACCATAACATCGCATTTAGGAGGTTCTAATACAGAAAGCGACATCAAATCACAGCAGCAAATCAGCATTGTTTTGCTGTCTGTAATTTTTTCCTTCAGCTGTTCAACATTGTGTACAGCACCGTAGTAATCAGGTGTTTGCAGCAATACGCAGGCTATATCAGAGCCTATTTCTGACAGGTCATTTGATACCTCGATATCAGCAGCATCCGCGTAGGTATTAATTACCTGTTGATATTGAGGATTAACCCTTTTACAAACAAGCACCTTGTTTCTGCCAGTAATTCTTGCTGCCATAAGCACAGCTTCTGCACATGCTGTAGCTGCATCATACATAGAAGCATTTGAAACATCCATGTTGGTTAAATTGCATATCATTGACTGGTATTCATAAATCGACTGCAATGTTCCCTGAGAAATTTCAGCCTGATAAGGTGTGTAAGCAGTGTTGAACTCAAACCTTGATGATATTTGAGAAACACATGCCGGAATAAAATGTTTGGAAGCGCCGCCTCCCAAAAAACAGGCATAATCTGTTTTGTTCTCAGATGCCAGTTTTTTAATTTCTCTTGTAACCTCAAGTTCTGACATTCCTTTACCGAGGTTCAGTGCACCTGTTTTTATATTCTCAGGCAAAGCTGAATACAAGTCATCACAAGACTTTAGTCCGATTGAATTTAGCATTTCCAATCGTTCAGCTTCTGTATGTGCTTCAAAATTTAGCATATTGTTCCTTATTCTAATTCTTCTTTGTAATCCGAATATTCAAGCAAATCACCTGATTCAGCGTGAGCATCGGCGCTTTCTATTTTTACAAGCCAGCCTTCTTCAAACGGACTTTCGTTAAGAATTTCCGGTGATTCAACAATTTTTTCATTGACTTCAATAATTTTTCCGCCAACCGGCATATAAATTTCAGAAGCAGCTTTAACAGATTCAACAGTTGCAAATACTTCGCCCTTTGAATATTCAGTACCAACTTCCGGTAATTCAACAAAAACAATATCGCCGAGCTGTTCGACTGCATAATCTGTCAAACCGATAACAAATTCGGTTTCTGACTCTTCTAGTAAATATTCATGGCTTTTGGAACATAAAATACCTTCCGGCACAATCATAGTTTTTCTCCTATATATGTCTTAACTTATTTTATATTTCTTTGCTACAAACGGTCTTTTGACAACTTTTGCTTTATATAATTTATTTCTTACCATAATCTCTATGGTCGCGTCCAGTGTTATATTATCCTTGGTATCAACATACCCCATTCCGATGTTTTTGTCCAGAGTGGGGGAGTATCCGCCGCTTGTTACAACACCTGTTTTGTGACCGTTAAAATATATGTCGTATTCGTGTCTTGGTATGGCTCTGTCTGTCATGACAAAACCTATAAGCTTTTTTTGTACCCCGTTTTTTATCTGTCCGAGTATTACATCTTTTCCGTTGTAATCAGGAATTTTTTCAACAGGAATTGACCATTTTAATCCTGCTTCAACCGGTGTTGTTTTTTCTGTTAAATCATTACCGTAAAGCATAAGTGCAGCCTCAAGACGAAGTGTGTCGCGCGCCCCTAGCCCTATCGGTTTTACATTGAACTGTTCACCTGCTTTAAAAATCATATCCCACAGAATAGCAGCGTATTCATTTTTTACAATAAATTCAAATCCATCCTCGCCTGTATAACCGGTTCTTGAAATATAACCGTTTAAGCCGTCAATATTAAAGTCTTTTATTGTAAAGAAAGCAGGTTGATTTTCAATAGAGAGTCCCAGTTTTTCTACAATATTTGCAGCTTTTGGTCCTTGCAGCGCAAGCATTGAATAATCCTGTGATTTGTTATCAATTGTTACATCAAAATTTTTAATATTAGCTTTTAGCCAGTCGAAATCTTTTTGTATATTTGCTGCGTTTGCAATAACCAGAAAATTATCTTCCTCAAGCCTGTATATAATCAAATCATCAACCAGACCGCCGTCAGTTTGCGGCAGCTGGCAGTATTCAGCCTTTAACAGTTTTAATTTCGAAATATCCTGCGGCACAATACTTTGCAAAAAGTCGACAGACTGTTTTCCACTTACAAAAATCTGCCCCATATGAGATACATCAAATACTCCGGCGAAACTTCTTACGGTTTTATGCTCTTCAATAATGCCCGTATATTGAACAGGCATATCCCATCCGCCGAATTCTACCATTCTTGCACCCAGTGCCGTATGTTTGTTATATAAAACTGTTCTTTTTCCCATTAAACTGCCTCATAATATTTTATATATTATGTTTTAGGCTATTTTTTTAATATTGTCAACTATACTTGAGAATAAGTTTTAAAATGCGTTTTAACCGCGTTTTTTAACTCTTCTTTAGAAAAATTTTTCGCAATATTTTTAGCGGTTTCAAGTACTTTAGATGATGCGCCTTTTGGTATATCTACTCCGTATTTTAAAGAAATTTCAGATATACCTTTTAAAAACTGTTCTCTTGCTAAGATAGAAGCAGCTGCTACCGCTATATCAGCTTCGGCTTTGCATCTTTGTTCAAGATGTATATTTTTTCCTTTTTTCATTAATGCGTTTTTAATAAGTCTTTCGTCTCCGAATTTGTCAGAGAGAGCATATGAGCATTCTTGTTTTTCCAGAATATTTTCTATTGCTCTTGCATGCCCCCAGGCGAGCAGGCTGTTTAGATTCCCAATCTTTGCATACAGCTCGTTATATTTGAGCGGGTTAATTGTAATAACAGAGAACACGCAGTTGTTTTTAATAACAGAAGCCATTTTTGTTATATTTTTGTCCTCAACTTTTTTGCAGTCTTTTATACCTGCGTCAATAAGTATTTTTGTGCTGTTTTCGTCTACCTGAACGGCAGCCACAACAAGAGGTCCGAAAAAATCCCCCTTGCCGGATTCATCGCTGCCTATATGGTTTGCCGGTATATCTAAATCAGAGAGTGTATTTTGCGTAACTGAATTTTTTACTGTTTCTTGATTTGTTGTGTATAAGTTTTGGATTTCAGAGGCAATATCGGATACTTCCGCTCCTTGTACGAGCAGTTTGCCCGTAGTGTAAAATGTGGCTGTGTATTTTGATGTTTTAGCACGCCAGAGAGCATTTTGTACGGTTGAAAATACTACACCTTTTGACTCAAAAAAATCTTTTACGGATTCATACTGTGATTTATCAAATTTTTGTGAATATGAATTCATTAACCTTCCCCCCGCATACTAAATAAATCCATAGTTTAAACTATAACACAATAATGACATGCGCTAAAAAGTGTTATATAATTTTATTCGAATCCGGGAGTGGTAGGATGAAAATTTTAAAATGGATTTTAATATTTTTCTGTTCGCTCGTAATACTCGGCTATCTCGGGCTTTATCTTATACTGCCGTACTTTTTAAATAAAAAAGACTATTCAAAAGAACTTGCAAAAATTATTAAAGATGAGACAGGGCTTGTTGTTTTGATTCACAATTACAAGCTCAATGTATCACCGGCTTTGAATCTTAATATAAAAGCCGGTGAAATAAAAGCTTTTTATCCGGATTACAGGCAGTTTTTAAACATAAAAAATTCGGATTTAACCGTATCAACCCTTTATTTGCTGAGAAAAGAAATAAAAATAAATAAACTAAAAGCTGACGAACTTCAGTTTTCCACAAAACTTTTAAAAAACGGAAAAACCAGTATTCAACAATATTTTGAAAAAAATATAAAAAGTGACAAATACGCTTACAAGTTTTCCAAAAAACATCCTAATATCTATATAAATAACTATATAATCAAATTAAAAGACGAGGAGTCCGGTCAAAAATTCAAACTAAAAGGCAAAAACTATAAATCCGTTCAAAGTCTTGATTTTAAAAATATAAATATTCGTACAGAAGGTGATTTGTACTGCTTCGACAAAAAATATCTGCATTACAATGCTGCACTTGAAGTTCCGTCTGTGTTATTTGAAAACACTGATAAAATGCTTATTGATTTTACGATTGATGACTTATATAAGTACGATTTTTTTGCAAACGTCACTGCTAACCTGAAAATCCATGAAAAGAACAAAAAGTTCGACTACGTAAGCGGCAGAGCTGATGTTGACAACTTTAAACTAAAACTGGGGAACAAAATATTGCCGCCCAGCTACTTCCATATAGTATTCAGCAAAGATAATGCAAAATTAAACTCAAAATTCTATACAAATATCAATGAAGCTGCTGATATAAATGCGGATATAAAACTTTCACGACCGTATAAAATTAATATGCGCTGCAAGTGCCCTAATGCCGATATATCTAATTTACAAAAGACTGTTGTGCCTGTTTTGAACTTGTTCAAGATAAAAAATAACCTGTCCGACTTTTCGGCAAACGGAAAGTTAAGCGCAGATTTCAGGCTTTTAACGGATTTAAAAACAATAAATTCAAGCGGTACATTAAAAATAACAAATGCCTCGCTTTCTCACAAGAGTGTGCCGCTAAGGATAATGAAAGCGAATGCATTGATTGATTTTTCCAACAATGCTGTTAATATCAGACAATCTGATATGCTTGTCAACAATCAGCCGCTTAAAATCACCGGTAATATAGATAAACATGCAATCGGCGACATAACAATTACTGCGGATAATTTGGATTTAAACCACATATTGAATGCATTTCCATCCTTTAAACCCGATAAAAATATTAATGTAATCTCAGGCAAAGTTTCATTAAAAGCAAATCTGAAAGGTAAATTAGATACAGTAAAACCTGCAGTAAAAATTAATATAAAGAATTTTGCCGCCATAGAGACAATAAAAAATATAAAAATTTCAGTATCTGAAATTTTTGTAAAAGCCTCCTCAAATCAACAAAAATATTCAGGTGATATTAATTTAAAAAATATAAATTGTTTTTCAAAATTAATACCTAATGCAGCCAATACAATAAAATCAGATATAATCACAGCTAAAATAACAAATGAAAAAATTCAAATATTACCGGCAAAAATAAATGCCGGCAATGCAAAATTAACACTCAGCGGAACTATCGACAACTACCAGACGACACCTGCTGCAGATATTCTTGTACAGGGAACAATTGATACAGCTCTTATAAAAAGCTTTATCCCTGACGGGCAAAAAATTCTCGCAAAAGGCTATCTGCCCGTTAAAGCCAATATAAAATATAAAAATGATAAAACGGAACTTGTGCTAAAACTTCTCGCTAACAGATATAATTATTTAACCCCGTTAATAATAAAAAGTTTTAATAATATAACAACCCTCACAGAGATTAATGCACTGCTAACAGGGGATGAATTATTGGTTAACAACGCTGTAATGTACTATGCCGGAGGCACAAACAGTCTGTTAAAAGAAATAAATACAACAAAACTGAAAAAAGCATTTATTGCTGAAGGAAAAATAAATAATTTAAAATCGACTCCGCAGATTGAACATTTGCATATTGTTGTGCCTAACGACCTCGATATTAATATTCCAAACACAAAAGACGGAACAGTCAGGGTTAATGCGGATATAACGGCAGCCGGCAGTCTGAATCAACCTAAAATCAGCGGCAAAATTAATGTCTCGCAGCTGTCGATACCTTCACTTTTTGTTAACGCTCAGAATGTACTTGTAAATCTTAATCAAAATAAAATAGAGGCAAAGATAGAAGATTTGAACATAAACGATATGAAAGTGTCGTTAGCAATAAATGCCGAACCTGATGTACTTTCAACCAACAAAATAGATTATATAAAATTAAGTTCCCAATACATTGATATGGATTATCTGATGGGATTGATGTCCGTTGTTAATCCCAGTAAATATGCACCGGGCAATGATTTTCCTTATATAATTTCATCAGGAGATATTGATATTAAGTCTTTTAAAATGGGGGTTATAAAAGCTCAAAATATAACTGCTCAAATAACTTCAAAATCAAATATTCTGTATATAAATAATCTGTTTGCCGATGCATACGGAGGAAAAGCAGCCGCAAAAATAACATACAGTTTTCCTTATACAAATATAAATGCGGATATACAAGCAAGAGGTCTCAATGCCACATCAGCTGCAGCAGCTTTTATGCCTGCTGATAAAGGAATATCCGGAACATTGGATTTTGATGCATCCGTAAATATGATTGGCACAACGCCTCAGCAGCAGCTGAATACATTACGCGGCAATGCCGATATACTGATAAAAAACGGAAGATTGGGACAATTAGGACGTTTTGAACATTTTCTGTATGCACAGAATCTGTTATCTCAAAAACTTATCTATGCAAGTCTTAACAGTGCAAAACAGGCAATAAGCCCTCAGGATACAGGGGTAATATCATATCTTAAAGCTAAGGTTAAATTTTCATCAGGTTATGCCCACATTAATCCAGTACTCACCTCAGGACCAAAGATGAGTATGTTTGTTAAAGGAAAAATTAATCTTAAAAATCAGCACGTTGATTTAAAAATTCTTGGAACAATATCACAAAACGTTTCAAGCTCATTAGGGTTGTTAGGTTCAATGACAATCAAGGATTTTCTTGATGAGCATACAAAATACGGCTCTGTTGTTGCTAATTTGTTCAATTCATATAATATTGAGCTTCCTGAGGTTGATATAAGTAAAATTCCGCAGTTGACTCCGAATTATAAGCAACAGACAAAGAATTTTCAGGTCATTATATCAGGTGATCCTAACAGTGTAAGTGCTGTCCGCTCATTTACCTGGGTAAATCCTCAGGGGACAAAAGAAAAAATTCTTACTGAAAAAGTTAAAAAAGCTATAAATGAGGCGCTTCCGGAAAAAAATCCGCAAAACAACAGCACCAATTTGCCAAAACCTCAGCCTCAAACACAAACAGCTCCTGTTGTTACAACACCTGACTTTCTGGATAAGATTCCGGACAATTTTAAAAATTAGTCGTGCGTAATTCGTCCGTCTTCGTGAATATCTATTGGTTGTCCGTTAAATGATTTTATGTAATCAATAAGCATCTGCGTTTCATTTTTTTCGCATTTATGTATTATTTTCTCGGGACAAGCAAGTGCCTCCAGCCCTTCGCTGCCGCCGGCTACAAATGTGTTGTAAGCAACTTTAAAGAATCTGTCGCTGCTCGGGTTTTGTGCATTTAACGGAACTTGTGTACCGTCTTGTTTAACCAGTACAACATCTTTAACTTTGTCATCTTTGCCTATTCGGTATCTCAAACCGCTGACCTGCAGTGCTCCTGTTCTGTGATATTTGCTTGTAGCCTGAACTGCGCTGTTTAATACATCTATAATGTCTTTTTCGCTTAATTTATAAACATTTACATCGTTATAAAACGGCATTAAATCCATAATATCCCTGTCCGTAACAGGTCCTGCCGGCAAACTTGCACGAATACCGCCCATATTGTTAAATACAATATCAGCATCGGAATATTTCATATATGCATCACTTAAAAATGCGCTCAGCGGACTTTCTTCTAAAATTGTTTCCGGTTTTGACTTAACTTCATGTGCAATAACACCGATAGTTTCAGGAGCGCCGAGAGACATATCTTCCATCATTTTGATTACGAGGTTTTCCGGCTCTTTATCAAGGTTTTTAACCTCATTTTTTGCTTGAATGATTCTTCCATCCTTGTCATATACAACATCCAGCACTCCGTAAGAATGTCCGTTTTTCCCTGCTTGTGTGACAATTACCCATTCACCGCGGGGGGATTTAAACAGATTTTTTCCGTATTGCAGTCCTTCCAGAGTATCATGAGAGTGTCCGTCATTGATAACATCTATACCGCCGACTCTTTGTGCAAGTTGGGTAGCTGCGTCTTTCCCTAGGTGAGAAACAAGTTTTATAATGTTTACACCTTGTTTTTCGAGTTTTTCAACTTCTTTACGAACAGCATCTTCAGTTTCTTTTATATTTAAGATTTTAATGTCCTGTGTGCCTTCTTTGCTCTGTGTGCTGAGTCTGGAAAACAGGTCAACTGGGACAAGTCCGATATAGCCGATTTTTCTGCCGTTTTCTTCTACTACCATTGATGATGCAAACCTGCCCGCTTTAATATCATCATTTAGCGGAAATGCTGCAGCCGAGTTGTTGTCTTTTGGAACGAGATTTAGGGCAAGTGTTTTAAATTTTGCAAAATCAAGCATCTCAGAAAGTCCGATTGCTCCTTTATAATCCATATTATGATTGCCGGGTGCTGCAGCTGTGATATTGCACATGTTCATCATTTTGACAATAGCTATATTCTTTTCGCGTCCTGAGCCGACCCATTCATCACCTGAAAAAATAACATCACCTGTCGGATTTTCCAGTTTAAATCTGTCAGAAACGGTTTTGAATTTTCTAAAAGCTTTCAAATGTCCGTGAAAATCGTTTCCGTAGAGAGTTTTTTGCCTGAATACATCAGTTTGGCTTTGAGTGTTTTTGGGGGAGACATTATTATTTGATTGATTAGCTGCAGTCTGATTATTCTGACCAAATTTGACTTTTGGTAAATTAAAATTTGTAAAATTGTTATTTATAAACATACAAAGAACCCGTCGCTACTGTTACCAGTATAAAACATGTAAAAGACAAAATTTGCCCGATTGTTAACATTTGTTTACAAAGAGATTAAAAAAGTAAATTCAGTAGAAAAAATTGTTTTTATATAAATAAGGTTAGAAATAGGAAGTATTTATAATGGTCAATGGTATCTCATCTCAAAATCCAAATTATTACGCATTTTATAGAGCAGCAGCAGGCAACGCTGTAGTTAACCAGAATGATGTAAAAAATATGGTTAACTTTTTAAACGGTCAGCCTGTTACTGTATATCCAGAACCTTCAATAGCCGAAGTTACAGTTCAAACACTTCCTTTTGCAGCAGCATTCGGCGGTATTCAAGGGTTCAATGCATTAAGAAAAAACAATTTTAAATTTAAAGAAACTATTAATAATGTAAAAGCTGCTTCTCCTTACACTCAAAGAAGCGAAGCAATTAAATCAGGTTTGGACAGTATCAAAAAAGAATACGGCGACATTCTTAAAAAGAATGTAACTCCTAACTCTTCCAGAGCACCTTTTGGATTTTCCAAACTATTAGATAAAATTCCCGGATATACAAAATTAAGATCATCCGGTTTCGGTAAAGCAATGGGCAAATCAGGTGCAGGTTGGATGATGGCATTCGACGCTGTCGGCAAGACATTATCTGATGTTGTTCCTACTTTCCAGCAGCTCGGTTTTTCAGCAGGTATGAAACAGGTTGCTAAATCAGGCACACAGGTTGTAGCAGGCGGTGCAGGATGGTTGGCTGGCGATGCTATAGGTACAGCAATCGGTACTGCAATCGGTACTGCAATTTGTCCGGGTATCGGTACAACAATCGGCGGTTTCTTAGGTAAGTTTCTCGGCGGTGTTGTTGGCAGTGCAGTAGCAAGCAAAGCTGCTAAAGCTATTACCGGTAAAAATGAACTTGAAAAAGTTCAGGAACAACAAATGAACGAAGTAACTCAACAAATTGACAGTGATCCTAATACAAAACTTGCATTAGCTCAGCAAACACTTGAAGCAGCAAATCAAATACTCGCTCAAGATCCTAACAATCAGGATGCACTTGCAGCAAAAGCATCAGCAGAAAAAATTATTGCAGAGTATCAGGCAACTGCACAACAAACAGTCCAACAGCCTGCTCAAACTCAGGTTGCACAACAGGGCGGATTCGCTACAACAATGAACGGTGTACCTGTTGTTCCCGGATTTAACGGAATGGGCTATGATATGAACATCTACAGACAGTCAATGCAAAAAGCTTCTATGCCTTTCGCTAACAACTATCAGGTAATGTCTAATCCGATTGCAAATCCTTTTATGCAGCAGCAAGTTCAACAAACTCAACAAACAGCTCAATAATAATTCCTATTTAATATAAACTAACCATATAAAAAAGCGGTCTGAATATATCAAGACCGCATTTTATTTTTATAAACCTATTCCTTATTCCCCATTAGTCCAGTATTGCGTCTAGTAATTTAAATTAAAGCTTTTTTTAGTCCAGTAATGCCTCTAAGATTGTTGCGTTTTTCGCAGCCAGTGTGTTTTCTCTTACTTTATTTCTGTGAATGTAAGTTCTCAGAGCTTCGCGAATGAGTTCGCTTCTTGAACGATTTTCGTTTTCTGCAACTTGATCGATTTCATCTAAGAATTTTTCTGGCATAGAAATAAGTACTCTTGACATAAAGTTTCCTCCTGTGTTCTCTCGTTTTCTCTCGTGTTTTGTTTCTCTCGGTTGTTTCTCTTAATTATCTCTCGTACTTATATAAAAAATTTTTTTATAGAAAAATTGCTTATTTTGTATATAAAAAGTATATTTTAGTTAACAAAACTTAATACTTTTGTAAAAAATCAAGCTATATGCGGCTTTTAGGCTAGTGCTAAATAGCCGGTACTAGAGAGTCATTTTTTATATTGAGGAAGAGTTTCGGAGTAGACTTTAGTCTGCCATTACTATATTTTTATTGATTTCTGCCGGTTTATTGTCATTCTTAGAAAGAGAAACGACCGAAGAATCTGCCGCGCATGACAATTACTTTTACTCAAGCAGCATTCTGTTGTTTGCTTTAATACAGCTTATATGCTAAATCTATGACACAAAACAATTGGTTGCAGCGTGTATGAACTCAATAATTTGTGAGAAATAATCCAGTGATGAAGCGCCGTTAATAATTATATCAGCATCCGGCTTTGACGGTCTTATGTATTTTCCTGCTGCGATATCAACATATTCCCAGTGTTTTAATGCATTTTCATGGGTCTGGTTTCTCTTTGCAGCACGTTCCATAAACCATTTTTTCTGAATTTTTCTGTCTATATCAATATAAATTTTTACATCAAACAAATCTTTTATGTCTTTATACATTGCTGCCATACCTTCAACAAGTATAAATTTTTGTGAGTGTATAGGAATTGACTTGGGAACACTTACCCCTGTTCCGTTAATCAAATACTCAGGCGCAAGTATATCTTCGCCGGAAGACAATTTTGTCAAATCTTCTTTCAAAAGCTCAAGCTGAAAACTTTCCGGAGAATCAACATCATAGCCGTTATCTCTTAATGCGTCAAAAGTCCCGTATTTTTTTATCAAATCGGAAATATCATTAAAATAATTGTCTATACTTAAAAATTCCAACGGAAAATCAAGCTCATTGCTTGTCTTTTTTATTTGTTTGCATATAGTTGTTTTGCCGCTTGCTGACTCACCTGTAACACCAATCAAAATTCTTTTTTGCGGGTTTTCTATAAGACGGCGGGAAAATTTTGATATAAAATTTGGGTTAATTTCTTTAAAAATAGGGCGTTCGGTTTTTCTGTCATATGCCAGAATTTGTTTGAACTTTGTTTGCAGATAAAAAGCGAGGAACTCTCTGCCGGTTTTGGTTGAAAAATCCGGTTTTATAATTTTATCTTTTGAAGAGTTTTCTTTGTCTATTAACATTTGCATACAATACCCAATACTTGTAAATAAAAAAATTTGACAAAAAATTTAAAAAGATTAATAAATATTAAGCGTCTCTGAAAAATTCAAAGACGCTTATTAAATTTATACATCAGGCAAATCGCCCATAACAACAGCTGTTTCCTTTGCATCGAGATGGAATGCTGTGTGGAGTGCCTTTATTGCAGCGTTAGATTGGTCTTTTTGCACAAGGCAGCTTATTTTAATTTCGCTGGTGGAAATCATTTTTATGTTAATGCCGCTTTCTGCAAGAGCCTTAAACATAGAAGCCGCAATACCAGGTCTGTCTACCATGCCTGCACCTACAATTGAAACTTTTGCAATATCTTCATCAACCAGAACGCCGGAGGCATTAATTTCTTTTATGATTTCTTTTACAATTTCCATTGTTTTTTCGTAGTCAGACTTGCATACAGTAAAAGCTATGTCATTTGTATCGTCGCTTCTGCCGTAGGATTGAATAATCATATCAACGCTTATATCAGAGTCAGACAGCATTTCGAATATTTTTGCAGCGTTACCAGGAACATCAGGGACTTCGGTTATCACAACCCTTATCTGCGACAAATCTGCAGCAACACCTGCTACGGGTTTATTTATTTCCATTTCATCGACTCCTATAATATAAGTTCCTAAATCATCAAGTTTGAATGTGCTTCTTACCCTCATTGGCACGTGGTATTGTTTTGCTGTTTCAACTGAACGCGGGTGAAGAACATTTGCTCCAACGTGAGCGAGTTCAAGCATTTCTTCATAAGAAATTTCTTTAAGCTTTGTTGCATTGGGTACAATACGCGGGTCTGTTGTATAAACCCCTTCTACATCAGTATAGATATCACATCTGTCAGCATGCATAGCACCGGCAATAGCTACAGCTGATGTATCAGAGCCGCCTCTGCCGAGTGTTGTAATTTCTCCTTCCGGCGTAACCCCCTGAAAACCTGCAACAACTATTATTTCGCCTTTATCTAAATGCTCTTTAAGTTTGTTGGTTTTAATATCAACGATTCTTGCTTTTGAATGTACGCATTCAGTAATTATGCCTACCTGCATTGCATTCATGCTGACTGCTGCATAGCCTTTTGCCTGGATAGCCATTGTCAAAAGAGCGATAGAAACCTGTTCGCCTGTAGCAAGCAGCATATCGAGTTCTCTTGAATTCGGATGGTCAGAAATTTCGTTAGCCATTTTAACAAGATAGTCTGTAGTATGTCCCATTGCTGAAACAACTACAATAACATCATTGCCTTTGTCTTTTTCTCTGATGACAGCCGATGCGACATTTTTTATTTTATCTGTATCAGCGACTGATGTACCGCCAAATTTTTGAACAATTATACCCACTATTGATTAGCCTCAATTTGATATTTTTTCTCTGACAAAATATTTTTTATTTCAAGTATCTTATCGTTATTATACTGCTCTAAAAATTTATTACAATATTTCAAAGCGTAATTTACTACGGAATGTGTAGTATTGTTATCATTTGCAACGCAGTTTAGAACAAGGTACAGAATATTCATATATTCATTAGTATTTTTTACCTGTTCGGATAAAGATTCAAACACCTCGAATGATTTTTCATATTTCCCCTGTCTGCAGTAAACTTCTGCAATGCCTAATGATGCAATATAATAGTCAGGGCTGAGCTTTAGCGCATATTCAAATCTTTCTGCCGCATCATCGAACTTGTTTAATTTTAAATAAACAGCCCCGACTGCAAAATTGGTATAGCTGGATTCCTTATCCATTAAATATGCACTGCGCGCTTTCCGTTGTGCTTCAAGGCTGTCGCCTTTGTCTGCAAGCAGGTGGGCGTAGCTTATATATGCCTGAGTCAGATTGGGGCAGTATTCAATACATTTTTTAAAATATTGAGCTGCATTATCCAGTTCAGTGAGTTTGTAATAGCAGTTTGCCATGTTGTAGTAGATTCTGGTATTTTTTTTGTCCAGCTGCAGTGATTTCTTGTAAAAATCCAGCGCCTGTCTGTAATCTCCTTTGTCAAACGAAAGTGCTCCCAGATTAAATAATGCCTGTGCGTGGTTGGGGTTGAGTTCCAAAACTCTAGCAAAAAATTCTTCCGCTTGAGTATACTCTTTGCTTAGCAGGTAATTTACTCCGAGATTGAATATTGCAATTATATTATTAGGTTCAATCATTATTGCTTGATTTAATTTTTCTCTGGCTTCATCAATATGGTGATAATGCTGCAGAGCAAGACCCCAGTTAATAAAAAACTGGGTGTTCGTTTGTGTAGTATTATTTGCTTCCGTAAAAGCATTAAGGCATTTCTCTTCTTCACCTGTTTTTAAATATGCATCAGCAAGCACTGTGTATGCGTCGTTCTGGGTGTTATCGCTTTTGATTGCTTCTTTTGCATATTTTATAGCTGATTCATAATTGTTGAGTTTAAGGTGGCACAAGGAAAGATAATACAAAGCATCATATTTATCCTGTGAGTATATCAATGAGTGGCTGAATTTGCTGATTGCCTCCTGATATTCCGCATCCTCATACAGGATAAGCCCCCATAAAAATGATGTTACGGGGTTGATAGGATTTAAGGATACGGATTTTTTGAATTTTTCTCTTGCCTCCCGCTTTTTACCCGCTTTGGCGAGTGATATTCCCCAGTTAAGATAAACATCAGGGTCGCGTGAGTCATACTTTTGTGCAAGTTTGTATATATCTATAGCACCTTTTAAATCGCCTATTTCAGACAAGGCAGATGCCCACAGCGCATACGCTTTGGAATTGTATTTATCAACTTTGACAGCCTGTCTGAAATTTTTAATAGCTTCTTCAAAATCTTTTTTACGCAAAAATGTTATGCCAAGATTTATATATGCTCCGGGATTTTGGCTTGCCATTAGCGTGGCTGTCCGCAGTTTGTCAATAGCTTCGTCAGTCTTTCCGTTTTGCGCCAGTTCTATACCCCAGTTCATATAGGCTGTTGAAGGTATTTGAGAAGTTTGGGAAACTGCTTTGTATTTTTTTACAAAAATATCAAACTTCTCTATATTCTTTTTTATTTCCTCTCCAAAATTCCAAAGGACATCTTTAACATTAGTCATGATTTTTGAGCTCTATTATATTATCAACAACTTCTCTGAAAGCACCGTCGCCGGCATCTGCCTGTGTAATCTGTATGGTATCCAGCTCTTTTACTCTGTAATTTGCCTGTTTGACTGTTATTGCATATTTTACGCATTTTAGACATTCAATATCGTTGACATCATCTCCGATGTAAACTATTTCACTTTGTTTGAGATTGTATTTTTGCATTATCTCTTGAAGTACCGGGAGTTTGTTTCTTATTCCCTGATGAATGTCCTCCAGATTAAATTTTTCTGCAATATAGTCGATTTCTTTACTCTTTTCACCGGATATAATACCTACTTTGATATTGTTTTTTACCGCAACAGATACTCCCATTAAATCTTTAAAACTAAGCTTTTTCACCTTATTGTTTTCATCGAAAAAATACACGGAGTTGTCAGTAAAAATTCCGTCAAAATCAGAAACTATCATTTTTATATCATGTGATAGATTTAATGTTTTATACATTTTATACTCCGGTCTTACTTACGGAAGATTTTCTCAATTTATTTTTTACAGGAATTTCGGATTTGTATACGACCTTCTTCCCGTCGCCGAGAACAGTCTTAACTTCTCTTATATCCCTTACCATACGTCTTAATCCTTCCGGCTCAAGGCTGGCTGCCTGATCAGAACCCCAGAGAGTTCTGTCTGTAGTAATATGTCTTTCAACCGCATTTGCGCCCAATTCTACTGACAAAATCGAGGGCAAGAGTCCTTTTTCGTGTCCGCTGTAACCAACAGGGCAATTAAATTCTTTCCTGAATTCTTCTATGACTCTGAGATTTATTTCGCTGTGTGCGGTAGGGTAGGTTGAGGTGCAATGAAACAGAACTAAATTCTCCTGTCCTAACAAATCAACTGCGTGTCTTATTTCTTCCATTGTGCTCATGCCTGTTGAAAGGAGTATTGGTTTACCGAGTGATTTTAGCTTTAGAAGAAATTCGTCATTAGTCAGCATTGCTGATGCGACTTTATGACAGGGCACATTAAACTGCTCAATAAAGTCTATTGAATCAACATCCCAACAGGAGGCAAACCACATTATGTTTTGTGATTTACAGTATCTGTCTATCTCGCAGTAATCTTCATAACTCAATTCGAGCCCCAGTTTTAAATCACGGTTTGTGTTGCCGTAATAATTCGGTCTGTATACATCAAGCTCTTCAGGTGTATATACCTTTGTAACCGTTCTTTTTTGAAATTTTACGGCATCACAGCCTGCCGCAACAGCTTCGTCAATCATCTTTTTGGCAAGAACAACTGTTCCGTTGTGGTTTATACCGATTTCTGCAATTATAAAACACGGGAAATCGTCCCCTATAGTTTTGTTTCCTATTTGTACGTTGTATCTCACAATGTGCTCCGTTTATTTTTTATATTTTTTATAAAGTTCGTCAAAATTTAAAGAGTGTAAAGAGCGGTTTAATTCAGCTTGCTTTTCAACTTTGGTATTATCAACAGTCTCTTCTTCATTCTTAATTTCGATTTTTGATAAAGAAATATCATCTGATTTATCAAATTCTTTGAGTAAGTTTATATGACTCGGGGTTGACGCAATGAGCATAACTTTGCCGTTCATTTCAATAGAATAAAGATATCTCTGCTGTCCAAGCGGCATTGACTGCAATATGTTAAATCTGTGAGAGTCTGCATTTTTGCTGACAATCTTTTTTAACTTATCACGGTTAATAATATTCAGCTTTGCATAAATCCAGCCTGTAGCATAAATTAATGCAATAACAATAATCATTGATACAAGCAAATTAAGCATTCCCGGCATACTAATCGGATCTTGAGCCATTGTCTGTTTCATAACAGAAGGAAGCTCAACAGCAAATGATGCATTAGAACTCAACAACAAAACGAATAAATATAAAAATACTTTTTTCATAATATCCAAACCTCAACCGTAAACTGTATGTAACATCTTAACACAATAACACATATTCATAAATATACGCTAAAAAAATGAATTACAAAAATTTAATTAAATAAATCAAAAAAATTGCCGATGTTCTTATAAAAATCAGAGAAAGGTTCTCAATGACATATACTGTACTTGAATATCCCGCACTGGTATATAAAAGCAAAAACAATACCTATATAGCCAACTGTATTATAAAAAAGATGGTTGGCTACGGTAAAAGTGAATATATTGCCGTAAAAAATCTTGAAAACATTCTAAACCGTAACAAAACGGATTTTGCCGTGAAGGTAAAGCCGGTTTACAAGTTTCTTTCAAAACTTAACGCAAATTAAGCTATCTTAAGTTCAAAGTTTTCCGCAATAGATATTTTAGGAAGAGTTAATTTTATTTTTGGCAGCTTGCCTATAGGCATGGTAGCTATGTTGCTTACTCTTTCAGAAATGTTGTAATCATACGGATAGTTTTGTTGTCTTTTCTCTTCAAAATAATACATATTTTATCCCTTTTTACTCTCTAGTTTTACTCTCGATTTAATCCCTCGTATATTTATAAAAACTTTTAGGTAAAAAATATTTACTATTTATATATCCTTTATTAAGAAATGTTAAAAGATATTTACTTGACCTTATGGCAAAAACTGTCAGATAATTTATTTATGCCGTCTGATAAAGATATTAAAGAGTTAATAAAAAAATCAAATATAAAAACTATTTTTCTGCAATTCATTGATATAAACGGCGGAATAAAATCTTTGCAAATACCTTCGTCTCATATTGAGGAAATATTAAATAATGAGATAATGTTTGATGGCTCTACAATCAGCGGATTCAGGGATAATGAAACCCTGGATTTAAGATTATTTCCGGATAAAGATACTTTTTTAATATTTCCTTTTAAAATTTCCAAACTGAAAAACACTGCAAGATTAATATGTGATATTCATAATTCCGACGGTACTCCGTTTGCTGGCTGTCCGCGCTCAAACCTAAAACGCGTTATCGAGAATGCGCGGCAATACGGATATACAATGCAGGTTGGACCTGAGGTCGAGTTTTTTCTCTTTAAGGTGGATGAAAACCAAAATATTGTAAAAAGTGCGGAAAAAACAGGATACTATGATGTTAACCTTTCCCACAAATACGATGATGTTTTAACAAAAATCATGTTAACACTGGGAGAAATGGGGTATGAAATTTCTGCACTTCATCACGAAGGCGCTGCCTTCCAGCATGAGATTGATCTCGGGTATGATGAAATATTAAAAACAGCTGATAAATTGATAACATTTAAATTCGTGACTAAAACAATTGCACGCGATTTCGGTTTTCTGGCTTCTTTTATGCCTAAACCGGTGTACGGACAAAACGGTTCAGGCTTGCATTTAAATGTATCTTTGACGGATAAAAACGGAAAAAATGCTTTTTTTAAAGAAGATATGCCTAATCAATTATCAAATGAGGCTTTATATTCAATAGGTTCTGTTTTAAAGAACATTAAAGGTATATCAGCGGTATTTAATTCAACGATAAACAGTTATAAAAGACTAGTTAAAGATTACGAAGCTCCGATATACATTGTGTGGTCTGCTGTGACAAGAAGTGCGCTTATCAGAATACCTGTGAAAAAAGGTGAGTCAACCAGATTTGAACTCCGCTCGCCGGATTTTAGCATGAATCCTTATATCGCTTTTGCAGTACTTATGCAAACCTGCATGGATGGTTTGCGTAACAAAACAGAACCTCCTGCGCCTGTTGAAAAAAATTTATTCCTTCTTTCAAGCAATGAAATTAAACAGAGAAGAATAAAGTCTTTGCCGCGCAACCTGTTCAGCGCACTGGAGGAATTTGAAAAAAGCTATGTTGCAAGGATTGCACTTGGAGATTATATTTTTGAAAACTTTTTATCTTCAAAGCAAAAAGAATGGAATGATTACCGAAAACAGGTTACACCCTGGGAACTGAAAAAATATTTAGACGTATAAACATATTTTTATTATAATTTATAACAGTAAGGGAGAATGAACGGAGAATTTTAATATGGAAAAAGTCGAAAGACAACACCCTGTGGAACAGGACCCTCAAATAAGAAGAACCAATTTTGAGGCGGTTGAAAGCAATTTTACCGATGAACAGGCTTCTTTGGAAGCTTCAAGATGCTTGCACTGTAAAAACGCAAAATGTGTACAGGGCTGCCCTGTTAATATACATATTCCTGATTTTATTGCAGCAGTTAAAGATGGCGATATCGAAAAAGCCGGAGATATTATCAGAGAAACAAGTATGCTTCCGTCTGTTTGCGGTCGTGTATGCCCTCAGGAACGTCAGTGCGAAGGTAACTGTATTTTAGGTATTAAAGGCAAACCTGTTGCCATAGGTGCTCTTGAAAGATATGTAGGCGACAAAACCAACGCAAAAACCGGTGAAATTAAAGACAATGGCAAAAAGGTAGCTATTGTTGGTTCAGGTTGTGCAGGTATTACTGCTGCTGCAGACTTAAGAAAAGCAGGTTATGACGTAACTGTGTTTGAGGCATTACACGAATTTGGCGGGGTATTGAGATACGGTATTCCTCCATTCAGACTTCCGAGAACTGTTTTAGACAGAGAGCTTGACGGTCTGAAAAATATCGGGGTTAAGTTTGAAAAGAATGTAATCGTCGGTAAATCTATAACAATCAACCAGCTTAAAGAAGAAGGCTATGATGCAATCTTCCTTTGCTCCGGTGCAGGATTGCCAAAAATGATGCACATTCCGGGTGAAAACCTTAACGGAGTATACAGTGCAAATGAATTTTTAACACGTGTAAATCTTATGCATGCCAATGATGCAGCTACTCCTACACCTCTTAAAGTTGGAGAGAAAGTTGCCGTTATCGGCGGCGGTAACGTTGCTATGGACGCTGCA
The DNA here is from genome assembly GCA_949293185.1 of uncultured bacterium. Taxonomy (GTDB): domain Bacteria; phylum Cyanobacteriota; class Vampirovibrionia; order Gastranaerophilales; family Gastranaerophilaceae; genus Limenecus. Next base: position 27,032 of record CASFCQ010000014.1, read on the forward strand.
AGAACTGCGGTAAGAGTCGGGTATAAAGAAGTCTATATTGCTTACAGAAGAACCGAGGCTGAACTTCCAGCACGTCTTGAAGAAATCAGGCATGCTAAAGAAGAAGGTGTTGTCTTCAAATTTTTACATGCACCAGCTGAAATTATCGGCGAAAACGGCTATGTTAAAGCAATGAAATTTGACATTATGGAACTCGGAGAGCCTGATGCTTCCGGAAGAAGACGTCCTGTGCCGACCGGTGAATCTGTGACAATGGAGCTTGATGCTGTAATTGTTGCATTAGGTACAGGTCCGAATCCGATTATTCAAAAATCAGCGGAAAAAGAGGGGTTAGACCTTGAAACTAATAACAAAGGCTATATTATTGTCAATGCTGAAACCGGAGAAACTTCTATCCCAGGCGTATATGCCGGCGGTGACGTAGCTCCGACAGGTGAATCCAATGCAATTAATGCAATGGGTGCAGGTAAACGTGCCGCAAAAGCTATGGACGAATACTTAAGAGCTGCAGTAAAATAACTTTTGGTTTTAGAGTTAATAAAAACATTCGCTTATTACTTTTGTAAAGAGCGAATGTTTTTTTATTGATATTAAATTTTTTAATATTTTAGTGAGTCAATAGCATCTTTTTTATTAGGTGCTTTAAAAATATAAGAGCCAGCAACAAGTGATGTTGCCCCCAGTTGTTTGCAGATTTTTCCTGTTTCTTGATTTATTCCTCCGTCAACCTGTATGATAAGATTTTCAGGGGCATTTTGCCTTATTACAGGTATTTTTTGCGCACAATCAAGCATAAAAGATTGTCCGCCAAAGCCCGGCTCTACTGTCATAATCAGCACCATATCAACCATTAGAAGGTATTTTAAAATTTCCTGAGGTTCGGTTTTGGGCTTTATTGAAATTCCGGCTAGAACATCGTGGGATTTTATGTGAGATATGATGTCTTCTGTTAAATCTTTTGCTGCCTCATAGTGGAAAGTTATTATGTCAGCCCCTGCCTTTACAAAGTCTTCCACATAGTTTTGCGGATTTTCTATCATCAAATGTACATCAAGAGGGATGCTGCAATGAGGTTTTATAGCTTTTACAACCGGTGCTCCTATTGTAAGGTTGGGGACAAAATGTCCGTCCATAACATCAATATGTATCCAGTCTGCCCCGCATTCCTGCAGCTCTGTAACCTCGTTTTCCAGGTTTGCAAAGTCCGCTGAAAGGATAGACGGTGATACTATAATTTTACTCATTTAGTGTTCCTTCTGTTTTTATTATTCCTAATTTTTGACAGGCAAGAAATGCAGCCTCTTGTTGTGCCTGTTTTTTAGTCTTTCCGCTTGCGGAAGCTAGTTCTTCGCCATGGTAAGTAACCCGCATGGTGAAGGTTCTGTTATGAGCTGCACCGGTTGTATTAACAAGTTCATACTCCGGCAAGTCTTTGCTTTTACTCTGTGTATATTCCTGTAAGAGTGCTTTTGCATTGTATACGGTTTTGTTTGAAGCAATGTCGTCAATTAGCGGAGTCAGATTTTTTATAATAAAATTCTTTAACGTTTCTTGGTCGGCTGAAAGGTACAAAGCCCCGAACAGCGCTTCCATAACGCATGCCTGAATTGATTCCAGCTTTTTGCCGCCGCATTTTTCTTCGGCATCGCTTACCTTTATGTACGGTTCAATATTTAATTTGATTGCGATTTTGTGTAAAATTTCATCGCAGACAGCTACCGCACGGATTTTGGTCAAATCGCCTTCGTGAGAGTCAGGGAATTTTTTGTACAAATAATCGGTAATCGCCATTTTTAATACGGCATCGCCAAGAAACTCCAGACGCTCATAACATTCATTGTACGGCAGATTTTTTTCTTTGGTGTAAGAACTATGGGTGAATGCTATTTTAACGAGTTCTTGCGAAAACTCGTTAAAGCCTAAACTTTTTATAAAATTTTTTAAATTCGTGTCACTACAGTCCGACTGCATGAATAGCCTTTCTGGCAAAACTTATAAAATCTAATGTAAGCTGGTTGCTGGCAACAAAATAATTGAAATAAAAGTAAGCAACCGGAGTGCTGAACAGATAGCTGTCTGCTCTGTCTAAAAATCCGCCGTGTCCCGGAAGAGAGTTGCCTGAATCTTTAACTCCCGCATCTCTTTTAATGAGAGATTCTGCCAGGTCTCCGATTTGAGCAAATGCAGTAATCAATATGCCGGCAATCAGTGCTTGATACCATTCTATGTGGATTATAAAACCTATTATCAATGCTGTTGTGATTGCCAGCAGAGAGCCTCCGACAGCTCCTTCAACAGTTTTTTTAGGGCTTACAACAGGTGCTAGCGGGGTTTTTCCGAACTTTGAACCGAAAACATAGCCGCCTACATCTGTCATTAATATTGTAAAGAATAACAGTACTAAAAAACCGAGTCCTGAATTCATTTTTATGCTGAAAAAGCCTAAAGAGGCATCCATATTTAATTGTCTTAACAAAATGACAAAGCAAGGCAGCCATCCGCCGTATATAAAGCCCAGCACTGTTGTAGCCACGTTTGCTATATACGGCTGGCGTCCTTTGCATAAAACGAGGGTAAATGCTCCTATTGTTCCAAAAGTCAATACAACAGGAACTAAATCAAATCTTTTTAACGCTGTAAGAGCAACAAAGCATACGTCAGCAACTATAATTAAATGTAAAAACGGTCTGAATCCTTTTTTTTCTAATATGCTGACATACTCTTTAGAGCCGATATAAGCCACGTACATAACAAGAAGCATTAACGGTATGCCTCCTGCTATAACACAGCCCAGTACCAAAATTCCGATAAGTACTCCGGTTATGAGTCTTAACGTATTATTGTTAAAAAGTTTTGAGATATCCACTATACTGTCATAACCTCTTTTTCTTTTTCTGCAGCGTGTTCATCGATTATTTTTACATATTTGTCAGTAATTTTTTGGATTTTATCCTGATTATCTTTTACTGCATCTTCCGGAAGGTTGTCAGCTTTTTCTATTTTTTTGAGCTCATCAGTCATATCGCGTCTGATGTTTCTTATTGCTACTTTAGCTTCTTCACCTATCTTTTTAACATCTTTGGATATTTCTTTTCTTCTGTCTTCGGTAAGAGGCGGGAATGTTAATCTTATCACAATACCGTCAGAGTTGGGTGTTATACCTAATTCTGCTTTAATCATTGCTTTTTCAATTTCTTTGATAATTGTTTTATCATAAGGTGTGATAACCAGTGTTTGACCGTCTTGTACACTTACCTGTGACATTTGTCTTAATGGTGTTGGTACTCCGTAGTAGTCTACAACAACTTTATCGAGTATTAGCGGATTTGCTCTGCCTGTACGGATTGAAGCAAATTCTTTTTTTAAAGCGTTAATAGCTTTTTCCATTTTCTCTGTGCCGTTAGATAGCATTTCTTCTACTGTCATATTTATTCTCCTACAATAGTACCTAGTTTTTCACCTTTTAAAAGCTTTGCGATGCTGCCTTTTGCCGCAAAATCAAACACAATAATCGGTATGTTATTTTGTTTGCACAATGCACACGATGCAGTATCCATAACTTTTAGACCTTTAACAATTATATCATCATAAGATATTCTGTCATATTTTTTAGCATCCGGATTAATTTTGGGGTCGTCAGAGTATACGCCGTCGACTCCGTTTTTAGCCATAAGCATAACTTCTGCACCGATTTCTGATGCTCTGAGAGCAGCTGCTGTATCGGTTGTAAAGAACGGGTTGCCTGTGCCTGCCGCGAATATTACTACTCTGTTTTTTTCCAGGTGTCTTATTGCTTTAAATCTTATATAAGGTTCTGCAATTTTATCCATATCTATTGCGGATTGAACTCTGCAGGATACATTAAGTTTTCTTAATGCACTTTGCAGGGCGATTGCGTTCATAACCGTTGCCAGCATACCTACATAATCACCGGATGCCTGATCCATACCGAGTTTTGCGCTGTTTTTCATTCCGCGGAATATATTTCCTCCGCCGACTACAACTGCTATCTCTGCTCCCATATCGTGGGCTTCTTTTATTTCATTTGCAATCATTTCTACAGGCTTTTGGTCAATACCAAATTCCTGATCTCCGAGCAGTGCTTCACCGCTTACTTTTAATAATATCCTTTTGTATTTTAAATTGTTGTCCATGTTAATACCTGTGTAAATTGTATATACAAAAGATTATACAGAAAAACGCAATTGCTGTAAATCTATCTGTTTTACCTCTCCGGCGGTAATTGAGGAAGCGGTTGAAGTCCGTTTTGGCTGTCAGAAGGGGTTTGTGTTTCCTGTTCAGGTGTTTCTTTTACTGTTTCTGTATTATTTTCTACGTATTTTAAAGCGGGATAGCTTGACTTATATTGTAAGTACCCGTTTTTTAGCTGGTAATTATCAACGCTTCTTTTGATACGTGTTGAACCGTTGTAATTTATCGTAAGTGTTCCGTCTGTATCAATTAAAGTGATATCGGCAGCAGGTTGTCCGTTTCTTTCCGTGGTTTCAAACAAGTAGTTTGACATTTGATATACGTCATCTACTTTTTTGTAGATATAGAACTTCTTTTGTATATAAGATGAACTGTTCAAATTGGAGTTGCCGCTGTCTGAAATTATAGCAAATGTCTCATCGTTTAATTTAAAACTTATTTCTATTGTGTAATTATCAAGACGATTTCCTGTCGAATCTGTAATATATCCGCCAGATACATTAATAACAGTTAAAATTTTGCTTGTTGTTTTTTGTGACGACTGTGACGGAGTGTTATCATTTTTTGTTGTATTAGTTTGGTATTTTGGGGGATATCTATAGCCTTCATCCGGTGATTCAAAATCTTGAGAATCGTTTTCATCCGCAGCTGTTTCTGCTTTTTGCTTTGCGCTCAGTTTTTTAAATTTTTGCATAACATCATCAGGAACATCCTGCTTGTTGGCAGCTGCTTTTTGTTGTTGTTCCATCTGTTGCTGAGCATAATAGCTCTGTGCAATCTGTTGAGATTGTTCTTGCATTTTTGCGCCTTTATCTTTTTTCATTGCGTTGTATCTGGTGTTTGCATCCAGTGTTAAAACAACTACAACTATCAGCAAAAACATTGTTGCTATTATAATGTATTTAATTTTTTGATACATTTTACCCCTCTTATTAATTAAAGAGGTAACTTAAATGTTTAAGTTACCTCTTTTTTATGCAATCTTATACAGAAGCTTTTTCTTCTTCTGAAACGCCTTTAATTGTCAGATTTACTCTGCCTTTGTCATCAATTTTGATAACCTTGACGATTACTTCATCACCGACTTTGAGGTGCGGTTCGATTGATTCAATTCTTTCCTGACATACTTGAGAAATGTGAACCATACCGTCTTTGCCCGGAGCCAGTTCAACAAAAGCTCCGATAGGAATGATTCTTACAACTTTACCTTTTCTAATCATACCGACTTCCGGTTTAAAGGTAATTGCATCAATCATTCTGATAGCTATATCAGTGCCTTCTTTGTCATTGCTTGTGATAGTAACAGTACCGTCATCCTGAATATCGATTTCTGCACCTGAGCATTCGATGATGTGTCTGATGTTTTTGCCGCCAGGTCCGATAACAGCGCCGATATCTTCGTTAGCAATTTTCATTGTATGAATTCTCGGTGCGTAAGGTGACATTTCTTTTGCCGGTTCTGTGATTACCTCTCTCATTTTGCCTAAGATATGTAATCTGCCTTCTTTAGCCTGCAAGAGAGCTCTTCTTAAAGTTTCGTTAGAAATGCCTTTAGCTTTCATATCCATTTGAAGAGCGGTGATACCGTCATCGTTACCTGTAACTTTGAAGTCCATATCGCCAAGGAAGTCTTCAATACCCTGAATATCAGTTAATACGATGTCTTCATCAGGTTCTTTAATAAGACCCATTGCAACACCGCCTATCATACATTTAACAGGAACACCTGCGTTCATTAAAGCCATTGAAGTTGCACAGGTTGACCCCATTGATGTAGAACCGTTTGATTCCAATACATCTGATGTAACTCTGATAGTGTAGCCGAACTCGTCTTGAGAAGGCAATGCCGGAACATTTGCTCTTTCTGCAAGGTGTCCGTGACCTACTTCACGTCTGCCCGGACCTCTCAGCGGTTTAACTTCGCCTACGGAGAAGCCTGGGAATATGTATTTGTGCATAAATGTTTTTTTAGTTTCAGGGTCAACACCGTCAAGCTCCTGTGCCATACCCGGACCTGCAAGTGTTGCAACAGAAAGGATTTGTGTCTGACCTCTTGTGAATACTGCAGAACCGTGTGCTCTCGGGATAACTCCGACTTCGCACCAGATAGGACGAACTTCGTTGAATTTACGGCCGTCTGCTCTGACTCTTTCTTCTTTAATCATTTTTCTCATGATTTTCTTTTCAAGAGCTTTGAATTCTTCGGCAACAAAGTCAATACCTGTTTCTGCCATCATTATTTTAGCTTCGTGGTCATCGCCGTATGAGTCGAATTCTGCTTTGACCATATTTTTAGCTTCTTCAAGTTTTGCTTTTCTGCCTTCTCTGTCAAAGTCGTGATAAGCTTCTGTTACTTTGTCATAAGCAATATCATTGATGATTTTTGCAATAGCAGAAGTGTCATAAGGGTTAACAAATTCCGGTTTTACAACACCGCAATCGTTCATAAACTGGATTTGAAGTTCGCACTGTCTTGCGATTTCTTTTTGTGCAAATTCAACGGCATTCATAATATCGTCTTCTGTTACAAATTTTGCACCTGCTTCGACCATGATTACGGAATCATGAGTACCTGCAACAACAATATCAATATCTGATTTAGCAGCATCAGCGTATGACGGGTTAGCTATAAACTGACCGTCTATTCTGCCTACTCTTACAGCACCGATTGGACCTTCAAAAGGTGCTTCCGTCAACATTAAAGCTGCTGATGCGCCTAACATAGCCAGAGTATCAGGCTGGTTTTCGTGGTCCAAGCTGACAAGCTGACCTACGATTTGTACGTCATTTCTGTATCCTTTAGGGAATAAAGGTCTGATTGGTCTGTCTATTAATCTTGAAATCAAGATTGCTTTATCGGAAGCTTTGCCTTCGCTTCTGTTATAACCGCCGGGTATTCTTCCTACAGCGGACATTCTTTCTTCATAATCAATAAGTAACGGGAAAAAGTCTATCCCTACTCTCGGTTCAGAGCTTACAACAGCGTGAACCAGTAACATTGTGTCGCCGCAACGGACGACTACCGAACCGCTCGCTGATTTGGCATACTTTCCTGTTTCGATGGTAACTACCTTGTTACCTACAGGAATTTCAATTCTTTTAACATCTACCATGTTTTTTTCCTTTTTCTTTTTCTACTTTCACTTTATGTGTTCAAATTTAGTATATATTAAACATTACGGATAAAATTAATACAAACTATTAACATTTTTGTTTGTATATATAACCTGTTGTAAGCAGTGATAATATTTATTATGTAAAAATAAATTGATTATAGAAAATTCATTAAAAAACTATCACGGCTCACAATGTGAGCCGTATGGGGTTCGGGGCGAAGCCCTGATGGAATACGATTAGAGATTTTTAAATGAAGGAATGAAAATTTACCGGACCGATTTTATCATTTTGGGAGTGGACGGAAATTTTCGTTTCTGAATTTTAAAATCTCTTTTGATATAGCGTGTTTTTCTTTTTTGGTTCGTTTTTTCTTTTTGCATCGCAAACAAAA
>CASFCQ010000015.1 GCA_949293185.1 uncultured bacterium
TATCTCTATATTTTTAATTCCCAGTTTTAGGTGTTTTATAACACTTTTTACGCCTATTTTTACAATTTGTTACAAAACAATGGTTTTAAAATCGTTCATAAGTACGATTTTTAAAGATGTTCGGGCATTTTTTATTTCTTTATTATTTTTTGTCGGATTGGTAAATCCGACCTACGTGCTTGTTTTTTTATAATTTGTCACAAAACCAAATAGTCAAACCAACCCAAAAGTCTATTTTTTTCGATAGCAAAAAAATGTTATCAGTTCAAAATCTTTACAAATTCTTGTTTCATTATTTCCACTATGCGAAAATATATACACAAAAGGGGTGTGAATTATGCCAAAAAGATTACTTGTTGTTGATGACGATGATGAAATTAGAGAGCTGCTTGAATTTGACCTAGCGCACAGCGGATATATTGTTGATACTGCATCTGACGGTATGGATGGTTTAAACAAAGCTGTAACAAACAATTATGACATCGTACTCTTAGATGTTATGATGCCAAAAATGAACGGATTTGATGTATGCAAAAATTTAAGAAAAGCAAAACCCGATATACCCGTTCTATTGCTAACGGCAAAAGGAACGATAGGTGACAAAACACAGGGGTTCGAATGCGGGGCTGATGATTATCTCGTAAAGCCGTTTGATATACAGGAAGTTCTTTTGAGGGTAAAAGCTTTGTTAAGAAGAAACTCCGACAACGCACAAAAAGATTCATCTTTTAAACAGGAAATTTTAAAAATGGGTGATATTGAACTCTTCCCAGAATCTTTAGAAACAGCAATAAACGGAAAAAAAATAAAGCTTACGCCGACTGAATTCGAGATATTATACTGCCTGATGCAGCATTTTAACGATTCTGTTTCATTAGCAGTTCTGCTTGATGAAGTCTGGGGTTATGATTCTGATGAAGATGTAAGAATGGTGAGGGTACACGTAGGCGGTTTAAGACAGAAAATCGAAGAAGACACCAAAAATCCCAAATACCTTCATACTGTCACAAATGTAGGCTACAAGCTAACACCCATAAGTGATACGGAAGATTAATTATATGACAAAAATCCGTGACATAAAAAGACTTAAAATTGTAGAACAAATTATCCTTGTTCTTCTTCTGGCTGTCATTACTCCGACAATCGTCACAACATTTATTGTAAATAATATAAACCAGCACGCAGTAAGAAACGAGCTCCAATATTCAGCATTGAGCATATCAGAATCTATTGCATCTAATATAGAAACTTTTACGCGTTCGGGTGAAGACGAGTTGGAACAGATTGTTCTCACTCTCAGGCACATTCCTGACGCAAAGTCAAAATCAGAGTATTTAAAAGAACTCTTTACCAACTCCAAGCTTATATCAAAACTGCAAATAATACACAAAAATGATAAAGATAAATATTTTAAATGGGATGAATACTCTTACTACGACAAAGAAAAACAGGAAATACAAATACTAAAAAAAATAAATAACAATGAAGCAATACTTGCCACTGTTGATATACAAACGTTTAAAGACCAAATTTTTAATATTTACAAAAAAGACGACAGACAAATTTACATCCTGGACAAGAATAAAACGCTTTTAGCTGCTCATAATTACAACAAAAAAGACTTTGACAGGGTAACTTATGCACTACCTAAAAATTTGCTTTTAAACCAATCTCAGCTTTTTGGCAAAGTAAAAAACCAGCCTCTTGCTTATTTCAAGCTTACTGATCCGGAGCTGGTCATTATCGTTAACACAACTCATCACATTACCAAAACAACAATTAACACGGCAAGATACAAAATTATACTGGCTTTGTGTTTGTCTGCTTTCTTTATTATATTCGTTGTCGGCATTTACACATCATACCTGTATATTAACATCAGACAGCTGTTTAAAGGAATTATTGCCCTGTCTAAAGGTAATTACAACAGAAAAATAAGAATGCTGTCCAATATTTTTACTCCGTACGAAATTATATTTCTTGCGACCGAGTTCAACAATATGGCGGACGAAATTAACAACACATACAAAAAGCTTAAACACACAAACAAAGAACTTAAAAAGCTGGATGAATTTCGCTCAAATTTAATTGACACGGTAAGCCACGAGTTCCGCACGCCTCTGACCAGCATAAAAGGTTATACGTCAAGACTTTTAAGGCAGGACATAGAACTTGATGAAGAAACAATTCAAAAATCTTTAAAAATCATAAAAAATCAGTCCGAAAGGCTAAGCAGAATGGTTGAGGATTTGCTAGTTATACCTGACATAGAAGGCTCTAAATTGAATCTTATCATAGACAACGTAAACCTTGCCGACACAATAAACGATGCTATTCTTTCTACAAAGCATAAAGCGCAAAGAGAGGTTATAGTAAACATTCCGGAAGAATTCCCCGACGTATGGGCTGATAACGACAGGCTGGAACAGGTATTTATAAACCTTATTGACAATGCATACAAATATTCTTACGAAGACACACCTATTGTTATTGATGTAACTCAAGCCAAAAGCCAGGCAGTTGTTAAAGTATCTAACTCCTATGATTACATACCTCCGGATAAATTAAATAAGCTGTTTGGAAAATTTATCAGAATCGACGACAAAACAACACGCACTACCCGCGGCACAGGTTTGGGGCTGTTTATTGTAAAAGGTCTTATACTTGCAATGAATGGCTCTATAGAGCTAGAGTCTTCTAAAGAAAATATTTTTAGTGTAGTTATAAAGCTTCCTATTAAAGAATAATTTATTAACAAAACTTTACAATATTTTTCAAAAAACGCAATTATTTACTGAGTATATGCTTTATATAGATAAGAGAGTATAAATTCAGAGGATAAAATATGAGCGTCGGCAACAGCGTACAAGTTACAACTACAGAAACCGGCTGGGTTCTAACAAAAACCGTCGGTGACAAAAAGACTGAAATACAGTTTACTGACGAAAATAAAAACGGCAGGCTGGACAATGCTGATAAAAGAGCAAAAGTTATTTCTTTAGCCGCCGGTGATCTTACAACAGAAGAATTTAACGCTGCTCAAAAATCTATATCTGCAGAATTGGCTAATCAAGATGGTGCATCTGTCGGCGACTGGTACAAAAACAAAGCTACAGAAGAACAGGAAGAAGCCCGCGCAGAAGCTTTTGAAAGACAACAGCGCCAGCAAAGAATGGCTCAATATGGAACAAAAAACAAAAAGAATAATTTCTGGAACAAAGCTGCTACATTTTTAGGTGCACTGTGCGGATTCGGCGGAGGATTTTTCTCCAACGGATGGCAATATAATTCCGGCAGTTTCAATGACTGGAATCTGAGATTGTTCACAACTGGTGTTAACGGGCTTGCAACTACAAGCAGCCTCTTAAATGCAACTTACGGAAACCAGCTTAACGCAACCAACTATATGTCAGGCGGTTCAACTAATATGTTTAGTTCTGATTTTATAAATCAAATGATGAACGCACAAAATGAATATCTACAAAATCAGAAATCACAATTTGATGAGATGATGGAAACTTACAACCAGGCTCAAAAAGAAAATCAAGTTAAAGCTGATGCCAAGGCAACCGCACAATTAGCACAACAGCTTTCAGAAGAATACGCAAATGCTGACGAATCACAAATAGCGACAGCAAATAAAAATAAAATTAAAGAAATATATTCAAATGTAAAAGAAGACAGTGAATATACAGCTGAAGAAAAAGCAATTCTTACAAAAATAAAAGCTTACCCGCAAATACCGTATGATGCTGTTGATGACAAAGGCAGCAATGAAAACGGAAAATTCAGCACCAAAGTAGCTAAAGCTATAAACGAATTACTTGCTGATTATAACAGCAATAAAACAGATATCGCTAAAAATAATGTATTATCAGCAACAAGTCATACAAAACTGAATGAACTCATTAAAAAAGCTCAACAGGGCGGAATAACAGAAGCTGATTTACAAGAAATAGACAAAATAATAGACGAATGGAAAAAGAATAAATCTACAGAAGAAGAATAATAAAAAAGAGCCGGAACAAATCCGGCTCTTTTTGTTAGTTAATCTATTTTTTTGTCATCTGAGTTTGTTTCTGTTTTATATCTAACGCCGCATTGTGTGCAAGCAGATAGACAGAACATGTTTTATAGTTTTTTAAATACCATGCACACTTTTCCTGTGCACAAACTATCTCTACACTCTGACCTGCGCTCATTAAAGGGCAAATAGGAATCAATGCCATATTTATATCTCCATATCTATTATTTTAGTGCTTCTGCTTGTTTTAACAGGTTGCAGTTTTCACTGCGTTTTTTCTCGTAATCTTTATAAATTTTTGTACGATTGATAACTTCGTCAAAGTCAATTTGATGTGCGTCAAAGTCAGGGCCGTCTACACAGGCAAATTTAACTTCGCCGCCTACAGTAACACGGCATGCACCGCACATACCTGTTCCGTCAACCATAATCGGATTCATGCTGGCTTCTGTTTTTATACCCTTGTCGCGTGTTAAATCTGCAACAGCTCTCATCATAGGCATAGGACCGACTGCTATAGCATAATCAACTTTTTCTTTTGACATAATGTCAGACATCACACCGGTAACAAAGCCTTTTGTTCCCAAAGAACCGTCATCTGTTGTAATAAACAATTCAGTGCAGGCATCTTTCATTTTATCCTGCCAGAAGATTAAATCCTTTGTTCTTGCGCCCATAATCATATAAACTTTATTGCCTGCTTCTTTAAAAGCTTTTGCAATCAAATAGCATGGAGCTGCACCATAACCGCCGGCAAGACAAACCACTGTGCCGTATTTTTCAATATGTGTAGGCTGTCCCAAAGGTCCGACAATATCAACCAGTTCATCGCCGACTTCCAGTGTTGCAAGCTGTTTGGTTGTATAACCGACAGCCATAAACACAATAGTAAGAGCGCCAGTTTCTCTATTATAATCAGCAATTGTTAACGGGATTCTTTCTCCGTCTTTGGAAACCCTTAAAATTATAAACTGTCCTGCCTGTGCGTTTTTTGTAATATAAGGAGCATGAATTGTTAATTCATACTGGTTTGGACATAATTCTTTTTTGCTTAGTATTTTATAACCCATTTTATTTTCCCACTTACTAATTTCGTCTAGTGTAATTTTATATCAATTGTACGATACGGTCAAAGATTATTTTTTCAAAGCGTCAGCACCTGACACAACTTCCAGTATTTCGTTTGTAATAGCTGCCTGTCTTGCTTTGTTGTAATCAATAGAAAGTACTCTTATCATTTCTTCAGCATTATTTGTTGCTGCAGACATTGCTGTCATTCTCGCTGCAAGTTCGCTGGCTACAGCTTCTAAAAGTGCCTGATATATGATATTTGTTATAAACATAGGCACAATTTTTTGTAAAATACTGTCCGCATTCGGTTCAAAAGCCATAAGAGGATCAATTTTACCAGCTACAGACTCTTCATCATCTCCAAGAGCTTTTTTAATATCATCAGCCGGAAGAATCTTCCAATCTTCCACTTTATATGACATCATATTTTTAAAACGTGTCGTAACAATTTCTATACTGTCTATCTCGCCTTTTACAAAGGCATCTGCCATATCTTCCGCAATAACAAGTGCGTTTGAGGAATTTGGTTCTTGAGAGATTTTTGTATATGTTTGAGAAATTTCAAAACCGACACTTTTCGCACGTCTTTTTAAAACACTTGTGCCCTTTAAGCCGACAATAAAAAGTTTTACGCCAATACCTTTAGATTTATAATCTTCTATATTTTTTAGTACATATCTGATAACATTGGCATTATAAGCGCCAGCCAGCCCTCTGTTAGAAGTAACAACAAGAATACCAGCTGTTTTTTGCTCTCTTTTTTGCATCAAAACAGGATAGTTGTCAATTGCTCTGTCTATTTTTAGACCTGCAGAACTAAACCCCTCAACAGAAGAGAGAACTTTTACAAAAACCTCACCAAGTGCTCTTGAAAAAGGACGAGATGCTATAACTTTATTTTGCGAGCGCTTAACTTTAGCAGCTGCAACCATTTTCATTGCTTTAGTAATTTTTTGCGTATTTTTTATACTGTTTATTCTTGCTTTAATATCTAATAAATTTGGCATCGTATTACCTTTATAGCTTTAATTTTGATTGTTCGGGGTGTCAGAAAAAACACCCCGAATTATATAATTTATGAGAACAATGAAGACTTGAAGGTTTCCAGATTTTTCTTCAATTCAGCCTTATCATTGTCATCCAAAGCAGCACCGCTATTGAGTTTTTCAGCCAATGCAGACATATTTGCTTCAAAATACTCAAACCATTCTTTTTTGAATTTTTGAATTTTGGAATTATCAATATCGTCCAATATCCCCTCGTTAGCAGCAAAAAGGATACTAACCTGTTTTGCAACGCTCAATGGTGAATATTGCGGCTGTTTTAACACTTCTGTCAGTTTCTGACCTCTTAAAAGCTGATCCTGAGTAGCTTTATCAAGGTCTGATGCAAACTGTGCAAACGCTTCCAATTCTCTAAACTGCGCAAGGTCAAGTCTTAACTTACCGCCGACCTGTTTTGTTGCTTTTGTTTGAGCGGCACCGCCTACACGTGATACAGATATACCTGCGTTAATAGCTGGTCTTATACCTGAGTTGAACAAGCCGGTTTCTAAGAATATCTGACCGTCGGTAATTGAAATTACGTTAGTCGGAATATACGCAGAAACATCGCCTGCCTGAGTTTCGATGATAGGAAGCGCGGTAATAGAGCCTCCGCCTAATTTGTCATTCAACTTACAAGCTCTTTCCAGCAATCTTGAGTGCAGGTAGAATACGTCGCCCGGATATGCTTCTCGTCCCGGCGGACGTCTTAAAAGCAAACTCATTGCACGATATGCCTGGGCGTGTTTTGTGAGGTCATCATACACAATCAAAACATCTCTGCCCTGTTCCATAAACTCTTCCGCAATTGCAACACCTGCAAACGGTGCAATAAACTGCAGCGGAGCGGACTCATCAGCAGTAGCGGAAACAATGATTGTATAATCCATTGCGCCGAAATCCTCAAGTTTTTTGGCAAGCTGAGCAACAGTAGATGTTTTCTGACCGATTGCAACGTAAACACAGATAACGTTTTGACCTTTCTGGTTAATGATTGTATCGATTGCAATCGCTGTTTTACCGGTTTGTCTGTCGCCGATAATCAACTCACGCTGACCTCTGCCGATAGGAGTAAGGGCGTCAATTGCAGTCAAACCTGTTTGCAAAGGCTGGTGTACTGATTTTCTTGATACAATACCAGGAGCTACTCTTTCAACCGGTCTTGTTTTTTCGTAATGGATTTCGCCTTTGCCATCTACAGGACGTCCTGTCGGGCTGACGATTCTGCCGATAAGACCGTCACCTACCGGAACAGATGCAATTCTGCCGGTTGTTTTAACAGTCATACCCTCTTTTATGTGTTGATATTCACCGAGAATAACAACACCAACATTGTCTTCTTCAAGGTTCAGTGTAATACCTAGTGTACCTTTGCCGTCTTCAAATTCAACAAGCTCGTTTGACATTGCATTACGCAAACCGTACACACGGGCAATACCGTCGCCGACTTCCAGCACAGAGCCGATATTGGAAACTTCCATCTCCGAGGAATAATTTTCAATTTTGGCTTTGATTATAGAAGTAATTTCTTCCGGTCTAATTGTTGCCATGTTACTTTCCTTTATAGTTTGTACTAAATTTTACACTTTTGTTAATCGTTAAACGATTTTATCTCAGTATCTTTTTAAACCCCTCTATTTTTGCAGCCATCGAGCCGTCAATTGTCTTATCCTGTATTTTTAAGATAAGACCTGCTATAATATCGGGATTTATATCGAAAACAAATTTTACAGCCTTGTGCAATTTGTTTTCCAGTCTTTCTTTCAAGCTCTGTTTTAAATCTCCGTCTATTTCCACAGCGGAAACAACATCGACTTTGACTATATTTTTAGCCTCGTCCATAGATTCTTCATAACAATATTTAATTGTATCAAGAAGGTTGAGTCTGTTTTTTTCTGTCAATATAAACAACAGACTTAGTGTGGAGTCTTTAACTCTTCCCTGAAAAACAGATTTAATCATATCCTTTTTTTCAGCAAAAGGAATAACAGGGTGCATTAAAAAATCCTTCATCTTTGTTACCAAGTTCAGTGACTCGGAAACTGTACCCAAATCCGTAAAAACCTCATCTAATTCGCCTCTGTCTTTTGCTACCGCAACAATAGCATCAGAGTATCTTTTAGCCAGTGGTAATAATTTATTATCTATTTTTAATTTTTGTGCCATTATCTATATCCGTTAATCTATACATCTATCTTGTCTATACTGTTAATAAAGTCTTCTATGTACTTTCTGTGCAATTCTTTATCTTTATCCAGCGCAGTCTTTATTTGTCTTTGAGCAACTTCAATTGAAGACGAAGAAACATTTCTGAGAAGTTCGCCCTGAACCTGATTTTCTTCTGAAGCAACCTGCTTTTGTGCATTTTGCTTAATCAGAGCAACAGATTTATCCATCTCTTCTTTTGCTTTTTGCTCGATTGTTTTTACTGTATCTTCCGCTTTTTTAACAATTGCTTCTGTTTCGGCTTCCACATTACCCAGAGATTCGCTTACTGATTCAAACTCTTTTATTGCTTCCGCTTTAAGATTATCAGAATCTTCAACATTCTTTTGGATGGAAGCTCTCATATCCTCAATCTTTTGCATAACATCGAGTTTGTAAGCAATAAAAGCAAACAAAGCAATCATTATTGCAAAGTTTATAACATTTGAATGCAATATATTCGCAAAACTGAAATCAAGCATTTTTCTTCATTACCTCTTCAACTTCATGTTCATTTAAAGGTTCAAAAGCAATACCTTCTCCCATAAGTTTTGTGGTAAGGCGGTTTGCTATATCAGCAACATCAAATTTCATATTAGCAGCTGTTTGTTCCTTTTGCTGAACAAGGCTCTGTTTTTCTTCACTAAAATACGTTGCAGCGCCCGTTCTGGCGTCATTCAATATTTTAGTTTTTTCTTCTTTTAAAGCATCTGTTTTTGCCGCAACTATATCACGCGATTTTTTCTGCGCGTCAGCAATTTTTGCATTTTTGTCAGCAATAAGTCCTTCGGCTTTTTGTTTATGATTTTGCGCCTCGGTTTTATTTGCTTCAATATAATTTTTTCTCTTTTCCATTATATCAAGCACCGGCTGGTAAAGGATTTTATTCATTATAAAAATGAATACGAGAAAACTTATTGCCGATATTAATATAGTTGCGTTAATTTCCATGAAATTTTCCTATTTCTAGATGTTCATTAAAAGTTCGTCTTTTTATGAAACACAGCGGGATTGCTCCCTGATTGTGCAAGATTTCATTATCCGAGTAACTGCAATGCGATGAATAAAGCATAGATAGCACAAGCTTCTGCAAGACCTGCACCAATAATGAAGTAAATCAATGCTTTACCTGCGATTTCAGGCTGTCTTGATACAGCATCCAAAAGACCTTTTGTTGCAATACCCAAACCAATTCCGGCACCGATTGCACCAAAACCGATTGCAATACCTGCACCTAATTTAGCCATTGATGCAACTTCAACTGCTACTTGTTCTACTGCCATAATTTTCTCCTTTTTTATTACTAATTCTGTTATTAACTGCTATATTTTAAAATTTTACCGGCTGTACCGGAAACCTTTTTGTTAACTAATGCCCTTCTTCCTCTTGCGCTGCCATAGCTATATATGCCGTAGACAACAGCATAAAAACAAGCGCCTGAACAAATGCAACAAATACCTCAAAAAGCATAAAAGGCAGAGGCAAGAGGTATGCACACAATCCGACAAAAGTTACTATCAACAATTCACCTGCGAGAATATTCGCAAAAAGTCGTAATGCCAGTGAGAAGGGTCTTACAACCATCTCTAAAAGTTCAATCAGAGCCATTATAATACCAACAGCGCTAAATTCATGTAAAAAGTATTTTAGCCCTTTAGCACGTACACCCTGATAAACATAATAAATTAAGACCATTATTGCCATTGCTGCAGTCATATTAATATCATTCGTCGGAGAAGCAAGTTCACCGGTTTTTAAATGATACAAACGCCACGGCAATTGTCCGAGAAGGTTCGCCGTTAAAATAAACAAAAACAATGTAGCAAGAAGCGGTATATGTTTGCGTCCGTTTTTGCCTATCATCGACTCGGTCAAACCGACAAAAGCTCCCATTATTCCTTCAGCAACCGCCTGAAGTTTAGTAGGAATAACAGAGAGTTTTCTCGTTGCAAGAAATGAAACAACAATCAAAATCCCCATTGTAATCCACATAGTAATAATGGTATCAAGGTTAAAACTGAACTGACCGAGATGCGCAATTAAGTGACCTTCTGACATTATCTATATCCTCTATAAATAAAAATTAACCTTTCGGCTACTTCTGTAATATATCACGATTGTAATTCAAATTCAAACAGAAAAAATTTTAAATATCAAGAATATAGGTAAACACATATAAACAGCTAAAATCTTCATCGTTATATTAAAAAATATTTATAAAATCTTGATAAACATTCAATAAAAAAGTCCTGAAATATCAGGACTTTTTAATACTTGTTTGATTCAAAAGCAATTACACAGCTCTGTGGACTTTGCCTGCTCTGATGCAGGAAGTGCAAACATCTATTCTTTGAACAGTGCCGTTATTGTTAACTTTTACAGATTGAAGATTAACTTCCTGTCTGTGCACATGCTGTTTATTAGAAAAAGATCTTTTAGCTGCTTTAAGCTTTGT
The DNA here is from genome assembly GCA_949293185.1 of uncultured bacterium. GTDB lineage: Bacteria > Cyanobacteriota > Vampirovibrionia > Gastranaerophilales > Gastranaerophilaceae > Limenecus. The sequence continues at coordinate 10,799 of CASFCQ010000015.1, forward strand.
CTTTCCGCATATTGCGCATTGTTTTGCCATTTTTATATTCCTTTCAAAGATTAGTTTCTTATTTTACCCTACTGTAAACATACTCTAATATCAAGTAGCGGCGGAAAAAAACTTAACAAAGTTAACTAAGATATCAAATCTTTCATATCTTTTACAGCTTTTTCCAAACCGTCAAATACAGCATGGGCAATAATATTATGACCTATATTAAGCTCAATAAGCTGCGGGATAGATTTCATCCTGTGAACATTTTCATAAGTCAGCCCGTGACCTGCATTAACCTTAAGCCCGAGTCTTTGAGCAAGCTGAGCAGCTTCTTTAAGGTTATCAAACTCAAGTTCTTCATTTTCTCTGCCAAAAGCCTCGGAATATCTTCCCGTATGCAGTTCAATAAACTGAGCGCCTGTTTTTGCAGCAGCCTGAACCTGATTTTTATCGGGGTCAATAAACAAACTTACAACAATTCCTGCTTCAACCAGAGGTTTTACAAAATCAGCAACAAATTCAACTCTTGACGCGACATCAAGACCGCCTTCCGTTGTAACTTCTTCTCTTTTTTCTGGTACAAGGCAGACATTTTGCGGAAGAACATCGAGCGCAATTTTTTGCATTTCGTCAGTCAAAGCCATTTCCAGATTTAATCTCGTTTTAAGAATTTTTTTTAGTTCATAAACATCGTTATCTCTTGTATGGCGTCTATCTTCTCGCAAATGCACTGTGATACCGTCAGCCCCAGCCTTTTCACAAACAAGTGCTGCCTGAATGAGGTTTGGTTCTAACCCGCCTCTTGCATTTCTTAATGTAGCAATATGATCAATATTTACACCTAATAGCATTTCTAATAATCCTCTGTTTGTTTTGACACGCTAAGTATAACGCAAAATGCGTACAAATTTAAAGCTTATATTATTAAGATTATATTAAATTTATTTTACCCGTCTAGTTTGTCTGCCAGCGGTGTAGTTATATAGGAATTTAGTTTTTTATCAACCGCATTGAGATTATCCGCAAGCTTTTGCAGTTCTTTTGACCAGACAACATTGTCCTTAAGATATTTTTCTGCCTTGTCTGAACTTTTATCCAGCTGCAATCTTATCGCATCTTCCAGCATTTTGTGAGCACAATCTATCACTTTATCATAATCAATTTTCATCTTACCGTCTTTTGATACATCTACAGCACCATGCTGAATAAAATAATTATGCTGGAGCATATTTCTTGCCCTGTGTGCATTTTCAAAATCAGGACCTTTTAAAACATAAGCGGTTAAATAAGATGTTATAACCTGTTTTTCTTTTAACGGAGAGTAGAACCCTGCTTTTGTCAATTCATCAAGCATAACAAGAGCACCGGCATCAGCTTTGTATTCTTCTATTGTATTTTTGCTTACTCCGAGAGCCTCCAGCCCGTCTTTTGGACCTAGAGAATGCACATTTTCATGCAATATTGTAAAATCCTGCAGCGCTTCTACATCAAAATATTTATGCTGTGATTTATCAAGCAGAGCATTCAGCATTTTTTCTTTATTATTCGAATATTTTGCCATTCTCATTTGTCTGTGATAAACATTTCTTTTGCCTCCGCCTGTTTGTACGGACAGCTTATCGTTGTTCGGAAGGTTTGAAGCAATGGAGATTGCACCTCTGTATGCGGCATACTGACCTGTCATATTTACAATATCTGCATCAACCATTGTTTGTTTATTATCTTTATTATTTGATATAGATTGTTCATATTCGTCGTTAAACGGCATTTTTGAAGCCATAAAAGGAAGAAAGTTTTTTATTTTTAGAATATAATCAGTACCTTCTTTATTAACTATACCGACTCTAACCCCGAGAGAATCTTTTGAGTAAGGGGTTATACCGTATTTATCAAGCAATGCAGAAAGTTCTTTATTTTTCCTTACTGTTTGAGTCATTCTGTCATCGTAACATTCTCTGCCAATAGTAAACTCCAACGGAGTATCCTGCAATGCTGCCCATTTTTTATCAGCAAGAGCGTCCATATAGGGATTATTCATCATCAATGCATTAGCCTGCAAAAGCAAATATCTGTTAAAATCATCATTTGTCGATGTCATTGCTGCAGCCTCTAGTTCACCGGCAGCCTGTGAAAATTCATCTTTAAAATAATCAGTGTAATCTACAGCTTTGAGCTTTTTTCCGTCTCTTAAAACAACAGAACGCTGATTCAAAATATTTTGCACCTCTTTTTGCTCGCCGTTGTTGAGCATATCAATCAAAATTTTATGGAACTCTTTTTCTGACAAATCCTCAGGATAAAAACCTTTCCCCGGAAGCTCTTTCATATTTTTTACAAGAACAACCGGCTTTGCATCAACGGTTTTTGCTATTATACCTTTTTGGGCATCATACAATTTCTTTGTTAAAAAAGCTTTTTCATTGCTATTTGCTATTTCATTTTCAAGATATTTTTCAAAAGGAAGATTATGAATGTTATCGAGCCTTTTATACACGGAGTCAAAGATATTAGCCGCTTTCACAAGATGTTTGAGCGCCTCTTTATCACCATCTTGCAGATTTTGGTAAGCAGAAGAGTTTTCATCAATCATACGAAACTCGGTGAATGCTTCCGGAGCAAGACGCTTTTGCAGCTCTTTCATTGAATAGTTAAGCGCAAAATCTTCATTATTTTTTTTAGATGATTTAAAATTAATGTTAGAAATACCGTAATGCGGCATCAATTTAAGATTTGTTTGATTTAAATTTTCACAGTAAGATGCGTTATGGTTATCTTTGAGTAAATTATTGTTTTGTAAACTTCTAATATTATAATTATTGTTTATTGATGAAATTTTCATGCTTCCCTCTTCTTTTGCGGTGATATTATTATAAGACGTTAACAAAAATTATTTTGTCAGTTAAAAATATAAATCACAAAATATATACAAAACTTAAAGTATTTTGAAATAAAGCTTTAACATAAAGCTATTTAGGGACTGATATATATCTTTCCATCAAACATTATTAAAAGATAAGCATAATGTCGTTCCTGTTTCGAAATCTTACAACCGGCAAGACTCTGAAACAAGTTCAGTACAACAATTTTAGCTATTATTAGTGGAATTTGCTACATAAGTCCTGTTATTTAAATCGTGATTTTTTTCTTGATTTAGTATATAATTTTTATTAATTGAGGATAAAAGCAAAAATTTTGAGTTAACAATGAGTAAAAATATACCGGAAAAAGTTTCTAACAGATTGACTTTATACCACAGTATTATGGTGGAGTATATAGAAGCAGGCATCGAAACAATTTCTAGCCCTCAAATTGCACAAAGGCTGGGTATTGATGATTCACAGGTGCGCAAGGATTTTAAACTGTTGAATAACGCCGGCAAATGCCGTGTAGGATATATGGTAAAAGATTTAAAGGATTCAATTGAAAAGACTCTGGGGTTTTCAAAAACCAAAGATGCTTTTATTGTCGGCTCCGGGCATTTGGGGCTTGCGCTGGCAAAATATGACAGTTTTAACAGCTACGGATTGAACATACTCGCACTGTTCGATAACGACCCCCAAAAAATTGATATTCAGGTAAATAACAAACAGATTTTCCATATATCAAAATTACCTAATCTTGTACAAAGGCTCGGAGTTGAGATAGCTATTTTGACAGTACCCAGACAATCCGCACAACAGGTAGCAGACTTTTTAATTCAATCAAATATAAAATACATCTGGAATTTTACTCCAGCAGTGTTAAAAGTTCCTCCTACAGTTAAGGTATGGAACGAAAACCTGATGGGCAGCTTTTTACAGTTTGCGTGCAAAGATATAGTATAGACTTATTTACAAATTCTGAGGATAAAGTTCAAACTCCTCATTGTTAACCTCTCTCAAAAAGTCTATCCAATCAGTATAGTAATCAGTCAGTGCAGCAATATATCCTGTTACAATATCCAGATAAGACTGCTGCATAACGATTACGGTTGTTAGGTCTGTTCTGCCTGCGTTATAGTTCTTTTTGGAAATATCTATAAGCTCTTGCGAATCTTTTATAAGCTTTTGTTTGTAAAACAATAAATTAGTACGAGAAGTTGCAAATCTGTCATAAGCAGAGTTTAAATCTTTAAGCGCTTTATTTTTTGCAGATTCATAGTCTATTTGAGCCTGTTCAATCCTCAGCTTTGCGTTTTTAATCTCTGGCTTGTAAGTATACAAAACAGGGATATTATTTATTCCCGCACCTGCATACGCTCCAGGTTCAAAATGTCCTGTATCGCTGTGAGATTGAGGCAGATATGAGTACCCGCCCAAAATTTCGACATCCGGTATGCGCTGACGTTCAACTATAGTTAAGTTCTTTTTAGCGATATCAATATCTTGCTTTGCTGCACGAATATCCAGCCTTTTTTCCAGTGCTCTTTGTGATATCTCATCAAAAGCCGGTATTGGTGAGTTAACGTCAGGTGTTTTTAAAGAAATAAAAACTGTTTCATCAGGAAGATTATCCTCCTGTGTATCATAAACTATCAAAGAATCTTCCTTAAGATTCAAAGTTTTATTAAAATTATTACGTGCGGTAGTCACATTGGTTTTAGCGGAATTTATTTTAGTTTCCAGCTGATTTATTGCTATTTGTGTCTGAATTACCTCGGTTTGAGCAGCCGGATTCGTTTTATATTTTTTCTGTGCAATATTTAAAAGCTCTTCTAAAAGATTTTTTTGTTCTAAAAGATTATTGAGTATTGTTTTTGCACCGACAAGATCCGCGTAGGTTTCTCTAACGTCCATTTCCAGTGTAAATTCAGATAGCTTAACATCCAGTTCTTTTTTATATAGTGTTGATTTTGCAAGATTTTTACGCGGAGCGCGTTTGGCAATTTCAAGAGTTTCGGAAATACCTATTTGTTGCGGTTCGCTTTTACCTGCGTTGCCAAAGTTATAAAAAATATTAACATCAGGATTTTTTAACCTGTTTGCGCTTTTTATATCATTTTTTGCCAGTTCTACGTTTATTCTTGCGGATTGCAAATCAAGATTGTTTGACAAAGAAAGCTCGATTGCATCATCAAGATTAATTTTTTTATACCCGTCTGCATAGCATAGAGGGTTTAGTGTTATTAATACGGCAATAACTGTGCCAAAAGCAGTATATAGTGTTTTTTTCATTATTTTATTCCGCTGATTGTGTTTCCTGCTGTGTTGTTTGCTGTTGTGAATTGTCTTTTGATTCTTTGTACAACTTTAAAATTCCGCCGATTGCTTTTACAGCTTTGTTTTCTTTTAACTGTTGTACTTTTTCATTATTCTTTACAGCGTCTTTGATATTTTCTTTTGTTTGCTGTACCTGCTGCTGAATCTGTTCTTTATTAATATTATTTTTTACTTCTGTTTGTTGTGTAAGTTCAGCTTGTTCTTCCTTAATTACCTCCGGCGTGTTCAACCACTTAAATCCGTCAAAAGCAGAAGCGGGTTTGTTCAAGTTTCCGTTAAGTTTTACCTTAAACGATTTTGAGCCTGTTTGTTCGGGAGTCAACGGAGGAATGGACTCAAGCACAGTTTTATTTGCAGCTTCATTAAATGTATTTATGGCAGAAGCTATTTTTGTGCCAAAATTCGGAATCAAAGCAGCAAATTTTTCAACTGAAAGATTTGCAACCGGTCCGAGCGCTGTTATTACATCGTTAGAGAGCGAGCCCAGAATTTGTATATTAGAATCCATTGAAATAAGGTTAATACTTCCGTCTAAAAGCAATGACATATGCGGTCCTGACATTTTAACCTGTTGTAGTACGGAATTACCGCCTTTAAAGACAATATTACCTTTAAGAAAAGAGAATTTGCCGGTATTATAAGGAGATACCGTATTTACAAGAGAGCCGAGTTTTGTCTTAACAAAACTTTGAGCAAGGAGATTGTCAGCCTGCAGGAACGACTCAAAACGTCCAAGACTGCCTAATTGACCGTCTTTAAGTTCAAAGTCGGCTTTTCCGTTCAGGGATTTTATTTGCTGTTCATAAGTAGCACCGCTGAGTTTTACATCAGCATTAAAATCAAGATTACTTTGCACCTGATCCTTTAGCCCTGTAAACACTGTAACTATTTCATTTGCATTAATTTTCTGTCCTTTGAGTTTGGCGGTTAGCGCTGTTGTTTTGACATTATAGCTCACATCTGCGTTAAGAGTCCCGCCATATACATTTGTTTTTAGGTCAGGAATCTTTATAACATCATTAACCAATGTAAAATCACCTGTAACATCAGCAGCTACAAGGTTTCCGCCAATTTGTTTCATTGTAAATTTTTGAATATCAGCGCTTCCGTTAGCAATTTTTACCGGCAGCATATTAGCGTTTGAAGCTCCGGAAGAAGCACTTGAGGCTGAAGATTGCGGCATAAGAGCATTAATTTTATCCATTGCCGCAAAAAGATTGTCGACGTTAAGGTCAAGGCTTGACAGTTTCATCGATTTTATTACAAATACATTGCCCAGAGTTGTTGAAGCATCTGCAATAATATTGAGTACGGTTTTATTGATATCAAGATTTTGAATGTTTGCACTGACTGTATTGTCGTTAAATTCCAAATCAACCCCCTGAACTTTTGTCAGTATTGAAGGCAGATTGATATCTTTTATTGAGAAAAATCCTTTATAAGACGGGGCATTAAATGTGTTGGTAATATTCAAATCTCCTCTAGTGCTAAGTGTTGCATCAGGCATAAGAGTATGAGACAGTACAACAGGTTCTGGAACAGAGAATAAAAGTTTCATTTGCGGATAATTTGATGAAACATTTGAGATAGTTCCTGTAATACCCGCAATTTTAGCTGCACCTTTTTTATTTTTATCAAAGTCTTTAGTCAGCGCTTTAGAAGGCAGATAAAGAGCTGCGTCCGATATATTTAAATTGTCATTTGAATAAAGCAATTCTGCATTAACAAGCCCATTTTTGCCTGTCATTTTTTTAACACTGACGGGTGAAAAGTAGTTATTAGCATCGGGATATGCCTGCGCTTTTACTTCTATTTTTTGAGGGTTTCCGGTAATTATCGCACTCAAAGGAATAGAACCTTTTGTACCTATAAAAGCTCTTGTTTCTTTGGGGAGTAGCGAGCTTATATCCCCTGCTTTTATTGAACCGTCAGCTGTTATATTTATTTTCATATCGCTAAGATAATCTTTTATGCTGCCTGATACAGTTACTTTTGAAGAATTTAAAATAACATCGAACGGATTGATAACAGCCTGAACAGGATCAACATCGAGCTTAGCCGAAGGGATACTCAATGATAAAAGCGGCATCGGAGATTTAGTTTTGAGCAAAAATTTGTTCAAGGCAACATCGATATCAGGCTTTATTTCAGAAAGTTTGCCTTTTAATATAACATCGATATTCAGTATACCGCTGTTTAGAACAAATGACTGCTTTGCCGATGCGGGAGCAAATGCATTAAAAATAGGAGCAATGTTAATATCACCCGAAGTTAATGAAATATCAGTATCAGAAGATGAGGATACAGAGCCTTTTGCTGTTACTTTTGTTCCGTTAATCAGAGTGTGCGCATTTTTTATATTTAATGAATTGTTAGAAAAATCAATATCTGCAGTTATGTCATTTATTGTGACAGGAATAATTTTGTGAGCAATTGAACCATCCGCAACGTTAAAAGAGCCTGATGATTCAAAAGTTTTTAAATCGGTTTTTACATTAAAATCCGATTTTATGTAACCGGTTACTTTAACTGCAGCCAGGTCATTTTGCATATTCAATGAGTTCAAAAGAGCAATTGCAAAATTTTGAATGCTGGAAAAGCTTATTTTATCAGTTTTTAAATTTATATCGAACTTTGTTTTTCTGCCTGTTTTTACATTTGCCTTTAATGAAGCTTCTTCATTCCCGCTGACAAAAATTTTGGAATCAATATCTGTCTCATGTCCTTTGGAAAGCAAATGAAAATAACTGTCCGGCAGCTTTGAACCGTTAAGTTTTATGCTTAATTTATCTATATTCAAATACCCGTCAAGATCAACATGTCCCTTATGCTCTTTTGCTGTAATATCTGCTTTAATATCAGCTTTAGGATCATATTTGACAAGTTCTTTTACAAAATCAATTTCAGGTAAAACAACAGTTTTGTCAGCCTGTGTCTGAGAAGTTTCCACTGCAGGCCAAAAGCTTGCAAATTTTACATCATAATTTAGATTAACTTTATCATTAACCAGAATCTTTCCGTCAGCTGTTATTCTGAGATGTTTGTTAACAACCGCTTTATCCAAAACAAAGTTGTTTCCCTTAAGAGTAAATGTATTTGATGATTTTTTATCTTTTAATAAAAGGTCATAGTTTTTTATTGTCACAACCGGCAGAGATGAAGATATTTTTACGGGGAGTTCCTGAGTTGTAGTTTGCGGAGTTTGTCCGGATTGTTCAATATTTTTATTGATATAATCGACTATGTCCAGCTGTCCGTCAGATAAAAGCGCAACATTAACGACCGGAGTATCAATTGTGATATCGCTTATTTTCAGTGTTTTTAAGATTATTGGCAGTATAGATATTTTCACCTGCGCATTATTCAGGCGTACAATTTCATTACCGTCAGGATAAGTCAAAGCTGCATCTTTTATACTTACTCCGGCCTTTAGGGAAGGTGTTGTCACAAGCCTGATATCCTGTGCATCAAATTTTAATTTTACGCTTTGTTCAACAATATTTTGGATTACGGTTTTGTAATCATTAAGATTTATCAGTTTGGGAAGAGCAAAAACAAAGCCTAAATATAAAACAAAGACTACGCCTAAAACAACAGAAAGAAATATCTTGTGCCATTTTGAAAATTTTATAATATTCATAACCGCCCCTTATTTATAACCGTAATTTATTTTAGCAAAAATACACCATATTGGGTATTTATGATAGCAATTTTCAACAAAAATGTTATAATCTTTTATTATAAATAATTGATATAAGGAAATTTATTGATGGCTGACAATTATGAATTTATTACCTGCCCTGCTTGCGGCAAAATTATGAAAAAAGTTTATCTTGAAGACCAAAACTTTATGGTTGATATCTGTCTTGACGGCTGCGGAGGTATCTGGCTGGATAACAGAGAACTTAAAAAACTCGATGAGAAAAAAGAAGATATTACTCCTATTGCAGAAGCTAAAAAAGGCAAAGAGTATATTAAAGTGGATACAAATGCAGAAAGAGAATGTCCAATCTGCCACAAACCAATGGTTAAAAATCACGTCAGCGCAAAACAGGAAATAACAATTGACGAATGTTATTTCTGCGGCGGAAAGTTCTTCGACCACAGCGAGCTTGAAGCAATGAGAAACCAGTACAATTCAGACGATGAAAGAATCGCCGATGTAAAACGTCTGGCAGAAAACTCAGATAAAATGCAAATTATTTTAGATACACTCCTGCACGAAGACAGTATTTAAGCGTTCAGGATTTTATTCACTTCTTTTTTATAAATGTTTACATGAGGCTGCAAAACCTCGGGCAATGTTTCCGGTTTTTCAGCCTTATTGTTTTGTGTATTATTCATAGCACGAAGCATCATGCCTGTATAAATAGTTTCAAAATGTTTTAACTCAATAAATTCTGCAATGGATTCGGGTGAAAGATCCTTCAGCTGAACAAGAGATACCGGATGACGCTGACAATATGCCTTTAGGCTGCCGTTCAATAGCGCATTATATGATTTGTATGCTTCCGAACCGTTATTTTTTATTGCATTAAATGTATAAAAAGAGGTCGTATTCCCCTCATCCAGGTCGCTTTCTGTCGAATTGTGCAAAAAAGCAGGTCCTACCAAATCACCGCTCACTTTGTAAAGAGACTTATGGGATTCTTTCTTTAGCTGTGTATTCCATAATGTTGTACCTTCAAACCTGTCACCGAAATAATAATCATACTGATTTTGCTTGCCGGATTTAACACATTCACTATTAAAAGCTGCACGCTGCAATGCCGGATTTGATTTAAAATCAGGATTCAAAAATCTTTTTTGTGCTTTCAATGAAGCTGCCAAAAGCCTTTCCATATCATTTTTCGGCAGCCCGCAATAAGCCAGAGCAATAAGAGTATGGTCATCAAATGCCCCGAATCTGCCTCCGCAGCCGTCATGGATTATGGCGCATTTGTACCCCTTTTCATTGGCAAGTTTGCGCAACTTACTTTTGTTTTCATCTTTATCAGTGATACATATATAGTTTGTAAAGCTGTCGCCCATAACCTTGCGTACATAATCAAAATCAGTTGAAGGTTCAAGGGTTGTACCTGATTTTGATGCAACCATTATTGCAGCAGTGTTCTTATCTCCGAGCTTTTTTACAAAAGCCTCTTCATCTTCCGGAGTTACTGCCGATAAAAATACAGCTTTATCTGATAATCCGAACAAAGAGAGCATATTCTCGATTGTATGCCTTGAACCGCCTATACCAATGATACCGAGTTTTCCGCCGCCGTTTTGTTTTAAAGTATCGGCAAGAGCATAAATTTCATCCAGCCTTTTCAATTGAGTTTTAGGAAGCTCTTCTATCCAGCTTAGCTCCTGATTGGGTTCAAACTCACGCCCTGCAAGTTCTTTTGCCTGTTCAGCAGCAAGTAGCGCATATTTTTGCTGCATTTTATCCGCTGGCAAAGTATTAAAATATTTTATTTCAATATTTTGAAGAAAATTTATATTATTCATGTAAGCAATCAAAGTCGGAATCTGCACACAAACTGCTGCATTAATATCATTATCCTGTTCCTTTTGAAGAACAACTGGTTGTTGCGCAGACTTAAACCCTGTATATGATTTATTTTGAACTAAATTGTATGGCAAAATTTTATTAATCATGTACTGTTTAAAAAACGTGAAAAAATTTTTTTGCGCTTAATATCTATTGGATTTGAAAACCATATAATATTTAGATTCCCCATAATAGAGAACAACAAGATACATATCGCCTTCTATGTTTTCCGTTATTATGTACGAATTTGGCGGAGGAGCTTTTCTGGAAGAATTTCTAAATACTTTATAAAAACCGTCACGCACAGATTTGCAGAATTTTTGCCATTTTGTATATTTTGGTGTCGGCAAATTGTCATGATAAAAATCAACCGGTACAAGTTCTTTTTTTACAATAGGGATTATAAATTTTACTTTACCTGATTCTTTAAAAAACATATACCATTTACCGTTCATTTCTCTCGGGGTAAGAATGTAATACCCTGCTGGTATTGTTTGTCCCTTAAAATAAACATCTGATGCCAGCCTGAAAAGAGGAAACGGCGACCACGCATATTTTTGATAATCCTCGTTTTGATAAGGGTCAATATCGTGAACAAGTTTAAAATCAGGCACGGACGCCTGTTGATACAATGTTGCATAATCCGTCTGGGCAAACACCGGAAGATGGATAAATACTATTAATAATGCGGAAATTGTAATAATTATTTTCTTCATAAATATATGATAATTATTTTTTCAGCTTCGTCAAGGTTAATAAAAATATTGACGCTGTTTAAGGATAGAAAGTACAATAATACAATGATTAAAGTATTGATAACATTACCGAACAGCATTGCAGGAACTCTTATTATGCGTGGATTTAAACAGGGATTCAAGTCCAACAGCTGTTTTGTTATGGCAAAAGACTTGAGAGAACTTTGCGTTGAGGATGTAAAAAGATTTAAGCCTGATATTATAATGGGTTACGACTACGGATTTTTGTTTTGCGACAATGAAGAACTAAAAAAATATATTCTTGAAAACAGCGAAAAATTCAAACTTGTCCACTACTTTGCTGACGAACCACGGGGAAAATACGCCTGTGTAAACAAACCTCACCTTTATGAAGAATTTTTAAAAATCGGTGCATACTCCTTTATGTGGGACAAAGATTTTGTAAAAGAATTGCCTGACTGTTCTTTTCTTCCGCTCGCAGTTAATGCAAAAGCATACAGATTGAATGATTTTGACGAAGCTGCTCCTGTTTATGAAATTTCTTTTGTCGGGCGTCCTCTCGGGGACAAACGCCAGAACATCCTTGCTGCGTTAATAAAAAAATTCGGAAAAAAATTGAATATATTTTCCTACGAAAAACATTTTCTGCAGAGTCTTGACGATATGAAAAACAAACAGCTGCTCACAGACAAAGAACTGGATACTTATAAAAGCGCATACCGCGGATTTTTAACAACAGAACAGGAGCTTGCAAAAGTTTATGCAAACAGTTTTGTTAACATCAACATAACTCTTCAGGGAGAATCAGGACTTAATTACAGAGTATTCGAAGTCCTTGCGTCCCGTGGATTTTTGATTACTGACGATATGGGAGATATTGAAAAAAACTTTATTGTCTCAAAAGAACTCGAAACATACAAAGATGTGTATGATCTGCTCGACAAGACAGAGTTTTATCTAAAAAATATAAATATAGCACAAAAGATTGCAACAATAGGTTTTGCCGATGTGTACAAACGCCACAGCTATACAGCAAGAGCAAAAACTATACTTGAAAAGCTAAATCATATAGTCAACTGACCCCGATAACTTATTGAACCGGTGCACAAAACAAGTTCAATATCTCTAAGAACGATAGGGGAAACAATAAAATTGCACGTCATCCTGAACAAATGTGAAGTATATTACCAGTCTAGCGATTTCACGCCCAGCCTGTCAGATTCTGAACACATATAATCATCGCACACCGCAACGATCGACGCTTCAGAATGACAATGATTGTTATCCTGAGGCAATATCCTTTTTGAGTTCTTTTTCACCGAGGATTTTAAGATGTCTGTCTTCCCCTTCACCAATGCTGACAGAAGAAAGGTTGTGCTGATCCACTAAATCGTGCTGGAGTTTTCTTATATGCTGGCTCTGGGGCGAAAGTTCCACAGACTCGCCGGTTTCCATAACTTTTTGGATAGCTTCTTTTGCCTCATCCAGAGCTTCTTCTGTCTCATCGTGGAATACAATTCTATTGTCATCTTTTAACCCGAGTGCCTCTTTCAAAACCTTTTGCACCTGTGAAGTAGAATTTGAACGCACGTAATAAACAGGCAGCCTGTATTCATTGGCAATGCTCAAAATCTTGTTACCGCCTTTGGCAAAGTTTTTGTGTGCAATGATTATATCTGCATCGTCTATATTTTTTGTAAGCTCTGCATTAAGATTAAGACGCTCTATTGACTTGTCCATAATAGAACGGCTGACTGCATAGATGTATATTTTTTTATAACCCTTTACCTCTTTTACATATTTTTCACGCGAAAAACTAAAGTTAAGAGCATTGTTTGCCGAAGTAATTTTGTTATCAAGCTGGTTGATTTTTTCCATAAGATTCGGCTCTTGGGGCTGTGTCATATCAACTTTTCTTATTATCGGTTTGATAGGCCAGCCTCTTAAAATGCAATCTACCGCTTCTGCTGTATCAGGATATACAGCAAGAGTGTTACGGTCTATAATTTCTATAACAATATCAAAAGTCGGCTGTTTTTCTCTTTCGAGAACCGTTTTTTGAGAAGCTCTTCTTTTAGCCTCGTCATCACCGAGCGTAACAGACTGTATCCCGCCGACAAGATCTGAAAGCACAGGGTTTTTGATTAAGTTTTCAAGAGAATTGCCGTGGGCTGTAGCAATAAGCATTACGCCTCTTTCCGCTATTGTTCTGGCTGCTTGCGCTTCGGCTTCAGTTCCGATTTCGTCCACCACAATAACTTCCGGTGTATGGTTTTCTACAGCTTCTATCATAATATCTTTTTGAAATTCAGGCTGCGTAACCTGCATACGTCTGGCATGCCCGATAGCAGGATGGGGAGTATCGCCGTCACCGGCAATTTCGTTAGATGTATCTACAACGACGACACGTTTGTGCAATTCGTCAGCCACAAGCCTTGAGATTTCTCTCAATTTTGTTGTTTTGCCTACACCCGGTCGTCCTAAGAACAAAATACTTTTATTTTGTACGACAAAATCTTTTATGCAAGCAATTGTACCTGTAACAACTCTCCCTATTCTGCAGGTAAGACCTACAATTTTTCCCTGTCTGTTCCTGATAGCACTTATCCTGTGTAATGTACCAGGGATTCCGGAGCGGTTGTCTTTTGTAAACTCCTGCACTCTGTCAGTTATATATTTTATATCTTCATCAACAATATTATCCTCGCCGAGGTAATCTATTGTGCCGTCAGCGTGCCGTATTTCGGGCTGTCTGCCTAAATCTAATACCAGTTCAATTACGTCATCTAATGCTTCATGGCTCAAACATTTTGTAATCTTTGGCGGTAGAATTTCAATTAACCTATCCAGGTCACTGTGAAATTGTACTTTATTCATATAATTTTATGCCCTTTCAATCGGCTGATACTTTGTGTGTTGATTCTCCCTTGTTTTTGATTATGAATATTACTTACATTTATATTATAACATCTTTTTTAATCAAAGGCATTATCTAATCATACTACTTTTGTAGTAAATTTACATATCTTTATAAAAACAAACAGAATTATACAAACACTTGATACGCAGGGATTTGCTGCTTTAACATTATTTATAATATTACAAAATATTAATTAGTTTTTAAAATTTTAGCAATTTATTACAACAAACATTTTTTATTAAAACATAAGTGTTAGTAATTTATGTGTGATTTTACAGAAAGGTAGATAAAATGGTCGCCGGTATTAATTCGTTAGGTGTAAACAAACAACAGAACAATGCTTTTTTGAAGGGAAATAAAAGCAGTGAAAAAGCATTAAACAACTTAAAATACCTCACTGCATCAGGGGTTATTATCGGAGGGGGAATTGCTGCTGGTAAAGCAGTTTTGAACAATCCAAACAACAGCTTTGTCACATCAATGGATAAAAATATGACTAAAGGGGCTGAATTCCTTGCTAACGGCGGTTTAAAAGATGTTTATCAAAAAACCAAAAATTATGCCGGCGAAACATTTTCCCGCATAGAAAGCAAACTCCCCAATAACAACACTATGAATAAAATCGGTGACTATTTAAGCAAAGCAAAAAATATATTCAATAAAGGTTTAAACCAAGCAAAGAAATTTGCTGCACCTCTTTGGAACAAGATTAAAGGTCCTGTAACAGGTTTATTGAATACTGTAAAAAACAAATCTGCAAACTTATTAACAAAATTTGCAAAACTGCCCGGACAATACAAAGTTGCCGGAGTAATCGGAGCTTTAGTTCTCACTTCCGTATTAGCACTTTTAGGCGAAAATGCTTATCAAAACGGAAAAATTGATCAAAAATATGAAGATGCATTAAAAATGTAAATAATTATCAGAATACAAAAAGCGGGTATATAAAATACCCGCTTTTTCATATAAATATATCATAGAGAATGAATCAGATGCCCCATGATTCATTAGTGTCTGCAAATAAAAATTTATAAATTATATAAAATATGTGTTTTTTAAGTTATTATATAGTTTTATAGCTATAGTCTGTTAATTTTGATGAAATGAAGTATTTTTTTTCTATATTGATTTTTATATGTTCAACATTTTTTTTAGCACTTCCGGCTGGTGCTTTTCAGGATGTCATTGTACTGGAAACTGACTCCGCCCCTTCTTTCACGGAAACAATGCTTGATGCAACAGAATCAGACGACAATCCTGTTATTAACATAGACGAAAAAGAAATCTATAAAGGAAAACCCAAGAATTCCACAACAGAAGCTGAAAACAAACAATTGCGAAGCGGTATAGCTGATTACAATCCAGAAACTGCAAGCGCTTATCCCGGCATGTTTTTATTGAATATACTCAAAAATACAGCAAAAGATGTATACGAGCTGGAAATAGAACGAACAGACATTCCCTCTCAGTTATTAAAGGATAAATTAACATTCAATATAAATAAAGGTCCGATAGAAAGTCTGCACTACTGGTCAGCTTTTCAGACGGATTTTTCAACAAATATACAAGAATCTGACGACACGGATTCAACATTTAACGTAAGTTTGATAAACCTTATACTGGACGGAAAATTTAAAGGCGGAAAAGAAAATTTCAGGATAATGTTAGATCCAACCCACAGAAGTTCCCATCCTGATTTTATGCAGACATTTTTTCAGGATTTTTATGTGGAATCAAAAAGGATTCCGCATCACAAAATACTTATCGGTAATTCACGCCCCGGTGTAGGGATAGAAGGTGCTCAATCACCATACACACTTGCTTTTATAAATCGCTCTCAAATTTCAAGAAACTACGCAAATATTCGTAAATTCGGCGTGAGGCTGCGAGGGGATTATTCGCTTATAGATTATGATTTAGGGGCGTACAGCTCATCTACAAACTTCACCTCGTTTTTTCCGGGGCACGAAGTAGATGCCTGGGTAAACTTAAAACCGCTTGCTAAAACAGACGGCAAATACGGAAAACTTGTGACGGGTGCAGGCATCCAATCAGGGGAGAAACACGGCACAAGCTACTATTTGACCGGAGCATATGCAGGTTATTCCTACAAAAAATTCTGGACAAAATTTGAATACGCAAGAGCCAACGGCTCAAATGGAAGCACCGGTTTGACACAGGCAAACTCTCAGGGGCTTTTTGTTACTGCAGGATACTTTTTAACAAAGAAGCTTGAACTTTTAGCAAGATATGACCACTTTGATCCGGACAGAGAAATCAGCAGCAATAACAGAAAAGAAATTTCTTTCGGTACAAACTACTACCTCAAAGGACAGGCACTAAAACTAATCTTTAACTATGTATTTTGTAAAAACGATGCTGCCGATGACTCTCACAGATTAATGATGGGTACACAGATTGTATTGTAAATGTTTTATCTTTTCGCAATGTGGCGCATTTGAATTAATATGTTAGCAAATGCGGCAGGATTTAACTACCAGTTAGGATGATAGTACAGCTCAATAGTTTCATTATCTTTGAGTTTTGCATGCCCGCCTTTGATAAAGTTAGTCAAAGAACCTGTCGGAGGCAAAAAAGTCAACGCCCATTTTAAAGGAAAAACCCACAAGCTTCTGTCCTGTCCGTAGACCTCGAATGTATCCGTAACTTTTGACGAATCTATGTTGTCGAACTGAAAATCACCGAATATAATACTTGCCGGTATTCCGTTCATTCCACTCATTATTATAGTTTCAACAGTGGCATAAACAGTATCATTTTTTTTGAGAATTTTATGTCCGTGTTCATACACATCGTGACAGGCTAAAAAAACAATTTTCTCCCCTTCTTTTAAATCCCGCTCGGATTTAATACTGACCATAACCCTAAGCTCTATAGGAATTCTTTTTAAATCTTCATAGTTATATTTATAAGCGTTATACGGATTTTTTAAATTTTTATCTTTTAATGTTGTATCAACGAGTTCATCCCGTATGACTTCCTGAGCTGAACAAATTGAGGTTGAAAAAAGCATTAATGCCGTTAGTATTATCGTTAAAATGTTATTGTACTTAGTCATATTTTAAATTTTCTTTTGATTGTGTTTTTATTTTCTCCATAAGCAGTCTTCTGTTTTCTTGGGAAGAGAGCAGAAAGTTCTGATAATGTTCATTTTCCAGATATGTATTGTTCTTCAAATAGTATGGATATTTTGTATAAATATATTCATAGATAATTGCCAGCCGCCTTGATGCAAGATTTTTAGTGGAAATCATATCGAATCTTTTTTGAGGGCTGCTTTTTTGGATAAATGTAATCAGCCCGAGCGGATTATAACCGGCATTGACCATAAAATCTACTGCTCTTTTGTCAGCAACTATTTCAAACTTTTTAGGAGCGGCTTTAATCTGCAAAGCCGTCAAATATCCTCTGAAAAAGCCATGATATGACTTCATGGCAGTTAATATGCCTCTGGCCAAATACGCAGCAAGTTCATCATCATTTTGGATAAACTGATAATAACCGTCATACAAAACAACTTCCCTGCTCATAACGGATGGGTCAATAGTCAAGAGCGATTCTTTTTCTTTTTCATTGTATACAAAAACAATCCTTTGTTCTATTTTATTGGCATTTAAAAGTTTAGAGCCAATATCGTTAACACGTGACTGTATAGTTTGTTGTCTTATTATTTTCGGTTCATTATTTTCAGTTAGTGTGTCCGCATATACGCTGCAAAAAAATATTTGCGCATACAGCAGCAAAATAACCGTAACCAGTTTTTTCATCATTATTCCAGCCTCATTATTTAACACTGTTCCCCAAGTGTATTCATCGACTAAATACAGCTAGCTAAAAACCCTTGGGGTATAAGATTATGATAGCATAAGTTTTCTAAAACTTTATAAGCCTTATATTTTTTTAATATGTACTAAAACATGTTGAACATGCCGCCGTATAATTTTTTGTAGAAAGTCACTGCAATGTATGCAACTATTATCCCGACGAGCAGAAGGGTAACCGGCTGAAGCCACGCTATAAAAGTACTTAAAAAGTTCTGCAGCTGATTTTCATAGTCCTTAGCTATATCGTTAAAAGCATGTCCCAAACGACCGGTTTTTTCGCCTGTTGCAATCTGAGACAGCGCAAACGGACTGAAAAGTTGAGCGGATATAAATGCAGTAGTGACATCGCCTCCATCTTTTAAAATATTATTGGCTCTTATCATTGCCAGTGTTGACTGTTTTGTTTTAAACAGAGAAGAAGCAAGTTCTACTGACTCCATTATAGGAATCCCGGCATTATAGGATGCACCGAGTACATAGAAAAAATTTATAAAATATATATTATTAATAAATGAAGCCAGGGGCGTTTTTTCTACTATATAATCCATAAGAGCGGCAAACATTTTCTTATTAGTTACAATGTAATAAACACCTGCAAATATAAGCGCGTATACAATCACAATTTTTACAACTGTTCCCGCAAACAACACCAGTTTGCTAGTCGGACATATACCGGCAGTGTACATAACATCAAAAATTTTAAAGAAAAAAGACTGACAGAATATAAACACCCCGATACAAGCCAGAAGCATAATAACAGGATAAGTAAGTGCGCCGATTAAAGAACTTTTTAGTTTTTCCGTTCTTTTTATATCTTCTCTTATTCTCTCAACGACATCCTCCACCTGTCCGCTTTTGTCCCCCGCACAAAAAAGCATTGCATATTGCTTGCCGACAATATCCTGATATTTCATCATAAGTTCCGTTACGGGCATGCCATCGTCTATACCGCTTTTAAAAATACGGGCAAGCTGTTTTATGTTCATATTTACAGAAGAAGATTCTATTGTCTTAAATATTTCCGTATAAGAAAAACCGGCGCTGTAGAGGCTTTCAATTGAGTTAAAAAACTGTTTTTTTTCTGATAAATTTAATTCTTTCATAATAAATTTATTATACAAAATTTTTTATTAAATTCATACTTTTTTAATTCTGTAGTATGATAAAAGAGTCTACAAATGACAGGATGAAAAGGGGGACTATTATGATGTATCAGGTTTATACCAAAAAAGGCGGTTCTGAACTAACCAAAACACAGGTAGGAGAGTTTTCCGATCTGGAAGAAGCTCTTGATTTTGCAGAAAAAGCTATTGAAGGTAAACCGGATTTAAAATATATAGTAGAAGCCACCTCAGGACACTTTAACAGCTACGGAGAATTGCTTGTTGAAGTTATTGCTGAAAGTGATTAATTTTATAAAACGGACAAATAAAATAAAGGAGAAAACAAAGTGATTACAAAAAATCCTGATATTACAACAAATTTTAGCGGTGTTGATTTTTCAAAATACACATCTAAAGTATCCAAATTCGTGAACGAATTTTCTAAAAGAGCTAACCAAAAAGGTCAATTCCTTAACTGGGTTAACCTTCCACAGGAACAAATCAAAAGAGCGGATGAAATTTATGAACTCGCTTCTAAACTAAAAGCCCAAACAGGTGTTAAAAAATTGAGCGTAATGGGTATAGGCGGTTCAAAACACACGGTTGAACATATGTTATCCATCAACGGATTGAATATAAAAGGCGATGTTGTAGAATTTTATTCCGATGTTGATTCAGCCAGCCTTGAAAGATTCCTGTACAAATTAAATGACAATATTTTAGAATCAGCATTTATGATTGCATCTAAATCCGGTTCTACTTTCGAAACTAAAGACGGATTCTTAAGAGTTCTCGCAATGCTGGAAGATGCTTATAAGGCAAAAGGTCAGTCTTTAGAAGAAGCTAAAAAATCAGCAAACAAACACTTTATCGCAGTAACAGATGCTAACGCAGAAAAAAGCGAGCTTAGAAGAACATCTAACGAAAACAGCTGGCTTGGCGACTTATTTATCCACGATGATGTAGGCGGAAGATTCTCTGCGTTTGATGACCATGCTCTTTTTGCTCTTGCCTGGGCAGGTATGAAAAAAGAAGATATGATAGAAATGCTCAATGCTGCTCAAGAAATGTCAACTATCGCTTTGAGTACGGATTTTGACAACAACGATGCATTAAAAGAAGGTATCTTCTGGGCTGACGCAAAGCTTAACGGCATTGAAGCGTCTGTTCACCAGTATATGGGTTCTATTTTTGAAAACACTGTTTACTGGCACGCTCAAATGCAAAACGAATCAGTTAAAGACACACTAAAACAGGTTGCAAAAGTTCCTGACGCTATGCACCACAGTGCAGAAGCTCACTTTAACCCTGCTAACAAGCTTGTTTTTGCTTTGACTGTTCCTGTAGACAACGGTGTATGCAGAGAAAACGCAGAAGCTTATATTGGAGCATTGACAAAATCTTACGAAGTTACAGGCGCAACTTTTGTTGAAAGAATCGCAACAAAAGGTATGGGCTTAACCCCCAAAGCTGCCGGTGCAATGACGATGTTAAGAGCTTATGCAACAGTTTATCAGGAAATCGTTGAAAAAATTATGACAAACACAGCATTTCCGGAAGTATTAGACAGCGTATTGCAGCCTCATGTTGAGTTCTACAAAAAGAATCTCAAAGGAGGAGTTGTAGTTCCTGGAAGAATTTCTTAAATAAAAATTTAAATCTTAACAAAACAGCAGTTTAATTAAAAACTGCTGTTTTGTTTTATAAAAAAGGCGGACAAAAGTTTTTCAGAGTCCGCCTTTTTAGTTTATTCAGCGCTTAAGATTTATTCATTAATATCTTTTACACTCAAAGCAATTCTGTGTTCTTGCGGAGTGAATTTTTTGATAAGAACTTTAACTTCTTCTCCGTTTTTATAAACATCGAACGGATTTGCTTCGGAGTCTTTCATTTCTGCTACCGGCAGCAATGCTTCAACGCCCGGGAAAATATTGATGAAAGCACCGAAAGAAGTAACTTTGTTTACTGTACCTGTAATGATTTCACCTTCTTTAAACTTGT
This sequence comes from uncultured bacterium, assembly GCA_949293185.1. Classification (GTDB taxonomy): domain Bacteria; phylum Cyanobacteriota; class Vampirovibrionia; order Gastranaerophilales; family Gastranaerophilaceae; genus Limenecus. The sequence continues at coordinate 32,103 of CASFCQ010000015.1, forward strand.
CTTCGATTTCTTCCCAAGGGTTGTCACCGATTCTTTTCAAGCTTAAGCTGATTCTTTTAAGATCTTCATCGATTTTTAATACTTTAACTTCGATTTTTTGACCGAGTGTTAATACATCGGAAGGATGTTTGATTCTCTGCCAAGAAATTTCTGATATAGGAAGCAAGCCGTCAACACCGTTGATATCGATAAATGCACCGAAATCAGCGATTCTTACTACTTCACCTTCTACAATCTGATCAACTTCAAGGTTAGAAATAACTTCATCAACAAGCTGTTCTCTTTGTTCAGCAAGAGCCTGTCTTTGAGAGAGGATGAGTTTGTTTCTTTTTGCATCAGCTTCAAGAACTTTTGCTTCGATTTCCTGATTCATCAAACCATCAAACGGCATGCCTGTTCTTAATTGAGAAGCTGGGATAAAGCCTCTTAAATCCTGTACTTCAACGATTACACCGCCTTTAACGAGAGAAACGACTTTAGCCATAACAGTTTCTCCGGAAATTTTAGCATTTTGAAGAATCTGCCAAGCCTGAGCGCAAGCAACTCTTTTAAGAGAAAGAAGCATACCGCTTTTTTCATCTTCATCTTCTTTTAAAATATAGAACTCTTTGCAGTCACCTATTTTGAGTTCATCAACCATAGAAGTAGGGATTTCTCTTACAGGAAGAAATCCTTCTGATTTTGCACCTATGTCAACAAGGTAACCGTCATTTTCTTTTTTTACAATTTGACCTCTTACAACGTCAGCAACGCTGAGTTTTGAGGTGAATGATTCCTCTAATAATTTTTCAAATTCATCTAATTGAGCTGTTGTCATTTTTTATTTTCCTTTCTGTATATTAATATTGATTCAATTTTTCAATAACATTTTCGATAATAGCATCGGGAGTGGATGCGCCCGCTGTTACACCGATATTTTGAGCTTTTTTAATTAACTCTTCATAATTTTTGAGTTCATCACCTGTTTCAATATGGATAGTAGGTGTGATACCCGTTAAAATTTCGGCAAGATGTGTCGTATTGGCACTTTTTTTGCTGCCAACAACAACCATCAAATCCGATTCCTTCGCAAGATTTCTGGCTTCTGACTGTCTTAGAGAAGTTGAAGCGCAAATTGTGTTGAAAACCTTGAGTTCTTTAGCCAGCGGAACAAGATAATCAACAACGGCTTTGAGGTTTTCTATACGCTGGGTTGTCTGCACAACAACACCTATTTTTTTATGGTCTTTAAGTTCTTTTTCAAAAGGAACAAGCGACTGAACATCAGGCGCAACAATAATTTTATCGCCGTGGGTCTGGGCGTTGGCTTTGATAGCGCACACTTCAGGGTGTTCAGGCTTGCCAACTATAACCAGCATAAAACCTTCCTGCACTAGTTGTATAGCCTTTTGCTGGACTTTTTTAACGTCAGGACAGGTCAAATCAACAGTTTCGTAACCTTTTTGTTTTATGTCTTCAAAAACATCAGGAGATGCACCGTGGCTTCTTACAACACAAATGCCTGTTTTATCCTCCGGCAATTCGTCAACAGTATGTATGCCGAGCTGAGAAAGTTCATTGATAACATGCGAATTGTGAATCAATTCGCCAAGAACAAAAATCTCTTTATCATTATTTTCGGCTTTAAGCTTTTTAGTAGTTAAAACGGCTCTTTTTACGCCGTAGCAAAAACCTGCATGTTTTGCGAGTTTTATGTTTTTTTTCAAACGTTGATACGTCCAATCTTTAAGACTCACCGCAAAAACGGTGGTAAATTGTTTATATCATGAACATTTTTTTTATACAAGGCACACTATTCGGGACTTATATATATGTTTTCCACCAAATATTATTAAAAGATAAGCATAATGTCATTTCTGTATATGTTACGTAATTCGGTGACAAAAATTGTTACATTTTAACTCTTAACATACACGGCTTACAAAGTAAGCCGTAGGGGGTTCGGGGCGAAGCCCTGATGGAATACGGTTAGAGATTTTTAAATGAAGGAATGAAAATTTACCGGACCGATATTGTCATTTTGTGAGTGGACGGAAATTTTCGTTTCTGAATTTTAAAATCTCTTTTGATAGCGCCAGTTTTCTTTTCTTTGGTTCGTTTCTTTTCTTTTGCCCGCGCAATA
>CASFCQ010000016.1 GCA_949293185.1 uncultured bacterium
AGAGTATATTATTTTTTTAACCTTTACGCAGTTTTATACAAAAACTTATCCGAACATCGGCAAGGCGAGTGTGTCTGAGCGTAGCGAGTTCGCGAGCCTATGGTGAGGATTAGTTAATGTTAAAACGGAGTATCAGGTGTAAAAAAATAATATACTCTTTGTATTAAGCTTCAACAAAATTTCAAATACTACTGAAGCTAATAAAATAAAAACCACATAATAAATATTATCAACAATTTTTTTAATATAGAGATTGTAATTCTCAATAAAAAATTCTGCAGATACTTAGGATTTTTGTTGCTTAAAAAGCATTGATGTTTTTATATTTGTCTTCGCGTCATCGGCACTGCTTCAAAATCTTTTGCTGAACCGAAATAAGTCTGTTCAAGCACCCTTTGTATACTTTCCAGTTTGCCTTCTTTATAAATAGGCTTGTATAAATTGTACACTTCAACTTTTGCAACCGGTTCAGAGTTGTCATCAGGTTTGAAAGCTTGTACAAATACATCTTTTTCATAAATAGAATGTGGGTCATTCGCAAGTTTTTTTATTTTTTGTTTTGCTCTCGCTGAGCAATAATCTTGCGCACTTTGTGTAAAGTATACCCCTTTAAAATTTATTGGGGCAATTGTTCTAATGTTCACGGCTGTAACCTTTCTTTATTGCAATGGCAACTTAATTATAACAGATATGTATTTTATTAATATTAAAAAATATTAAAAAATTGGCATGGGAAATTTCTCTGCTATGATTATTTGTGTTGAGGATATCGTTTTTAAAATATCTCATAAAAATTTAAGAAAAATATTATAATCTTGGGTTGTTAATAATGCAAAAAATTTATATCAACTCCTGGCTGAACACCAAAAAATCGGCTTTTGGGGTAGTTCAAACTGCGGATAATGAGTTAAAACTCGATTTTTCAAAAGTTGACAATATCTGTCTTAACGATATAGAGCGCCTTTTGGATTTGCAAAAAATAGCTGTATTTAACGGCATTAATCTCAGCGTTGAAAATATGCAGCCGCAGGTATCAAGACTTTTTGAACAAACAGGGCTATATAAGCTGCTTTCATTCGGAAATTCCTCTATACATGCAATAAGAAAACGTCAGGGGCTGGCATTTGACTAACGACACTCCACAACTTTATATTGTAGCTACACCTATAGGCAATAGGGATGATTTTAGTGTCCGTGCAATAGAAATACTTAAAAATGTCGATATTATAGCGTGTGAAGATTCCAGAACAAGCGCCAACCTTCTTGAAAAGTACGGCATAACAACTAAACTTTACAGCTATCATAAATTCAATGAAAAACAAAGAACAGGTGAATTCGAAAAATTATTAAAAGAAGGCAAAAAAATAGCTCTGATTTCTGACGCAGGTACGCCTTGTATCTCTGATCCCGGACGTGTTCTTGTTAATGAACTCTTCGGCGATGTAAGAATTACCTCTATCCCTGGCGCCTGTGCTGTTATAACTTTTTTGTCAATGATACCGAGAAAGACTGAAGAGTTTGCCTTCGCCGGATTTTTACCGAGGGTAAAAAATCAGCAGGCAAAAGTTTTTGAAAAATTTATTAACATTGACACTGTGTTTTACGAATCTCCAAACAGGTTGTTGGAAACTCTTGAGAATATAAAAGAATTTAGGGGGGAAAATACAGAAATTGCGGTTGGCAGAGAACTGACAAAAATGTTTGAAGAAGTTAAAGCCGGCAGTGTTACGGAAATCATAGACTACTATAAAACACATCCCCTTAAAGGCGAAATAGTTTGTATGGTTTATGCTTCTGAAAATACTGGGGATGAGGATTTTGTAATGATTGAAAAAATAAAAAAATTAAAAGCCTCGAATTTCTCTGACAAAGATATATCAATTATTTTAAACTCTCTATATGGCTTTAACAAAAATAAGGTTTACAAACTTTCTATTGGATTATAAAAAATAATTAATACATTATTTTTTGTATTGTAGGTCGTTTAAACATAACTGCTGCATATCCTTTTCAAATTTTTTGCTTACAGTGTTATAACGGTAAATTTCGTATACATTCCCGTCGCTTGTAATTTTTATAGCATTGTCTGTGTCGGTTCTGTAAATTTTTTGATTGTTTTGAACAAGTGTTTTCAATGTTTGTTTTGTCGGATGTCCATATGGATTCAGACCGGTTGAAATTATTGCAACATCAGAATTTAATGATTTTAGCATATTGTTGGATACTGTATTGTTTGCACCGTGGTGACCGGATTTTAAAATTTCTATATCATTATTATTTAAATCTTTTTTAATTTTATTAAAACTTTTCACACCTGCATCTGCCATAAATAGCATATCGAAGTTGTTATATGATAAAAGAACAACAGTGGATGAATCGTTGTCGCTTTGTGTGTTTATTTCCGGAGTAAATGTTTTTATTGACAGGTTCTTTTCTTCAAAAATGGTTTTGTTATTTTGAGCAGTTGTATTATTTATCTTGTTATTTTCTGTGTAATTTAAGATTGCTTTTGTCGTTTTTGAGTTGTCTTTGTGTTTGTTTAGTATAAGATTTTTTACTTGTACTGTGTTCATTACATTAATAGCCCCGCCTGAATGGTCAGAATCAAAATGGGTAAGCAAAAGAATATCCAGAGTTTTTATACCGTGATCTTTAAGATATTTGTTCATTATTGCATCCGCCTGGGAAAATCCGGAGTCAGAACCTTCGTAAGTTCCGTGAGCTGTATCAATCATCACGTATTTTTTATCCGGAGTTTTAATTAAAAAACTGTCTGCATTCCCAACATCAAAAACTAAAATCTCGAGTTTTTGGTTGTCGGGTTTTTTAAAAGATACGATAAAAATCATAAGAAGAATTAAAAGTACACTCCAGGTTTTGTTATTGTTAAATTTTTTTCTTAGAGCAAAACCCAAAATGACAAGGATTGAATAATAGATTATTATTTGAAAAATATCAGGGTGTGTAGTTGTGATGAGTGCATTTGGCAGATTTGCAAAATAATCGGATATTTTAATTAGGATTGTTACAACAGGATTTAAAACAAATGCAAAAGTCATACAAATTTTATCAACAAAATTTTCAACAGGTATCATTGCCAGAATAGATGATACAAACCCTAAAAAGCTTATCACTGTAATAAAAGGAGATATTAAAAAGTTAGCCAGTATTGAATATGTTGCAAAAGAGTTAAAGTAAAACATCTGTATCGGTGCTGCCCATAGCTGTGCAATAACAGGAATAAAAATTGCACCGAGAATGAATTCGATAACTTTATTTTTAACGTTTTCCAATACCGGTTGGGCATAAAATATTAACGCAAAAGTTACAACAAACGAAAGCTGAAACCCGACATCATTAATCATTGCAGGATTATATAAAAGCATTAAAAATGCAACAAGAAATATCAAAGATACGCTGTTAGCACTGCGGTCAATGAGCTTGCCCAGAATTATAAATTCAATCATAATAGCCGCACGTAAAACAGATGCTCCCATACCGGTCATCAGTGTATAAAAAGCAACAAGTATTGCTCCTAAAATAACAACCAAACGATGATTTATGCGCAAACGGCAGCCGATAAAATACCAGATTCCGAATATTATTGATACATTCATCCCGGATGCGGCAAGTATATGCAGCAAACCTGAATTTATAAAAGAATTTTTTATTGTATCCGGCGGATTTATCGCATCATCACCAAAAACAATTCCGCCAAGCACCTCAATATTAGGACTCTTTATGAACTTTTTCTGGTGCTCTAATATATGATTTCTTGTATCATTGAGTTTTTGAAGAAATTTTCCTCCAAAACTGTCAGGTTTAGATACTATTTTCCAGTTGTTGTTTGTTACATAAAATGTTGAAAATACCTGATTGTTTTTAAGATAGTTTGCGTAATCAAACTGCGACGGGTTCTTTGCTTTGATTGGGCTTCTGAGTTTGCCTTTAAGCTCTATTTTATCAGCAATTTTGATTTTAGATATATTTTCCTGTTTGTCGTATAAAGTGACAATGGTTTTGGCATTCAGGTTTTCTGCTGTTGCATCGGTAAATTTTGCAGAATCAGGTTTTAAATAAAATTTTGTTTTTGTAGGATTGTTGGTTGTAGGAATAGATGTTACAGTCCCTGTTATTACCGCTTTTGAGGGAATAAATTTTGACAAATCATCATGATTCTTAATTTGTAGATGACAATTCAAAAGTGCAAGTGCAAAAGCCAGATAATAAACAATAGCAGATTTGTACGAAATAATATCCTTTAATAATGCAAAAATTGTAATCAAAAACAGTGCTATTGCAATATAGCCTTCAACTCCGGTGAAAAATCCTATTACCCCGAATATATAAAACGAAGAAAATATAACGACTTTATTCAAATTATTGTTTAACACACTTCCTTCTTGTTCCATTTTTTAATCATATATAAAAAGCCCTCCAATTAAAATCTTTTAAGAAGTTTTTTGAAGGGCTTATATAATTATTTATTGTATTTTAATTAATCAGTTTCAGCTTAGTTTATTTTGTTTCTGCAAGTTTTGCTTTTTGTTCATCAATAACTTTTCTCTGGGCATCGATGATTGTATCTCTTGAGTCGATAATCTCTCTTTGTATACCAATAAAGTCTTTTAATTCTTTATTATTTTGTTTTTCCGTAGCAACAAATTTTGCAAGGATTTTGTTTACTTTTTTAGTTTCAATATAATCTTTTACGCCTTTTACTATACCAATACCTGCGGCAACAATAGCGGTAGTAATCGCAGCATATTTACCGACTTTTTTAGGATTATTTTTAACAAAATTTACTGAATCTTTTGTAAGTGTCTTTGCGTATTTTAACTGTTCTTGAACAAAAGGTTTTACTGTTTTTGTATAAGTTGTTTTAGCGCTTTCTTTATATTTTTTTGTCTTGTCGGAAATATTGTTTGCAATAGCAGATAATTTCATTTTCACACCTCACTATAGTTACAATACTATAAAGTTGTCGGAATATAAAATTTTGCCATATTTTTAAAATATATTTACAAAATTATACAATTGTAAAGTTATGTAAATAATATATAAAAAGTATATACAAAACTGTCAATTTCTTGCTGCACAAGGTTTTTATTTATATATAGAGAGTAAATTTAAGTAAAGTAAGAAAGAGAGCATTAAAATGGGTGACGGCGTAAGCTTTAATTCAGCTAACAAAGACAAATTTAAAGTAGATTTTAAGAAATTTTTTGATTTTAGAACATCATATGCTGTAGAAACATCAGTGCCAACAGTTGACCTTAACGGTAACGGTAACTGGGGCGTCGGTGACGGTTTTGAACATAGCAATAATGGTGAAGTTAAAACATATGCTACACCGAGACAGGCTTATGGTACAGGTACAACTCCTGCTGTATCAAATTCTTCACAAGGTAGTGACAGAGAAATTGAAGAAGGCAATGCTGCATTAAGCAGTACTGATGTTAATGTTGTGCGTGCTGCAAAAGGCGGTGTTGATGTTTTGGTATCTTCACCGGATTCTTCAGAAACAGTAAATGCAGCTAATGCAGAAGTTTCAAACGCAGAAGGTGTTGTTGCAACTAACGAAGAAGGCGTAGTAAACGCAACCGGAGAAAAAGAAGCAGCACAAGGTGTTGAAGAAACAGCCGAAACTGAAGAAGCCCAAAGCCAATCTAAAGTAGAAGCACAAAGAAAAGATTTAGACGCAAAAGAAACTAATTTGACTAAAGCAGAAGCAGCTGAAACAAAAGCTAAAGCTAATGTAACATCGGCTGAAGCGACTGTTAAAAGTGCTCAAGCAAGTGTTGAATCTGCTAAAGCTGCTGTTGAATCTGCTAAAGCAGGTCTGCCATATAGTGCAGCCGCTGTCGCAGCTGCAGAAGCTGCTCTTGCTGCAGCAGAAGCTGCATTAAAAGCTGCTGAAGCTAAACTCGAGGTTGCTAAAGCGGAACTCGAAAAAGCTACTGCACAAAAAGAACAGGCAACTGCAGAAAGAGATAAATCAAAAGCTCAACTTGAAAATGATGAAGAAGCATTGAAAAAAGCACAAGAAGCTCTTGATAAAGCGAAAGAAGATGTAGCTGCCGCTGATAAAAATCTTCAAGAGGCACAAGATAAATTAAATACGGCTAAAGCTGATTTGGCGACTAAAAAAGCAGAATATGAAGCAGTAAAAGGTAATATACAACAAGAATCATCAGGGTTGAGCAAGGAACTTGACGAGTTGATTAAAGAACTTGAAGGCGGCGAAGGTGCTGCTGCTGCACAATCCGGAAGTAAGAAAAATGACTGGTTAACAAAAGGACAATCAGCAATGAACCTCTTTAATCAGGGTGCAAACGCTCTTAACAGCTTTACTCAGGGCAATGCAGCTGCTCAGGAAGAAGAAGGCTCTTCTAAACGTCAAATGACAGCAGAAGAAAAAGCAAGAATATATGCTTTTACAGCAAACCTTGAACAATCTTTAAACAACGGTTTTGGACAAATTACATATAACGGACAAATGGTTTCTGATGTTAAGAAAAACAATGGTGTAACCAATCCGTTCTTGAACAAGAAAAATCTTGAAGAAGCATAATGAAATTTAAAATGCATAAAAGAATACAGCTCCGCTTTATACAATAAAACGGAGTTGTGTTTTTATATTGTATTTGGCTGCACATTGGCTAACACAATGAAAAATACAAGCCAATGGAATATTTAACAGACTCTTTGAACAAATGTCAGCAAAGATTAATACCTGTTTAATTGACGGATTCATTAATCTTCCTTTTAGGTTTAAATAAAATAAAACCCGGTTGTTTCTTAACCGGGTTTTATTTTTATATTGTCTGCTTGATTATTATGCGATGAGGTCTTGGAACATGTTTCTGATTTCTTGTTTGTTGTCATTAACTGTTGTTCTTGCGTCAGTAGCGGATTGTTCATTTGCGTTAGCAGTTGCTTCAAGAGCTTCTAACATATTAGAGTAGCTGCCTGTATCAAAAGAAATAGCTACGAACGGATTAGTTGTTGCAGTTGCTGTTTCAGCATCTTTACCGGTATAATCTTCAGAATCGGTTGTGTTGTTTTCCGGTTGGTTAGTGTTGGGTCTGTTATATTCCGGTTCAGAATCATTGTTGTCGTAACCGTTGAGTTGATTTTGAACGGAAGCGATTTGAGATTCTTTGTTTGAAATTTGTTGGTTCAATTGATTAATTTCTTCAGTAACAACAGCTTTTTCATCACCGATTTCATTGATTTGTGTATTAATTGAAGTTACTTGTTTTTTCAAACTTTCATTGTTTTTAACTAATTGTTTGTTTTCGTTAACAATAGTGTTAATGTTTTTTTCATAAGTTCTGATATTATTTTGTCTTTGGTTCATTTGAGCAATATAGTCATTAGATTGGTCAATCATGCTTTTAACCTGACTCATCATAGCGCTTATTGCTGAGAATTCGGAAGTGCTTGCAGCGAGTGACGGATTTCCGACTTTGTTTGCTACATATTGAGCAACTTCTTCTTCTGTTAATTCACCTGCAGCAACTTTTTCATTAGCTTCTTCAGTTGCTTCTTTAATTTTTTTGCTTTCTTCATCAACATTTGCTGCTGAATCTTCGAGCACTTTTGCAATTTTTTCGCTGATTTGTTGATTTAAGCTATCAATTTCTTTGTTTTTCTTATCATATTGTTCTTGTAATTTGTCTATTTCAGCTTCTTCAAGTTCAATTTTTTCTTGATTTTCTTTAATTTTTTCTTCGTTTGCTTTTATAGCTGCGTTATTTGCTTCAATCTGAGCATTAAGAGCTTCTTTTTGAGCTTGTAATGTTCTGATTTGAGATTCTAATTCTTTGTTATAAGACATTTTTTCTGCTTTTTGTGCAATAAGCTCATCGAGTTCAGCTTGTAACTGAGCTAATTGAGCTTCTAACAAAGCTTTTTCTTCATTTTTTTTAGCTTCATCAGCTTTAGAAGTCTCTTCTGTTTCAAACAAACCTGTTGTATCTTCAGCAGGAGCAGTAGAACCGTTTGTTCTTGATGTTCCTTGAGTATTATTTACACCATTGATACCAGTAATTGTCATTGCTTACACCTTTTTTAGAATACACACATATATATAAAAACAAATTTTTATATACAATTTCAATATTTGTTATATCTGTTACAATTCTTTACAATATGCCTGACATACAAAAAGAGAGCTGCATTGAGCTCTCTTTAGGTTTATATTTAATTTATTTATTTATTTATTTAATAATTCACCCAACAGTTTGTTAATAATTTGAGGGTTAGCTCTGCCCTTGGTTTCTTTCATAATCTGACCTACAAAGAAGCCCATAAGATTAGTTTTTCCGTTTTTATAAGCTTGAACCTGAGCAGGGTTAGCTGCAATAACTTTTTCAACAAGTTCTTTTATTGCGTTTTCGTCAGATATTACACTCAATCCTTCTTTTTCAATAATTTCTTGTGGTTTTGTTCCGTTTTCCAGCATTTGAGGAAGAATTTTCTTCGCTATGTTGTTTGAAATAGTACCTTTGCTTATAAGATTTACAAGTTCTGCAAGGTGTTCGGGTGTAAGTTTTGTTTGATTGATATTAATATTATTCTCTTTTAAGAATGCTGTAATATCTCCGACAAGCAAGTTATTGGTAATTCTGTAATCAGCGCCAAGTTCAAGTACTTTGTCATAGAAAAGAGCTGTTTCCATCTGTTCAACCATAACATTTGCATCATAAGCGCTAAGCCCGAGTGATTCATATCTTTTTCGTTTTGCTTCAGGGAGTTCAGGCATTTTCTTTCTGACTTCTTCAACCCATTCTCTGGAAATTTCAACAGGCATTAAATCCGGTTCAGGAAAGTAACGATAGTCGTTTGCGTCTTCTTTGCTTCTCATTGTTTTAGTAACCTTTTGGTTATCATCCCAGAGTCTTGTTTCCTGATCAACTTCGCCGCCTTCTTCTACAATTTCAATTTGTCTGTCGATTTCGTATTCAATAGCTCTTTGTAAAGCTGAAAAACTGTTGATGTTTTTAATTTCGGCACGTGTTCCGAATTTGTCCGAACCTTTTGGCATAACGGAGACATTAGCATCGCATCTCATAGAACCTTCTTCAAGGTTGCCGTCGCATACGCCTATGTAACGTACAATATTTCTCAATTCTTCCATATAAGCTCTTGCTTCATCAGAAGATCTCATATCCGGTTCTGATACAATTTCCAAAAGCGGAGTGCCTGCTCTGTTTAAGTCCACAAGCGAGTATAATGAACCGGCAAGTCCGTCAGCACCGGCATGGACAAGCTTTCCTGCATCTTCTTCAAGGTGAGCACGGGTAATACCGATTTTTTTGCCTTTAATATTTATATAACCGTTTACACAAATAGGCTGGTCATATTGTGAAATCTGATAACCTTTCGGCAAGTCCGGATAAAAGTATTGTTTACGGTCAAATTTGCATCTTGAAGGAATTTCACAATTTAGTGCAAGTCCTAACAAAATTCCCATATTGACGCATTCTTTATTCAAAACAGGCAATACACCCGGCATTCCGAGAGTAATTGTGCTTGTATGGGTGTTAGGTTCTGCGCCGAACTCTGTTGAGTCAGGGGCAAATATTTTAGACTTTGTTTTCAGCTGGGCATGAACTTCAAGCCCTATAACTACCTCGTATTTATCTCTAATTGCTTGTGAAACCATATTTTCAACTTCCTTAATTACATAATTATCCTTGAGATAATTTTAGCACAAATAATGTTATTCTTTATTTATACAGTAATTTTTATAAACTTTTTTCACATTTACAAATAGTGCTTGCTATTTTGGCTATTTTATAGATGAATAATTGATATTTGCCTTAAAATATGCTATTGAATAAGTAAGAAACGGAGGTTTTATATGTTTAGAAGTACAAATCCTGTGTTATCAAGAATGGATAACAGCGATATACAAATGTTGGAAAGTAGACCTATGACAGTAAACGGAACAATAGGCAAAACATTTGTGTTGATTCTGATTGCCTTTGTCGCTGCAGCTGCAATGGTTTACGAAGCTATGATGGGCTATACAGACAAAATGATGATGGTTATGGGAATAGCACTTGTCGGTGGATTGATAACCGGATTGGTTGCCAGTTTTGTTCCTAAATTAGCAAAATTTTTAGCTCCGGTATACGCATTTGCCGAAGGTGCCTTGTTAGGCGGCATCTCAATATTTTTGGAGGTAAAATTTCCGGGGATTGCTATTCAGGCAATTTCGGGCACATTTATTGCATTTCTTGTAATGCTTTTCTTATACAGAGTAAAAGCTATCAGAGCAACAGAAAAATTCCGTGCAACAATAATGACCGCTTTGTTCACTATAATGATAATCTATCTTGTTGATCTTGTGGGAAGCTTCTTCCATTTTTCCATCCCGTTTGTATCAGGAAACGGGGTGATGGCGCTTGTATTTAGCGCAATAGTTGTTCTTGTAGCTTCATTAAGTCTTATACTTGATTTTGATTTTATTGAAAAAGGAGCTCAAAATCTCATACCCAAGGATTATGAATGGTACGGCGCTTTCGGGCTGACTGTAACTCTTGTTTGGTTGTACATAGAAATTTTAAAACTTATAGCATTGTTAAGAGGGGATGATTAATCATCTTATATCAAAAAACTTGTGCACCTGACCGATGAGTCGTGTGTTGTGATATTTTTTAGAAAAATAATTAAAGGTTTCCATGATTTTTTCGTGCGAAACCTTTATTGTATTTCCGTCCATTTTTGGTTGAAGTATTATCGGGATACTATATTTTTTTGCAAGGTTGATACATTCTTGCAGTTCATAATCAACAACTGCATCATCAAAGACAAGTTTTGCAAATGTATCTTTGTTATTTTGGGTTGCAATATTCAAAAATTCATCGTGCTGTGTGTAAACATCTCCTATTTTTGCACTGGAGTCGAGTTTAAAATCCATGGAAATAATATCAACATAATCAATAACAGTTTTTAAAGCACCTGCGAGAGTGCCGTTTGTTTCAAGATAAATTGTAAGATTCATTTGTTTTAGTTCAGGCAAAAACTCTTTCAAAAACTGGTAATGTAAAAGCGGTTCGCCGCCGGTTAAACTTACGGAGTGTATTGAATCAATGTCAAAAGTTTTTATGCGTTCAATCAGGGATTGAACGCTGTACTCTTCTCCTTTGTCAAATTCCGTATCGCAATAATCACACAAGAGATTGCATCCGCAAAATCTTATGAATAGTTGTCTGTAGCCGATATATGGACCTTCTCCCTGTATTGAATCGAAAATCTCTGCGATTTTTGTTTTATATGTCATTTAATAAATTCTCCCTGATATTGTGTTTGGAAATTAATTTTAACTGTTCGTATAACTCAATCTCTTTTGTCGTCATTTCTTTGGGCACAACTATTTTAACCGTTACAATCTGGTCGCCTTTTTTGCTGTTTTTTCCGTTAGATGTTCCCTGCTGGGACAATCTGAATTTTTGACCTGTTGAAGTATAAGGCGGAATTTTCATAGAAACATTTCCGCTTAATGTCGGAACTTCAATATTTGCCCCTAGAACTGCTTCAAAAGGTGTTATTGGAATTTCACACAGCACGTTGCTGCCTTCGTATTTAAAAAAGCTGGATTCTTCAATATCTATAAAAAGATATAAATCCCCGCTTTTACCTCCGTTGTAGCCTTTATTGCCTTCATCCGCAATTCTTATTTTTGCTCCTTTTTTTACTCCGGCGGGGATTTTTACATTAAGCTTTTTGTGAATGGAAACTTCTCCGCTTCCCTTGCATAAAGGACATTTCGCCCCGTTAATAAACCTTCTGCCTTCGCATTTAGGGCATCTTTCACTGTGCAGAACATTGACTGTTCTGTTTGTACCTGAGATTGCCTCTGATATTTTTATAGTAACGTTTAGATTTATATCTCTGCCGTTTTCCGGTTTAAGTTTTTTCTTTTCTGTTTTAGGTTTGTTGTTTTTAGGTATGTCGTTAGTAAATAATCCGTCAAGTATATTTTCAAACACTTGAGAAAACGAACTTTTGTCGTGATGTTTGTCTTCTGTTTTTGCTTTTTGTTCGGGTTTAAAGTCCGTTTTGGTTTGAGTTGATTCCGACTGAGAATATGCTTTTTTTGCCTGTGTTTTTGAGGTTGATGTGTAAGATGATTTGTAGTTAAAGCCTTTTAATATATCATACTGGCTGCGTCTTTGTTCATCGATTAAAACTTCGTATGCTTCGGTAATTTCTTTGAAGCGTACAATGCTTTCCTGTGAGTTGTCATTCACATCCGGATGCCATTTGCGTGCCTGTTTTCGGTAGGCGGATTTTATCTGAGCCTCGTCAGCTTCGGGCTCAATTCCTAAAATTGCATATAAATCTTTTTGATAATATTGATACACTTTTTTTATCCGATTAATGTAATACACACAAATATTTTTAATAATATTTTATCAAAAGTCAGATATTTCATATAGTCAACTTATACATATTTTATAGGTAAGAAAATACGGATTGTTTTATGGAGTCTGACTAAAAATTTATAAAAAATTGTAAAATTTAAAAATTTTGGTAACAAAATTTTCCTTTTATGCGTATTAACCCTGTATGAAGATTAAAGGTCATACGCAGTACAATTATAATACAATTGTTTCTAATCAGGTTAAATATCCTGTATTTAGAGGTGCAAGGGATATAAACCTCAAATATATATATGAAAATCGTTTGAGACTATTGCCTCAGCGTATGCGTCTAAAAGTAACAAATGTAGTTGAAAATAATGGTGATATTTTTGAGCCGTTAAAAGATATCCATCTGAGAACATATGCCCCGCTTTTGGAATGCAAGACGCTGGGTAAGGCACAAAATATGTTTTTTGAGTTCAGAGATGTTTTGCCTGCATATATTGCAATACAGCATAAATCACCAAACGTAAAGAAAATAATGGAATCAACTTCGCTGGAAGAATTGTCGCTTATTCTTTTAAAAGAACGCTGGGGCAAACTAAAAACCATTGATGAAATAGCAAAAGATTTAGGGTTAAAAAGCAGAAGCGCACTTGCCTGGATTATGGATAAAATAAGAATCCCTGATTTTGGCAGAAACTATCACAAACTATTGAGTGCTACTGATGAAAACCTTAACAGAGAAATTGCACAAAAAACAAAAGATTTTAACGCTGCACACAGGGGCATTGTTGTTTCCCGTAACCGTGAATTGAGTCAGAAATATAAAGAGCTAAACAGGCTGATTTCACAGATTGCCTGGGATAGGCTGCCTCATATTAAAGCTGCTTTTTCTGAGGTGTCTGCACGAACAAATGGTAAAGAACGTTTTGCTGTTTTTTGGCATGAAAATCCTGAATATGCCAAAGAATTTGCTCAAATGAAAAAGACAGTTGCTGCTGAGTTTAGAAAACAGCGTAAAGCCGAGTAAATGCCTAATTAGACTTTAATCATCACTTTTAGGCAGAAGAATACATCCTGTATTTGGATTGTATTCGCAAACGCAGTTTTTTCCGTTATTTTTTGCGTTATACAATGCAACGTCCGCAAGCTCTATAAGTGTTTGTTCATCTAAAGCACACGACGGGTATTCACTCATACCTATACTTACCGTAGGACAGATGAAGATTTCGTCTTTTACATTGATTTTTATCTTGCTGATATTTTTTCTGATTCTTTCAGCAATAATTTTTGCATCTTTTATGTTTGTTTCCGGAAGGATAACAGTGAACTCTTCTCCTCCGTATCTTGATGCGATATCAATTTTTCTTATTGTCTGCTGTATGCAGTTTGCAATTTCTCTTAAAACCTGATCCCCTACGGGATGTCCGTATGTATCGTTAACCTGCTTGAAATTGTCTATATCCATCATAAGCAGAGTCATTTCATGGTTGTATCTTGATGAACGTTTTATTTCATTTTCAAGCAGTGTGTAAAAATGTCTGTATATATAGAGTTTTGTTAAACCGTCTTTTGTTGCAAGTTCGTATAATTTTGCGTTATCAATTGCAATAGCAGCCTGATTGGCAAGAGCCTCAATAAACTCTAAATCCTGTTTGTTAAATAATTTTCCGTTGAGTTTATTTGTAATGTTTATTACACCGATAGGTTCACCTTTGGCAATCAATGGTACGCATAATAAAGAATTTACACTAAGCTCCTGACCGTTATCTATAAATCTCGGGTCATTTTGTCCAAGATTGGATATGATTGATTTTTTTTCTACAAAAACAGTGCCTGCTATGCCTTCGCCCACTTTGATTTTAGAACATTCAATGAGCCCGTTGTTAATTTCTGTTTCAAGATTTTTATCGGCCAGACCGTATACAACCTTTGTTTGCAGCACATTTTCCGTAAAGTTGTACAGCATCAAAGACCCTTTTTCTGCCTCAATTGTTTCAAGCGCCTTGTTCAAAATTACTCTCAGGAGGCGTTTTAAATCATCGATAAAATTAACAGCCTGAGATATGTTATATAAGATAGAAATGTTGTGCAGCGACTTTTGTAATCGTTTAAGATCGTTTTCCTGTTCTCTTCTTTTAATATATTTAATGAGTATTGGACCGATATAGTTAAAAATTTTGGTTAAATATCTTAAATCTTCATCGGAATATTCATTGTTATTATCTTTTGTTCCTAAAGAGCATATAAAATAAGGATTGTTATCTTTCTGGAAAAGTTTGAAATAACAGCTTTTTAAATTTTCAAGGTCGTATTTTTCCCAGAAAGAACGATAAATAGGTTTTCCTGCTGAGTCAGAAACTTTAATGAATTCATTTTTGTTTAAAACTTCCCAGAAGCCCTCATCATCATTTTCAAACTGAAAGTATTCCTGAGTTTCGTTACTGCTCGTGGCTACCATGTAATAAACCTGGTCATGGTTAATAAAAAATCTTACGTCAGATATATTTAACCCCTGAGTGATAAAATCTGTAACTTTTTCTATTAAATCCTCTATAGAATCTGCCTGTGTTGCAATAATGCTTAGTTCAAACAGACTGTTCAGGTCATAAAAATTTTTTTGCAGTGTAGTAATTTTTTCAGAAAGATTTTCCATAGTAATTATTCTATTAGAATTTTAACAATAATTCAATTATTTTATAGGGGTAGATAATAATAGCGTGAACAAAATAAATTACCGATGTTAACAAAAGTTATAACAATAGCAAAAAAAATTTATTACGGTTGTTTACTTAATGGAATCTTTAAATTATTATAAAATTCCTTGAAAGAATATTTTTGATAAACACAGTCGTCTATTTTAAACGGGAAGTAACAATTGTCTGAATACAGCACAACATATTCACTAATAATGCCAAAGGTAAAGCTTACACCTATTAAGCAAAAAACCAAAAAGGAAGAGATAAAAGAGATTATAAAAAATCCTGATGACCCTCTTGCTCAGTTTCCTATACGCGCTTTTGCGTATTCAAACGAAGTCGGCGCAGCTGTTTCTGCTATGCCTGTATGGGGTAAAGCTGCAGAAATGTTATTGTGGATACCTGCGCTTATGTATCTTGGTGCTGATATATATGACAAATACAGACGCGGTAAAGAAGGCGATTACACAAGAGCTTCTGCTGCTGCAGCTGTGCAACAGGCGATATTTCAGGCTCTTGCCAGTGTAATTTTACCGACGGCTGCTGTTAAGATGGGGCAAAATATTGCAGGTTATACAGCAAAATTTGACGGTACTCATCTCAGTGCAACAGCAAAAGAAGAAACTTTTAACAGGCTTTTGGATGAATTTGACAATAAAAATTTCGCAAAAGGCTCTGTTGTGGATTCTGACGGCAGTATAAAAACCGGATTTGAAAGAGTGAAGGGGCGTATCATAGATGAAAAACTGAAGCCGGCTCTTGCTTCGACGCGTAAAGACCTTAAAACAGAGGGGCTGTTTGCAAAAATTGTAAGATTTTTCGGGCATACAAAACGTCCTGTCGCTTCTGCACAGGCTGATGAATCGGATGTTCTTGATTTCTTTGAAAAGCATGCTAAAAAACTTTTTGATAAACAAACTATTCTTGAAAATTCTACAAGAGAACAAATTGCTGCAGAGCATCCGGAATTGTTAAAATTGTATGACAAAGCAACACAAAATTCCGAAAAAAGGGCAAAACTCCTTATTGAAAAATCCCCAGATTATCTTGTTAAAAAGATTTTGAACTCAGAATCTAAAGCTCAAAGGTCTCTTATTCAGGCAATAACTAAAAATTATGACAGTGTTGAAAAAAGAAGAATACTTGTAAAAGATAAGATAGATTCAGCAAGGGTTATTCAGCAATTATTGAAAAATCCTGACTATAAACTCTCTATTGAAAACTATGCTAACCGTGTAGAAATTGCACGTACGGCATTGAGAAATTATTTAAAAGGCAAAATTTTTAAACTCGGATTGTTAAAAACAGCAGGCGGTTTTATTGCATTGGGGCTTCTTGCCGTTCCTATCGATAACTTTGTTCATAAATATATTATAAAGAAATTTGTTGAACCCGGTTTAGAAACTGTTGAGTCACTTGCTAATAAAAACAAAGAACCGGTGGACGGACGTAAAATAGGTATCTAGTTTTTGTAATTATTTTTTGACTTAGCCCTGTTGTGGTATAGTTTGTTTTTTAGTTTTAAACAAAAATAGAATCTGAAAAATCTGCTTTGTAAAAAGGCGGATATGGAGGATTTATGAATAAATTTAAAAAATTTGTAATAACAGCATTCGGTTTTGCATTGAGCTCAACAATATGTTTTGCTGCAATAAACGGTAATGTAGAAAAAAACGGGATTTCAGGTGATTACAATCAGGTAATAGATTCCAAAACACAAACTCCGATAAGCCAGGCAGATGTCAGCTTGCCGTCCAAGGGCTATAAGACGCAAACCGATGATATGGGACGTTTTTCTTTAGGTGCAAAAATAGATGCGCCTACTATAATGTCTGTGGAAAAAGAAGGGTACAAGCCTTTTTCTCTTACAATTGACGGGCAATCATCGGGGAAACCGCTGGTTATCGGTATTGAAAAGACAAATCCCCATGACATTATTATAGACAAAGATCTTTATCATATAGGTGATGATAACTATTCAGAACGTTCTGCTAATGCTTCTGATTTTAGAATAAAAGCTATCGGACCTTTTTACACCAAAAATTTTAATATAAAAAAGATGCCCCCTGATGGAGAGATGTATCTGATAATCGGCTCTGTTATAGGCATTGATACAAAAATGGCAAGAGATATGGGACAATCAAGAGTAACTACGTCCTTTGCAGCTCCGCCGCAGATATATTTTAACGGCAATATGATTGCAGAACTAAATCTCAATGGCGACAACCAACAGATTAAAATTCCTCGAAGCCTTATCAGAATCGGACAAAATCAGCTTACAATAAAAGCCGGTAAAAATCTTTTCCAGACGGCTTATGTTGATTATGACGACATAGAAATTATGAATTTGTTTATTGAATCAAAATCCAAAATTGCTGCAGAATAGCCGGTTTTTAAAACCGGTATAAATTATGAAGTCCTATGTGATTAAATATGGTGTTAAATGGTTACGTTCAGGTGCTTTAGCTGCCATACGCGCTTTGTAATCAGCTCTGTAATTATGC
This sequence comes from uncultured bacterium, assembly GCA_949293185.1. Classification (GTDB taxonomy): domain Bacteria; phylum Cyanobacteriota; class Vampirovibrionia; order Gastranaerophilales; family Gastranaerophilaceae; genus Limenecus. Next base: position 17,587 of record CASFCQ010000016.1, read on the forward strand.
CATTTATTTTTTATACTATCTGTCATTCTTTTAAAAATATTCTTACCGCTGCTTTTTTTGACGGTATCTTTTGGCGAAAATACCATTGTTAAAATTGCGGCTAATGACACTATAGAGCCGATAATAACAGCTGTTTTATCGCTTTTTAGAGTTTTCCATAGAGGATTTTCTTTTTCTGCAGGTATATTGGTTTTTGGGGTAGGAGTATTCTGTTGCGCTGTTACTGCAGACTGAGGCAATGTGTTATGCACAGTTGTTCTATATGTATTATGCGAAATGTTCATAGGAGCAACAGTCTTTACAGGCATAGGCTGTGGGATTGAGTTTTGCGGATATGCTCCTGGGTAAAATCCTGCAGGTGCTATATTCCCCTGTTGTATATAGCTGGCGTTAACTCTTGAATTATAACCATTTACCATAATTTTTTTACACTCCTGTTTTCACACTTCCGTAGTACCTTTTAGAAAACAAAACAAAATCTAAAATTGCCTGTAGAAAAATAAAAATAAAGAAATGTAAACAAAATAAAAGCCCTCCTATGTTTAGGAGGGCTTTAGGTTTCTATTAACTTTTTACTTATTTGTTTCTTTCAGGAAGCTTTCATAATTTCTTGCAAGGAGCTGTGTCTTAATCTGATTGATGAAGTCAAGTGCAACACCGACCATGATGATTAATGACGTAGCCCCGATACCCTGAAGGGTTGTGATGTTGGTGATATAAGAAGCGCCTGATGGAATCAGTGCAACCACACCCAAACAAAGTGCACCTAACAGAGTAAGTCTTGAAATAATTTTGTCGAGAGCTTCTGCCGTCGGTTTTCCGGGTTTTATACCTGGGATTGAAGAACCGTATTTTTTCAGATTGTTTGCGATTTCTTTCGGCTGCATATTAGGCATAATAGAAGCGTAAAAGAAAGTTAAAAATACAATCAATAAGAAATACAATACATAATGAACCCAGCCTGAAGGATTCAAGAAATTTGCTAACCATGTGATAGTATCTTTGAGTGCCCCTGCAGGTAAATTTGCCTGACCGATAATACTTATAACGGTTGTCGGGAACAGCAAAATCGCAATCGCAAAGATGATTGGCATTACGCCGCCGGGGTTCATCTTGAACGGAATGTAAGTGTTTACACCGCCGTATATTTTGTTGCCTACCTGACGTTTAGGGTTAACTATAAGAACTTTTCTGATAGCTTCCTGCATAATTACAATCAATACCATTGTAGCAAAAAAGATTGCCAGTAAAACCAGCAGTGACAACTGCAATGATGTATCATTGGCAACAAGCTGACCTGTTTTTTCAAAGTAAAACGGTATTCTTGAAATAATACCTACAAAAATCAGCATAGAACCGCCGTTTCCGATACCTCTTTCCGTCATCAATTCAGCCAGCCACATTACAAATACAGAACCTGCTGTCAGAATAATAGCAGACCCTATAAAGAACGCAATGTGGGATACACCAGGCAAAATTGCGGCAGGTGCCTGATGCAAAAGATATAAAAGGAAAATACAAGCCTGAAAGAAAGATATAAATACAGTGAAATATCTTGTGTATTGAGAAATCTTTCTTCTGCCTGCTTCGCCTTCTTCTTTTTGCAGCTGCTCAAGGTGCGGAATAATTACCGTTAATAGCTGCATTATAATTGACGCGGTGATGTAAGGACCTATACCTAAAGCAAGTATTGATACGTTAGCTAAAGCACCGCCGGAGAACAAATCAATAAATCCGATTATATTGTTCCCCTGTGCAATTTTAGAAAAAACTTCGTTATTGATACCATATAAAGGAAGAGCAACACCAAGTCTAAAAATTACAATCATTGCAAAAGTAAATATTAATTTTGACTTCAATCCGGAAGCCTGAAACATAGAAACCACATCATCCATTGATGGGGGTTTCATTCTTGCATTTTGCATTTATTTTTTCTCCATATTTCTTTTAATAGAGGTGTAGACAAATTTTTTTAAGTCTATATATTATTCCTCTGCTTTCTCCGCCTGACAAATTTTCCCCATATCAGTACGGAGAATATAAGTTAACAGCAAGCCGTATTTGTCGGCTTGCTGTTTTAACTTTTTTAAACCAGTTCAGCCTTGCCGCCTGCTTTTTCGATTTTTTCTTTAGCTGACGGAGTGAAGTATCTGGCTTTAACGGTTACTGCTTTAGAAATTTCACCGTTGCCGAGTACTCTTAAAACTTCTGAACTCGGGTGAGCTTTGCCGTTTTGGATTAACCAGGTCAAATCAATTTCAGATGCGTCTAATTTTTCAATATCTTTAACATTGATTTGAGCACAGTTAAGAGCTGCAAAGTTTGTGAAGCCTTTTAATTTAGGCATTTGTCTGTAAGACGGCATTTGTCCGCCTTCAAAACCTCTCTTTTGAGAGCTGCCGGAACGTTGTCCTTCACCGTTATGACCGCGGCAAGATGTTTTTCCGCGACCTGATGATCTGCCTCTGCCTACTCTTTTGGTTCTGTGAGTAGCGCCGTCAGCAGGTCTTAAATCTTCTAATGTTATTCTTTCTGCCATTTTATATTGTCCTTTAATTAATTATGTACTTAACTATTTAATAACTGTTACAAGATGCGGAACTTTGTTAACCATACCCATAATAGTAGGACTTGCAAAGTGTTCAACAACATCGTTAGTCTTTTTTAAACCGAGTGCTCTAACAACTTTAATCTGTTCTTTTGTTGAGCCGATTAAACTTCTTGTAAGTTTAATCGAAACTTTTTCAAATTTATCTTTAGCCATTTTGTTATTTCCTTTTCTTATTTGTTTTGATTAAAACTTACACATTATGCATTGAGCATTTGATTAAGAGACAAACCTCTTACTTTAGCTACATCATTGAATGTTCTTAATCCTTTTAAAGCTTCCATTGTAGCGTTAGCTGCGTTAAGCGGAGATTTTGAACCTAATGATTTGCTCAGAATGTTTTCGATACCGGCAAGCTCTAATACTGCACGAACAGCACCGCCTGCGATAACACCAGTACCTTGAGAAGCAGGTTTCAACATAACAGCACCGGCTCCTGAACGACCTGTGATAGGGTGAGGAATAGTTGTTTTGAAAATAGGTACTGTAATAAGATTTTTTCTGCCTTCTGCAATAGCTTTTTGAATAGCAATGATAACTTCAGAAGCTTTTGCACAGCCAACACCGACTTGACCTTTGCCGTTACCAACGATAACGATAGCTCTGAAGCTTAATTTTTTACCGCCCTTAACAACTTTTGTTACACGGCTGATTTGAACTACTCTTTCTTTCCATTCGGATTGAGGAGCGTTTTCAACTGTTTCTACTTTTTTTCTGCCTTTGCCTTTAGCCTGACCTCTGCCTTTTTTAGCCGGAGCAGGTTTTTCTTCTGCAGGTTGTTCAGTTGCTTCTACAGTTTCAACAGCTTCTGCTGTTTCTGTAGTTTGTTCAGTTTCAACTGTTTCAACTTCTTGAATTTCTTTTTCTTCCACTTTATTACCTTTCCTTAGTGTAATTGTAAACGTTTGGGTAAATATTAAAGACAATTTAACAACAAAAATGAGGCAGGAAAAAATCCGCCGAGTGTATATTAAATTGTCGGGTAACTTTTCTGACATTATTATCATACATGGTAATTTTTTTTAAGCAATACAATTGGTAATATTTTGTAACGTAAACAAGCTTAATTTTCCCATTTTTAAAATTTGACTTATAATATATACATATTTTGTCCATCAAAAACAGAAAGGCGGCGCTATGCATAAACAAGCCAAAATGAAAAAAATATTAACGGTACTTTTTTTACTTGCAATGATGAACGCCCAGTCTGTTTTTGCCGAAGAAAACGTTGTTAATGTAAATTATGACAACTCAAACTATTCTCAAGCCGGTACTGCATATTACAACAAAGGACTTGAGCTTTTAAAAGCAAATAACTATACTGAAGCAATTGCGGAGTTTCGTAAAGCTTTAAGAGAAAATCCTGCAGATAAATCGGCAAGAATCCAGCTTGTTAATACATATCTGGAAAGAGCGCAATATTATAACAACAAAGCGATGGATTATAACAAAGCCGCAAATGATCTGCGTTCAGCTATTTTTTATATGAAATATTATAACAATGAACCTGCGGAAGCTAAATATATTGCGGATATAAATACAATGGAAGAAAATCTTGATACCATTTTGTATGCAATAAATGCAGACCAAACACCTAAGGGACACCTTACCATGGGCAAATCTCTCAGAGCACAGGGAGAATTTGCCGCCGCAATGACAGAGTTTCAAAAAGCGGTTAATGATACATCTTGCCGAAAAGAAGCTCTCGCAAATATAGGCTCGATTTACTATATATTAAATTTAAACGCACAGGCTGTTGATAATTTAAAAGAAGCAATTGTGCTGGATGGAAAAAACAGTGATCTTCATTTAAAACTTGCAGGAGCTTATGAAAGACTGGGTAAAATTGATCTCGCTGCGGAAGAATACAATCTTGCTCTTTCAAAGACAGGCAGCAATGATGATATTCTTATGTCTTTAGAAAATATCTGGCGTCAAAAGGTTGCTGATACTCCTCAGGACGCGGAGGCTCATGCTAACCTTGGTGCTGTTTTGCAAAAGAAGAAGGACTATCAGGGGGCACTTGCAGAATACAGAAAAGCTGAATCTATTAATCCTTCAAATACAACTACCCGTTTGAATATGGGAACTTTGTATCAGGAACAAAAAGATTATGAAACAGCAATCGAAGCCTATGATACAATAACAAATTTCAATCCGAACTTTATGCTTGCATACCTTTATAAAGCCCAGTGTTATAAAGCTATGGGGAAAAAAGATGCGGCTATTGAAAACTATAAACTCGCGCTCAATCTTGACCCTTCTAATCAGGATATTAAAAATGAATTGTACAATATGTACGAAACAACCATGACACCTGAGGAAAAACTGACTTATCTAAAACAGCAAATTACAGAAGAACCGAAAAATGCCGGGCTTTTATACAATTATGCGTATGAACTTCATAAAGCTAACAGAATAGCAGAGGCAATTCCTTACTACAATCAGGTAATAAAGCTTGCCCCAAAAAATGAGAACGCGTACATCAACCTTGCACAAGCCTATATGCAGCAAAGCAGTTATGATAAAGCACGTGCATTACTAAGCGACGCACAGGGCTTGTTTCCTGAAAACAAAACAATAAAAAAACAACTTGCTTCTATTGATGCAGAAACAATATCCCTTCTGTATAATGATGCCTCAAAGCTCTATGCAGAAAAGAAATATCAGGAAGCAATTAATATCTATAATAAAATTGTGCCTATGACTCCGGAAGCTCTTTTGGGTATAGGTGCTTGTTATCAGGCTCTCGGCAATAACAAGATGGCTGCACAATCTTATGCAAAATCATTGCAGCTTGACCCGAAAAATATTGAAACCGCTTATTTTACGGCTCTTGCTTACGCAAATGATAACGATTATGCAAATGCAAAGACTTATGCTAAAAAAGCGCTGGCAATAAATCCGGAACATAAATCAACAAAAGATTTGCTGGCTTATGTAACAGAACAGGAGTCCACAGCGCAAATGGATAAAGCTCTTTCCATGATAGAAAAACAGCAGTATACAGAAGCCTTGAATGTGTTAAATAATGTGGTAAAAGCTGACCCTAAAAATGCCGATGCTTATTACTACAGAGCTACTGTGTATGATGCTCAAAAGAAATATCAGCAGGCAATAAATGATTATAAAAAAGCTCTGCAATATAACCCCAAACTGACAATAACAAACTATTCGATTGCAATTGACTATGATTATCTTGCTCAGTACTCAAATGCCCTGACTTATTATAAAAAGTATCTGACAGAAACCAAAAAGGTTGCCGAAACAAATGACTACACCAGATATTCTCAAAAGAGAATACAGGAACTAAAAGCCTATGACAAACCTGTATCAAACACAACAACAAAACCGGCCGCTTCAAAAAAATAATAAAGAATTCCAAATAAAAATCGGTAATGTTTTGCTAAAAAGTCCGGTAATGCTTGCCCCTATGGCGGGTATTACGGATTTGCCTTACAGACAGTTAATAAGAAGATTTTCTAAAGACAGTCTTTTGACAACGGAAATGATAAGCTCTGAAATGCTTATGCAAAACAGAAAAGACGGTGATAAGATTCTTGAGAACAGAGAAAATGAATTACCTCTTTCTTATCAGATTTCAGGACACAAGCCGCAAATGATGGCAACTGCTGCAAAAAAGCTGATGAAACTCGATAGAAAACCTTCCGTTATAGATATAAATATGGGCTGTCCGGTGCGCAAGGTTGTTTGCGGCGGTGACGGGTCTGCGCTTATGCGTACACCTGAGCTTGCATCTGACATAGTTAAAGCAATAAAAGATGTTGTTGATGTTCCTGTCAGCGTAAAATTTCGTCTGGGGTATACATCAACAGAAATGAATTTTCTCGAATTTGCACGTCTTATGCAGGATTCCGGCGCAGACGCTATGACCATACATTGCAGAACCCGTTCTCAAATGTATTCAGGCTGCGCAGATTGGAGCAAAATTGCGGGTATAAAAAAAGAGATAACCGTTCCAGTGTTTGTCAACGGAGATATAACAAGTCCGCAAAGAGCAAAAGAGTGTCTTGAACTAACAGGGGCGGACGGTATAGCTGTCGGGCGTGCAACACTCGGAGCACCTGATTTAATTCACCGCATTGAACACTACCTGTTAACAGGTGAGTTGCTTGAGGAAGCGGATATAAAAACTAAAATAAAATGGGCAATAGAACATCTGGCTGCGGAAGTTGAGCTTCGCGGCGGAAAAAATGCAATCCCTTTTATGAGAAAGTTTTATCCTTATTACATAAAAGGAATTCAAAACGCAGCAGCAGTACGCGGAAAACTTATGAGTGCAACGGATTACAATGTTATTGTTGAAGAATTAAATCAAATATTGAACTCAGCGCAGGCTTTGTAAGATGGAAAACTGTGACAAAAAATTTTATACATATATAATCTTAACTGTTGATAACAAACTGTATTGCGGTTACACAGACGACCCTCAAAAACGTTTTGAAAAACATCAGGCTGGACTTGCCGCAAAATACACAAGAGCGCACAAACCTTTAAAAATGGTTTATATAAAAGAATTCGCCACAAAGTCTGACGCGATGAAAGAGGAGTGCCGCATTAAAAAACTTAAACGTAAACAAAAAGAGGAACTTATTTGGGCAAATTCTGCAAGCCGGACTTTGGTTTAATAAATATTTGTGCTTAATTTTGTGTAGTATACGGCTCGTTATAATAGATATAATTTTTGATAACGTTGTTTTTGGGTAAATATTGTTTTAGCATAACAGGTTTGTACATATTTTTTATAATGTTTTTCTTTTGTTTTTTTTCAAACTCATATAAAGAATAAATGTGCATATTCTCCCCCTCTCTTTGTAAACATTTCACTTCATCGCATTAACAACTATACTTTATATATGCTATATTTATTGATAAATAACCTTACTCTCTTATACCAATTAGAGGAATACTTATAACGTTTTTTTAAATTTAAATAATCAAGGGAACAAAATAAATTGGACTGGAAAAAAAAATTAAAATTTATAATTATAGCTTCGGCTTTTGCGGTATTGATTTTGATAGTACTGACAAATGTTTTTAAGATGACGAGAGTATCAGAAAAGGATTTAAAGGCATATAATCAGGGGCTTCAATATGTAAAAAGCGGAGATTTTGAAAATGCTTATTTTAACTTTTCTAACGTCTCAAAAACTTCCGGTATATATGAAATTGCACTGTTGAGACAGGCAATGAGTGCGGACAAGCTGAATGATTTTCAAACCGCTGCAAAAAAATACAGGATGTTTATAGAAAAATATCCTGAATCTGTGTTTATAGAAAAAGTATACTACTCGCTTGCTCAAAATAGTTATAAAGAGAAGGATTATAACAGAGCAGAAAAAACTTTTCAGGATATAAGAAAACTTTTTAAAGACAGTGATTATGCAAAAGCATCCGACTACTACCTCGGATTAATACAAAAAGAAAAACTAAAAGAAAACGATAACGAAAAAGAAATTTTACAAAAAAAACTTAAAGCCAAGGAGTTCTTTGTTCAATATCTTGCAACTACTCCGGATGGGCGATTTGCAACGGATTGTATAAATGAAATAGCAGCCCTTGGGTTGCCGATTACTCCTTATGAGTATTTTTTAATAGGACAAACCTGCTTTAAAACAGGACAGTATCAGCGTGCATTCAATAATTTTAATTTGTCTGATATGCAGCTTGCGTGGGGATATTTGAGTATACTTTATACTAAAAGAGGCGAGTACCTTAAAGCACGGGAAATATTCGAAACAAACTATATAAAATATTCAAAAAATATTGCAGCAGAGGAGCTTCCTGCGGTGCTGGAAAACTACGCTTCATTGAGCCCGGTTGGGATGAAAGACGGCTGGTACAAGGCTCTGTCGCTGGCTCAGACTTATCGGGCACAGGGTGAAGATTTTATTCTATACAGACTTGCAAAACTCGTCAGCGGAGAAGAAAAAAACAGATTAAACAGACAGATTTTCACCCAGTATGAAAACGGCAAATATGCTGCAGATGCTGTTGCTAACCTCTTCTGGGAAGCTTACAAAAGAGGAGATTATCAGGAAGCAAAGATGCTCGGAAATATCCATATGAGAGATTATCCGTACACAAATTCTGCGCCTAAAGTTTTATTTTGGACAGCCAAAATTGCGTCAAAAGAAGGCAGAAAAAGTGATGCAAAAGCCTTGTATCAGAGAGTTGTCGCAAAATACCCGGACAGCTACTATGCATATCGGGCATCAAAATTATCAGGATACGGGCAGTCTAACGATTGGAAAACAAGGGTCACGCACAGATTACCTGAAAAAACAGCTTACATTGAATTTCCTGCTAAATATACAAAAATTACTGATGATAACTTAAGTGTTGTTGATACAATCTTAAAACTTAATGATTTCAAGCTTATACAGGAAATCGACGAAAATAATAAGGCTCTTTTAAGCTGGATTAAATATAAAGAAGGTGAGTATGCAACATCCGCAGTTCTGGCGCGTGACTTTATTGATTCGCTGGAGCAGAAGCCTGACTTTGAAGATAGTTTATACAAACTTGCTTACCAGCTGCATTATCAGGACGTTATTAATAATACGGCAAGAGTGTACAAACTTGACCCTTATATTGTTACTTCAATAATAAGAGAAGAAAGCTATTTTAATAAAAACGCAAAAAGTATTGCCGGTGCTGCGGGGTTAATGCAGATTATGCCGTCAACAGCCAGATATATTACAAGCAAAAACGGAATTTCATACAGCGGGGTTTCTTCCTTATATAATCCAAAAACAAATATAAACATCGGCTGTGCTTATCTTCATTATGTCAAAACAACATTACACAACAATGATTTGCTTGTTGTTGCTTCTTATAACGGCGGACCTAATGCGGTGCAAAATTGGAAAGATAACCTCTCTTATCAGAATTTTGATGAGTTTGTTGAGAATATACCCTATCCGGAAACCGCAGAATATATCAAAAAGGTTTTCAGAAGCTACTGGGTTTACCTTAATGTATACTAGTTTGTAACAAACAGATTATAGGCATTTGCCGGATAAGCAGCTATAATATTTTTATGCAGACACTTGTTGATATAAAAAATTTGAATATGTATTACCCGATTTTGTCAGGTAGCTGGAGTTCCCAAAAAGAATATCTCCACGCACTTAATAACATAAACCTTGAGATAAAAAAAGGTGAGATTCTCGGGCTTGTGGGCGAATCAGGGTGTGGAAAATCAACGCTGGGCAAAGCTGTTTTAAAACTTATTGAGCCGGAAGGCACTGTTAACTTTGACGGTCAAAATGTTTTAAAACTTAAAAATAAAGAGCTTAAAGATTTTAGAAAAAAATCACAGATGATTTTTCAAAATCCGTATTCCAGCCTTGACCCGAGAATGACCATATACAAAATTCTCAGAGAACCGCTGGTTGTACACGGTATCCGTGATAAAAACGAGATTAACTCAAGAATACATGAAATAATCAACCTTACCGGTTTAAACGATGAAGATTTAAAACGTTATCCGCATGAGTTTTCGGGCGGGCAAAGACAGAGGATAGCAATTGCGCGGGCTTTGATTTTAAAACCTGACTTTCTTGTTGCTGACGAGCCGGTTTCTGCTCTTGATGTAAGTATTCAGGCACAGATAATAACACTTTTGAAAGATTTAAAAGAAAAACTCAACCTTACCATACTTTTTATTTCGCATGATTTGGGGGTTGTAAAGTACCTGTGTGACAGAATTGCTGTGATGTATTTAGGAAATATTGTGGAGCTGGCTGATTCTCAAACTTTATTTAAAGAGCCAAAACATCCCTATACACAGGCATTGATAAGCGCAGTACCTTCTATTCACAAAAAGGAAACTGAGGAAATAAAGCTGCAAGGCGAGCTGCCTTCGCCTAAAAATCCGCCGGTTGGCTGCCGTTTCCATACCAGATGTCCTTATGTCCAAGACATTTGTAAACAAAAAGAGCCTGACATAATTAAACTATCAGACTCTCATTGTGTTCGTTGCGTTCTTTATAAGTAAAAATTACTTTTTATTGGCGTATTTTAAGAATTTTTGCTGTTTGGTATACATCATTTCTTCTTTGATTTTCAGGTTGCCGTTTGCGTCAAGACCTATCACAAAATGAGCTGGGATTTTGTAATCACTTGTAGAAGGTCTTCTTAAGCAGGTAATTTTAAAGTCACCGCCCTGTTTTGTGATTTTGCGTTCTGTGTAGTAGTTTTTATATTTGTTAATTTTTGCAAGATTCGCGCCAAGTCTCATCTGGTTAAAGTACTGTTTTGTGTTAGCAGTAACTGTTGCTGTTGTGCCGTCCGGTTTCATTACTACTCTTATTATTCTCGCATTTGGTGAGTAGTAATCCGTAATAGTTTCACTATAAGTATTTGCGGCATCAACATATTTGTTAAAAAATGCCAGAACCTGTTCAGGAGTCGTTGTTGCCGCATTAGCCGCAAGGCTTATTCCTGTAATTATAAAAACAGCCAGCAAAGCAAATAATTTTTTCATTTAATATTTTCTCCTTCTCACACGTAATAAATAATATTAGTACACATATTATATAACGAAAAAAGCACCGATTTGTTCAGTTGTTAAGATATTCTGTTACAAACTAAAAACAGGACTATTATAACAATTGTTATAAAAATTCAGGCTTTTAGCGATAATTTATATGTTTCAGGTGCATTTTTGTTGCGCAAGTACTCAAGTATAGCGCCTCCTACTTCCTCATTTGGATCAAATGGTATTTGTACCGGGTTTTGGGAGTTTTTTAAAAACATAGTCATCAATGGACCAAATGCGTCGGGAACAAGGGTTTTTCTATAAATTCCGGCAAGCATTACCTGTACGTTATGAGATTTTGAATAATTAAATCTTGAAATAATCGGATAAGTATCTCCAACATTTTTTGCACCTGCGTCTATTATCCTGTTTAAAAGGAACAAACCTGCAGTTATATCTTTTTCGTTTTCACTGCTCTTAAGCATATTCAAAACAGGATTAACAGCTTTTTCTTTATAGGAGGCAATTTTTTGAGCAAGATTTTCGTCAAAAACTGCATGATTAACTTTTTCATCCGGTAATACAAATGATTTTTTAAAATGTTCAACCATTTGGCAAGGGGCTTCCTCATGTACAGCCGGGTATGCCGGTGATATTGAATAAAAGTTTTTAAAAACAACAGGTTGTATGTGCATAAGTTGTACCCTTGTAAAAATTATGAGTAAACAAACGGAGGACCGTTTTTAATTTCGTACAGAATATTTTCAGCTCTGGTTTTTAGCTCTGTCTTGTCTTTACCATTCATTGCCTGCACTCTGAATTCATCCATCAATGGTTCAATAACACTGCGTTTTTTGGTTTCAAAGTTTTTCAATTCAACACTGACAAGACGTTTTTGTAAATCCAATTCTGTTTTTGCGTTTTCTTTTATGACTTCTGCTTCCTTTACAGCCTCAACGGTTTTTGCTCCGACATAACCTACTGTGGTTACTGCAGCCATTCCGCCAAATACCATTTTTAAAAGAGGGCTGTGCGGGTTAACTATCATATTATACAGATGGGAGCATAAATCCCCTGTGTAAGAGAACAAAACAGGCTTGTTGGACGGTTTGCCGGCAATTGCTTCAGCACCTTCATCCGTGAGTTTTTCTACCTCTCTGACAACATAATCTTTGTAATTTTTGTAAGTTTCACCGTTAAAAGAGGTATATTCACCTTTCGGCAGGTTTGTTAAATCAGCAAAAAATTCATCGAGTTCTTTTTTGTTGAGGTTCAGAGATACAATTCTGTTTTTTAATTTTTCAAGCACACCCTGAGAAGGTTTTTCAATTTTAGAAAAACTGCTGCCGAATTCTTTTAACGTTGTTGATGCAATATCTTCACAAGTCTTTGCTGCCATTGTGAGATTTTTCATTGACAAAAATCCCAAAACAGCTGCTGCCGCTGCACTCAATCCTACACAAGCCGCTGCAAGTAAATTATTTTGTTTTTTATCTGAACCAATATTAGAAGACGGGTTTTGAGAATTTTTAAATGATATAAATTTTTTAAATGTTGTATTTTCATTGCCTACATTGTTTTTGTGCAAGACAGAGTTGAGTTCTTTTGCTTTTTCAGCAAGCATATTCCTCAAAATTTGCATTTTCCCCGAAAAGCTTTTGGTTTCGACTTCAATAAGCTGCTCCTGAAGATTTCTTTGAACATCTGCCTGTTTTTTTCTTACCCAGATTTCTTTTACCCCGTCAACGAAGTTTTTAGCAACAAATCCGATTGAACTCAGTACAAAAACTCCAAGTGCCCCCATTACGTTACGGTAGTTAGGGTCGCGAATCATTAAAAGCATTGCCAGATGCGGTTCATCGTTAACAGAAACATGTTTTGTTACTTCCTGCAATGTCTGCCAGGGTTTAAGATTCTTTTTAATTTCAGCAGCCTTTCTTAAGCCGTACATTGAACCTGCTAGCAAAGCAAAAACACCAACAGTAGTGGCAAGCAGCGGTGTAAGAGAACGCTGCAAAGATTTTTCTTTTGTTTTTTTAGACTCTTTGCTGTCAAATGTGGATGGTTTTATTGTTTTGTCCGGAATGACAAGATTGTCATACATATTATCTATGTCTGCCGTTAAAGTTGTAGAGAATACATCTCTGTCTTTTATAAGGTTGTTTACAACAACACCTTCTTTTAATTCGGATATGTTCTTTTTTTGCGTCTGTGTTTGATTGCGGTATTGTTTTTGGGTTTCTAAATCCTGATATGGTTTTATATAGCTCATTAACTATTCTTCGCTTTCTTGTTCGGTGAATGGGTGCGGCATATGTTTTGTATTAAACAGTGTTTCTTTAGTAGTATTTTCTTCAAAAATCATTTTTTGTTCTTCGATTCTTTTTATTTCCTCGTCCTCTTCATTTTCGGCTTCGGAAATACCAAAAAGACTAAAAATTTTCTTTTTAATATCTTTAAGTTTGTCTGATATTTTCTTTTCAATAGCTGCTTTTGCTTCTCCAAGCATTGCTGTTAATTTATCAGCTATATCAATTATTTTTTGCTTAAAAGAGTCGATTGTTTTTGTTATGTTATTTGCAAAATTTTGTATAGTGTTGCTTATTGCCTGCAAAGCTTTTGCAGCAGGGGTAACAATAACATCCAAAGCGACAGTTAAAGCTTTAGCTATTGGTTTTGGCAGGGATGAATTTAATATAGCAAGTTTCATTGCATTAATTTGTGTCTGCAAATTATCGAGATGAGCCTGCAGAGTTTGGGCTGCAAACATCTGCTGGGTATGGAGTCTTGCCTCTTTTTGCGCCTTAAGCATCTGTCCGATAGCATAACACTCATTCCAGGTCATTTCTTTAGGCTTGTTATCTTTTTTTACGCTTCCGCCGCCTCCCATACCGTTACAGATGGGACAAGCCCCCATTGGCAAACCGTGCGGACAAGTCCCTATTCTGTTGTTATTAGCTGCTCTTGAAAGCGTTGCCGCCATAAAAAATTCCTTGTTTTCTTAATTCCTCAGCGCTGCGGGAAAAAACAAGGACAAAATAAGTTTATTCTTATAATATGACCCCATGCCTAAATCCCGAAGCTATGGTTATTATTTGTCATTTTTGATGACAAAGAGTATTCCGGCTATACGGTTGCGGCTCAGCCCGGGATTTTCACCCATGTTCCCTCTTTTGTTCAATTGTACTTTTGACAAAAGTCAGTGTCAATTTTCTTTCTTTGTATTTTCATATATTGTCACATATCCCTGATAACGAACATTTTCCGAACGAAAATCGTAAACCTGTTTAATTTTGAATCCTTTAGGTTCAAAGAAATTGTGATCAATATAGCATCTGGAATCCATAATAATTGCGCCATCTTTATACTGGTCGGAAGTATAGAATCCCCCGCCATGTTTTTCATATACACATGAAAATGGTCTGTATGTCGGATAATAAGCATTTCCGTTTTTGGCAATTTTATACTCAGTTTTTGTATCTTTTGTTTCTTTTAACATAACTGTGCTTGTTATAACCTGTTTTGTTACAATAATATAATCGTAATCATCATATTTGTAATTAGGTGCATTTTCAGCCAGCAGTGTGTCTATGTTATATCCATGATTATTTAAAATATTCAATATATAGATATTGTCTAATGCATCCGGTATCAAGGCAATTTTTGCACCTTTAGGTGTTTTTTGCTCTATATAATCTCTCATATAACAATAAGCATTTTTTCCTTCAAATCCGACATATAAAGCACATCGTATGCGTTCTCTGGCATGCATAATTGTCGGGGTTTTTAAAATCACATTAAATATATCTATAAACCCTCTTCCAGAAAGATTTACGCTGATGATAACAAAATAAGACATTACAAAAAAGAATATTAAAAGTTTTATTATATTAGTCTTTTTAATATAAGAAACAGCAAGCAGAGGTGCTGAAATTACAATCAAAAAAGTTAAAAACCTTATACTGAATACCATGTAAGCTATTGAAAAAGAAAGACAGGCTACGTTTATCAAAAACATAATACCGAAAGCAAATATAACGTTAAGTTTTTTACTGTGTCTTTTTGCTGCTCCCGCTCCCAATACAACAGATGTAATCAAAGACGGTAAAAATACCAAAAATCCTAAAATACCTGCTCCGGTTTTTACATTAAGAAGTCTGTTATTTATTTCATTATTGTCAGACATTTCCACACCGAGATCCATCGGTATATGTAAAAATGAAAGAACAGCTTCTCGTGCCTGCAATATATGATCACCGACATATTCACTGTATCTGAAACCGGAAAAATCGAAGAGCATAAAGAAGTATTTAATATAATTAGCAACAAAAGCTTTAAATCCGCCT
>CASFCQ010000017.1 GCA_949293185.1 uncultured bacterium
GTCGGATTTTTTGTGAATATGCCGTTATTTGTATAGCCGCCTACACTGCTTACGCAGTTTTATACAAAAACTTATCCGAACATCGGCAAGGCGAGTGTGCCTGAGCGCAGCGAGTTCGCGAGCTTGGGGTTGAAATTAGTTGTTATAAAAGCGCAGTATCTGAATTTGAAATGAAACTTCCGGCTGAAAATATAAAAATCCCCAGTAATATTACATAATAAATATTATCACTACATCTACGCACAATAAAAAATATTTTTTGAACAAATCACCATATTAATCGTTTATAAATACGTAACAAAAAATCAGACATGCGATTTAAGACATGCCATATTTATAAATAGCTCTCAAGGGCTGGTTGCTTAAAATATAAGATAATAGGATGATTTAATAGCTAATGAATTTATATAGAATATTAATAACAAAATTTGTTACAAGGTTAAAATCAGAGTTGAAAAATAAACCCGTTCTCCATAAAAAAACTATATCAGCCATTGTTTTGGCGTCATTTATAAGCTGCCAGCTATTTTCTTGTGCTTACGGATTTTCCATCCCGTTTAAAAAGAACAAACCTAAAAACACAACAACAAAACCCGCTGTGCAGATGAAAGCAGAGGTTAATAAAAATGTGGAATACTCGCTTGAAGACTGCATAAATATTGCGCTTGCAAATGACCCTAATATCAAAGTCGCCAGAACCCAGAAGGATATCGCAAATTCACAGGTCGGGCTAGCAAAAGCGGATTACTTTCCGAGCCTTACTATAGGCAACGGATTTACATCCCAGCATAACAAAAACTCCGGACGCGGAGGCGGATTCTACAATCAGGGCGGCAGTACAACCTCGGACAACAACTATTATCAATTAAACCTCGGCGTAAACCAGCTTATATGGGATTTTGGCTCAACTGTTGCCAGAATCAACATGCAAAAATATAATAGAGAATCTGTTGGCTATGACCTTGAAAATACAATCCTTAACACTGTATACAATGTTAAATTAGCGTATTTCAGAGCGCTGGCGGCTCTGGCAAATCAAGATGTCTACGAGCGCTCTGTCAGAATTAACAAACTCAACTACGACAGAACAAATGCTCTCTTTCAGGAAGGTTTGAAATCAAAAATCGATGTCGTAAATGCACAGGTATATTTGACGGACGCAGAAATTTCCCTTATAGACGCCCAAGGTCAATACGAAAATGCGATAGTAGAGCTTAATAACGCAATGTATTACCCCGACGCACCGGAGTATACCTTAAAAAACACGGAAAGTTTTAATTTTCAAAGAACAAAACCTCAAAAAACAGAAGTTAATGTAAATACAAAAATTAAAAAAAGCGGCAGCAAAGAATACGAACAAACCGCAATCCTTACCTCGGGCATAGAAAAGCAGGATATACTGCAAAATTACAAATTTCAACCGTTGATTATGCCTGTAAATGATGCAATACAAAAGGCTTATGAAAACCGACCTGACTTAAAATCACTGCTTATGGTCGAAAGAGCGCAAAAAGAATCTTTAAAAGCAATAAAACGTTCTTATCTGCCTGTGCTTGGCGCCAGCGCCGGCTATAACTACAGAAAAAACAGCGATGTGTCGAATACCGGCTTTAACGTAGGCGTTACGCTCAACTTCCCAACTTTGAACTTTATGGATATAAAATACAGCGTAGCGCAGGGCAATTCATACCTTCAAATGGCAGAGGAAAATATTGACCTATCTAAAAAGAATATCCACTTTGAAGTAAAAAATAATTATATTAACATGGTTGTATTACAGAAAAAAATTCCGTTGATGGCGCAAAAAGTTCAACAAACACTGGAAAACTTTGAACTGGCAGACGGAAGATATACTGTCGGGCTTGGCAATTTTATAGAACTGCAGCAGGCTCAGACAAACTACAACAATGCTCAGTTGGATTTTGTTCAGGCAGTATTCAACTATAACGTAGCCAAAGAACAATTCCAAAAATCCATGGGGGTAAGATGAAAAAACGAGTAATTATCATAACAGGAATAATCGCCGCAATATTTTTTGTAAGCGGATTTGCACTGTGGTTTAAAAAGAATCCCGCTGCGGATTACGTTACAGTGCCGGCAAAAAGAAAAACCATCATCGAAGCAGTAGAAGCCTCCGGCACGGTTAACCCTGTTAACACAGTAGATATCGGTTCTCAGGTATCAGGTATGATTAAAGAGATTTACGTTGACTACAACTCCAAAGTAACCAAAGGTCAACTGCTGGCTCAAATCGACCCTTCACTGTTTCAAGCGCAGGTTGATAAAGCCAAAGGAGATCTGGAAGCCGCAACCTCAAACAAAGCTAAAGTAGAGGCAATGCTCGTTTATGACAAAAAGAACTACGAAAGATATAAAAAGCTTTATACAAAAAACTATGTTGCAAAAAGCGACCTTGACCTTGCCGAAGCAACATACAAATCAGACCTTGCACAGCTGGCTGCGGCGCAGGGCTCGATTAATCAGGCAAAAGCAACTCTGCAAAACAATTTAACCAACTTAAAATATACAAAAATCGTTTCCCCATGCGACGGAACAGTTGTATCACGTGCCGTTGACGTAGGTCAGACCGTTGCAGCCAGCTTCCAGACTCCGACATTGTTTCAGGTTGCGCAGGACTTAACCAATATGCAGATAGAGGTTAACGTCTCCGAGGCTGATATAGGCAGAATAAAAAAAGACCAGGAGGTTGAATATACGCTGGACGGCTACGCAGACGAAATTTTCCACGGAAAAGTTACAGAGGTTCGTATTGCACCAACCACAGTGTCTAACGTTGTTACATACACGGTAATTGTAGACGTTGACAACAAAGACCAGAAGATGATTCCGGGCATGACCGCTAACGTTTCAATAATTACAAACAAACGCGAAAACGTAATTTCCGTTCCGACTGACGCGCTTAAGTTTACGGACAAAGCTTTAACAGGCGGTAAAAAATACAAAGACCAGGGACTCTGGGTAATAAAAGACAAAAAACCGGTGAGAATCAGTATTAAAACAGGCGCAAAAGACTCTGACAGAACAGAAATTATATCAGATAAACTTAAAGAAAAAGACAGAGTAATCCTCAGAAAACGCGGTGAAAATGAAAAAACAGCGCAAGGTCCGCGCCGTCCGATGAGATTGTTTTAAGAAAAAGAAAAACACCTGATGAAACTTATTGAAATCAAAAATCTTATAAAAACATACGAAACCGGCGATACTTCATTTAACGCCCTGAATGACGTATCACTCAGTGTGGATACAGGAGAATTTGTGGCGATTATGGGTGCATCAGGTTCGGGGAAATCCACCTGCATGAACATTTTAGGCTGTCTTGACAAACCGACCTCCGGAAGCTACTTTCTCGACGGAATCGATGTAAGTAAAATGTCGATGAACGAGCTTTCCACAATAAGGAACAGAAAACTCGGGTTTGTTTTTCAGGGCTTTAACCTTATACCGAGGACATCTGCCCTTGAAAATGTTGAAATGCCGATGATTTACAAAGGAGTTCCGCCCGAAGAACGTATAAAAAGAGCAAAAGCAGCATTAAAAATAGTCGGGCTTGAATACAGAGAAAACCACCTGCCCAACCAGATGTCAGGCGGTCAGCAGCAAAGAGTAGCGATAGCACGCGCAATCGTCAACGACGCGCCGATTATTCTTGCTGACGAACCTACGGGAAACCTCGACACTAAAACATCCATTGAGGTTATGGAGTTTTTTGTAAAACTCAACGACACAGGAAAAACAATAATTCTCGTAACGCACGAACCAGACATTGCCCAGTACTGCAAAAGGATTGTACGTTTTAAAGACGGAAACATAATCAGCGATGAGATAAACACAAACAGAACGGAGGTCAAAAGCGCATGATAGATTTTGAATCCACGTTAAAAATCTCGCTCCGTTCCTTAAAAGTTAACAAAATGCGCTCGATATTGACAAGCCTCGGTATTATCATAGGCGTAAGCGCAGTAATCATAATGCTTTCCATAGGTGAAGGCGCAAAACAAAGGATTAACAAAGACATAGCGTCTATGGGTTCTAACCTTCTTATGGTAATGTCAGGCTCTACAACCTCAAGCGGGGTAAGAATGGGCAGCGGAACACAGCCCACACTTACCATAAAAGATTCCGAAGCTATGTTAAAACACTGCCCGTCCGTTCTGGAGGTTGCGCCTACAGTCAGTCAGGTGCAGCAGCTTGTTTATTCAAACCAGAACTGGTCAACGACCGTTAACGGTATTACACCCGGATATATGCCCATCAGAATGTGGGAAGTCGAAACAGGCAGAGGAATATCCGAGGATGATTTAAAAAACAATACAAAAGTTGCGCTGCTCGGCACAACGGTTACGGAAAACCTCTTCGGAGATATGGACCCGATTAACAAAACAGTGCGCATCGGCGGTATGCCGTTTAAAATAATCGGTATTTTAAAATCAAAGGGGCAAAACGGTATGGGACAGGATCAGGACGATACAGTTTTGATTCCAATTACCACAGCACAAAAGAAACTGTTCGGCACGGATTTTCCCGGCATGGTTAAACATATAAGCGTGCAGGCAAAAGACGAAAACAGCCTTGAATCTGCTCAGGAAGAGATAACAGAGCTTTTAAGAGAACGCCACAACCTCGGAAAGACCAAGGAAGACGATTTTACGATAAGAAACTTTACACAAATGCTCGAAACAGCAAAACAGGCATCTAACACAATGGCGATTCTGCTCGGGTCAATTGCCTCCGTATCACTGCTTGTCGGAGGTATCGGAATTATGAACATAATGCTTGTTTCAGTAACGGAACGTACAAAAGAAATCGGCATACGTATGGCAATAGGCGCTACTGCTATGGATATAAGGATTCAGTTCCTTTTTGAGGCGCTTCTTCTGTCGCTTGCCGGAGGTTTTTTAGGCGTCATAGTCGGGGTGCTTGGCAGTAAAATTGTCGGGCTGTTTTCGGAGATGACAGTAATAATTTCCCCGATTCCTGTTTTGATATCATTTGGTTTTGCAGGGATTGTCGGAATACTGTTCGGGTATTATCCTGCTTACAAGGCTTCTTTACTAAATCCGATTGAAGCTTTGCGCTATGAATAACATTTTCTTATTTTGTGAAAAGAAAACGCCAGAAGAAATAGGGAATTTTCAGCATAGGCTTCTCATAAAGAGGGCAGACTCAACTAAGACAGTTATAACACGGCTCTTGCATCAAAAATTAACTCTCGAATATTCCAAACAGCACTACAAAGATGTTAAAAATCATTAAAAGTATTTACTTATGCTTTACAAAATTGCATATTTATATTGAAATAGTATAATAATATTAAAATTATTTATACGTAGTTAATTAAAAAGAGGATGAAAAAACATGAGTACAGTTCTTGAGAGAGTAAAAAAAGTTGTAGTTGAACAATTAAGTGTAGACGAAAATTTAGTTACTCCTGAAGCTAGCTTTACAGCTGATTTAGGTGCAGATTCTTTGGATACAGTTGAATTGGTTATGGCTTTTGAAGAAGAATTCGGCTGCGAAATTCCTGATGAAGAAGCTGAAAAAATCGCTACAGTTCAAGACGCAGTAAACTACATTGAATCTCATTCATAGTTTATAGCAAACAGATTTTGTGGGGAGCATATTTAAATACTCCCCACTATTTTACCGGTAATTTACGGTAATCATTCTCAGAGAAGTAAAGGTTAGAAAATGAGTAAAAGAAGAGTTGTTGTTACAGGTTTAGGGATTGTTTCACCTTTTGGTGTGGGTATTGATAAATTTTGGAACAGTCTTTTAGAAGGGAAAAGCGGTATTTCCACAATAGAAAATATTCCGCTTGACGGTCACACGGTACATATTGCCGGTGAAGTTAAAAATTTTAAACCGGAAGAATATCTTGACCCCAAAGAAGCAAGAAGAATGGACAGATATACTCAGTTTGCAATGGTTGCAGCAGACGAAGCCATTAAAGACTCGGGTATAGTTGCAGGCGAAAACGTTGATCCGTACAGATACGGCGTTATTGTCGGCTCTGCAGCAGGCGGTTTTGATACATTTGAAAAACAACACGATATAATCACAGCTAAAGGTCCGACAAAATGTTCACCGTTTACTGTACCAATGATTATTGCGGATATGGGTGCAGGCAGAATTTCTATTAAACACGGTGCAAAAGGCGTTAACAAAGCTGTTGTTACAGCTTGCGCAACATCAGCACACTCTGTCGGCGATGCATTCCGTTCAATTCAGTGGGATGACGCAGATGTTGTAGTTGCAGGCGGTGCTGAAGCTGTTATTACAAAACTTGGTATTGGTGCTTTCACAAGTGCAAGAACTTTGTCAAAACACAATGACGAACCGCAAAAAGCCTCAAGACCTTACGACAAAGACCGTGACGGTTTTATTATGTCAGAAGGTGCAGCAGTTCTTATACTGGAAGAGCTTGAGCATGCTAAAAAACGCGGTGCAAAAATTTATGCTGAAATCGTAGGTTACGGTCAAACAGCTGATGCTTACGACATAGTTGCACCGGCATCTGACGGAGCAGGTGCTGCTAAGGCAATGGAACTTGCTATTAAAGATGCAGGTATCACTCCAAAAGAAGTTAACTATGTAAACGCTCACGGTACAAGCACAGGTCTTGGTGATATAGCTGAATCACAGGCTATTGCAAGAGTATTCGGTGATTTAAAAACCAATCCCGAGTTGAAAGTAAGCTCTACAAAATCAATGCATGGACACATGCTCGGTGCAACAGGTGCTGCAGAATCGATTGTATGTATTGAAGCAATTAATCACAGCATTGTACCGCCTACTATCAATCTTGATAATCAGGATGAAGCTGTTGCTGATTTGAACTACGTTCCGCACAAACCTCAAAAGTGCGAAGTAAAATATGCTCTGTCAAACTCCTTTGGATTTGGCGGTCACAACGCTTCATTGCTGTTTAAAAAATATGAAGCTTAATCATAAAAAACTTTAATATTAAACAAAGCCCTCTGCCATTTGTGATATGAGGGCTTTTGTTTTGCTGTTTGTTTAGACAAAACAAAAACAGATTCTTGCTTCGCCAGAATAACGTATTATTGAATATTGGCAGACTAAAATCACCCCTGTGTGACATTTCAGGATATCATTCTGAGGCATTAGCCTAAGAATCTTTTTATTGGTGATTATAGCTTCATGGTCTTTGAATTCGCTCAGGATGACGAGAACGCAAGTATGGCTGATTTACCAATCCGCCATGCTTAAATAGATTCTTTGGGCTGTACCCTAATAATGACAAATATAAAACATATTATAAAAACCCCAGACTCTTGATTGGAGTCTGGGGTTAAATTTTTTATTATTATTTTATTTTATTTCAACTTTCTTTTCTTTAATGACTTTTGCAGCGCAATCAATACCGTTACCGCCTTTTACACAGCCTGCGGAATTATTATCCGCACCTGCCGGAACAATGCCTTCACCTTTTATCAAACAGAAAAAGTACATATCATATCCGAATCTGTTAGGACCTTTAGTCCCGTTTACGTCAACAATGAATCGTCCCATAGCTCTGCTTAAACGGTCAGTAGAGATACCTTTATCAGAAGCACAATCTCCTTTTGAAAAATTGTAAGTCATACCGTCATTTGCTATAAGATTATAATTATATCCGTCATAGCTGTTTGTGTGAGGCGTTCCGTTAAGTTGTTTAGGAATACCATCCCAGTTACAACCTTTTTCATTCTTACCGCAAACTTTTACAGCATTAAATTCATGTGCAAAACCTTCTTGATAATCTTTATTTTGACCTTTCCAAAAGACTTCTTCATCATTCCATTTTGTACCGAAACCTACAGGTCCGTATGCAGGCTTCATTCTTTCCACAGCCTGACTCAATGTTGAATATGCTTTTAAACAGCCGGATACCATCTCATTATTTTTTGTATTCTGGTTTAATGTCGGTATTGTTAAAGCTGCAATAACGCCGATAATAGTCAAAGTAACAAGTACTTCTGCCATTGTGAATGCTTTTATCTTTTTCAAGTTCATTTTGTCCTCAATTCATTTCCGTAACTGTTTTTATTGCATTATACGCTATTTTTGTAAGTTTTTCAATTTCTTCTTCTTTAATAATCAGCGGCGGCATAAAATAGATAACATTACCTATTGGTCTTAGCAGTGCTCCGTTTTTAAGTGCTTCTTTAAAAACTTTATGCCCTATTCTTTCAACAAAATCGTATGGCTCTTTTGTTGATTTGTTTCTAACCATTTCAACAGCGCCAATCATGCCTGTCTGTCTGACATCTCCAACATGCTGCAGCTCTTTGAATTTTTTCAGACACTGTTTTAGTTTTTCGATTTTAGGCTGCAGAGAGTCTATTATTTTTTCCTCCTCCATTATTTTTAAGTTTTCAACAGCAACAGCGCACGCAACAGGATTACCAGTAAAGCTGTGACCGTGGTAAAAGGTTTTTAATGTTGAAAAATCATCATAAAAAGCGTTATAGATTTTGTCGGTTGTAATTGTTGCCGCAAGAGGGATATAACCTGCTGTAATGCCTTTTGCAACGCAGAAAATATCAGGCTTTATATTTGCGTGTTCAAAAGCAAAGTATTTTCCGGTTCTGCCAAAAGCCATTGCAACTTCATCATCAATGAGCAATATATCATATTCATCGCACAGGGCGCGCAGTTTGCTCAGATATAGCGGGGGGTACATTCTCATGCCGGCAGCCCCCTGCACAAGCGGTTCAACAATCATCGCAGCAATTTCACTGCTGCGTGATTTAAAGAGAGCCTCAACCTCGTCAATACACTCTATATTGCATTTGCCGCATTCTTTATTTTTCGGGCATCTGTAGCAATACGGCGCACAAACCTTCAAGGTTTCAAAGACAAGCGGGTTAAAGATTTTTTTGTAGATATCAATTCCGCCGACAGAAACAGAACCCAGCGTATCGCCGTGATAAGAGTCAGTCATTGATACAAAGTATTTTTTTTCAGGCTTACCTTTTTGATACCAGTATTGATATGCCATTTTCAAAGCGACTTCAACAGCTGTCGAGCCGTCGTCTGAATAGAATACTTTGGAAAAAGGACTGCCTGCAAGATTTACAAGTTTTTCGGCAAGTTCTATTGCTGGAATATGTGTAAAATCAGCAAGAAGAACGTGTTCAATCTTTTGCGCCTGCTGAGTTAAGATGTTGTTTAGTTTTGGGTTTGAATGCCCGAGGGTATTAACCCACCAGGAAGACACACCATCTATATACTTATTGCCATCAATATCATAGAGATAGATACCTTCGCCTCTTTCTATCAGGGTAGGTTTGAAATCTGCTCCTTCATACTGTTTCATCTGGGTATCAGGATGCCATACGTATTTTAAATCTTTTGCAATCCACTCTTCTTTTGTTGTCATACTTTACTCCCCCAATCCCTTACAGAGTCAGCGTCTCTTGTCTTTCTACAACGATTTTATAACAAACCTTTGGGGATGAAAATATTATAGTTAATTGGGGTTGTTATCAGTACTTACTTGACTCATTAACAGGCAAAATAAAATGCGGCGATTATTGAAAAGGCCGCATAAGTCAAGAAAGGAATGGTTAGACTATTAATATGCTTATTATTACAATTTTTCCCATGACGTGCAAATTTATAAATAATTGTTAAGCAGATTAACCTATAAAAATTATAAAAATTAATATACAAGCGCCAAGCATTGATTAATAATTTTCAAGATGTTATTATATCAAGGCTTATCGTTTTATATTAATTTAATAAGTAAAGGTTTATGGCAGCTAAAACAAAAAAAGCAGAAGCGGCATCTGAAGAATCAAAGACCGCAAAATCAAAATCAAAAGCCAAAGGCGAAAAAGTACTGGTAATAGTAGAGTCACCTGCAAAATCCAAAACTATAAAAAAGATTCTCGGCGACTCATATCAGATAGAAGCAAGCTATGGTCACATAAGAGATTTTCCGCCAAAGGTGCTCGGGTTCGATGTTGCGCACAATTTTGAGCCTACATTTATTGTTATTCCCGAAAAAACAGCTGTTGTAAAAAAGCTTAATGAACTGGCAAAAAAATCGGACAAAGTTTTGCTTGCATCCGACCCTGACCGCGAAGGAGAAGCTATTGCATGGCATGTCAGGCAGGTTCTTGATGTACCTGATAACAAGATATACCGTATTGAGTTTAACGAAATTACCCCTAAAGCTATTAAAAATGCTGTGGAACACTCCAGACAAATCGACATGGAACGAGTTAAAGCACAGCAAACAAGACAGATTCTTGACCGCCTTGTAGGCTACAAAATCAGCCCCGTTTTATGGGAAAAAATGAGAAATTACAGACTTTCGGCAGGCAGAGTCCAGAGCGTTGCCCTGCGTATGATTTGCGAACGCGAGGACGAAATCGACGCGTTCAAACCTGTTGAATACTGGACAATATCCGCTGATTTGCTCAAGGATAAAATCCCGTTCAGCGCTGAACTTTCAAAATACAAAGACAAAAAAATCGAAATTAAGAACCAAGAAGAAGCAGATAAAATTGTTGCAGAACTCACCAAAAAAGGTCTTGGTTATGAGGTTTCCAAAGTAACATTCAGAGATACACAAAGAAAACCCGCTGCTCCGTTTATAACATCAACCCTGCAGCGTGAAGCCAGCTCTAAGTTAGGCTACGGCGTATCCAAAACAATGCAGATTGCCCAAAAGCTCTACGAAGGTATTGATATTGGCTCTGACGGTCCTGTCGGTTTGATTACATATATGAGAACCGATTCCGTAAGAATTTCCGATGATGCACAGGCTGCTGCAAAAGATTTTATTACAGAAAATTTCGGTCAAAATTATTACCCCTCAACCCCTAACAACTATGTTAAAGGAAAGGGCAAAAACGTTCAGGATGCTCACGAAGCAATCAGACCGTCATACATTGACAGAACACCTGACAGCATAAAACAATACCTGACATCAGAACAGTACAGACTCTATAAATTAATATGGGCGCGCTTTATTGCCTCGCAGATGGAAAATGCAAAAGTCAAAAATACATCGGTAGATATCTCAGCAGGTGATTATCTGTTTAAGGCAGGCACAAGCAAAATTACCTTTGACGGATTTTTAAAAGTTTATAATGAATCTGATGAAGATTTAGACCAGAGCAAAATTCCGGATTTAAAGGAAGGAGATGCACTAAAACTCTCCAAAATCGACCCCAAACAGCACTTTACCCAGCCGCCTCCGAGATTTACCGAGGCATCACTTGTTAAAGCGCTCGAGGAGCACGGTATAGGGCGACCGTCTACTTACGCACCGATTATTTCAAAAATTCAGCAAAAAGGATACGTTGAAAAACTGGAAAAAGCTCTTGCACCGACGATTCTCGGGCGGACTTTATGCAAGGAGCTTGTAAAATATTTTACAGACATTATGAACTACGAGTTCACAGCGCAGATGGAAACGAAGCTGGATGATATTGCAGAAGAAAAGGCAGTTTGGACCGAGGTTTTGAAAGATTTTTACACACCTTTTAATGATACTGTAGATTCTGCCAAAAAGAACATGCCCAGAGTCCTTATCGAATCAGATGTCGTTTGTCCGAAATGCGGAAGAAAAATGATTGTGAGAACAAGCCGCTTCGGGACACAGTTCCTCGGTTGTTCCGGGTATCCTGAATGCAAAACAATGCTGCCTCTTAACAAAGACGGTTCTGCTGTTCAGGTTGATGAAAAAAGCGACGAAAAATGTGAAAAATGCGGGTCTGATATGATTATCAAAGTAGGACCGTATGGCAAATACCTGCAATGCACAAATGAAGAGTGCAAACACAGAAAAAGACTCGTGGTTTCAACAGGGGTAAAATGCCCAAAATGCGGTGAAGGCGATGTTATACAGCGTAAATCAAAATATGGAAAAATATTTTACGGGTGCAGCAAATACCCTGATTGCGATTTTGTATCCTGGAATGAACCTGTCGCTAAAAAATGTCCGGAATGCGGAGCACATCTGGTTAAAAAAATTACCAAAAAAGAATCAAAACTCGTATGCTCTAACAACTCCTGCTCATATAGCGAACCTTTGAAAAATGAAAACGAAGGAGAAAATTAATGCTTAAGTTTGCCGTCATCGGACATCCGCTCACGCAGTCATTGTCAGCAGTTATGCATAATGCTATGCTAAAAGATCTGGGGATTGAAGGCACATATGAACTTTTAGACACAGAGCAGGAAGACCTTATCACAAGAGTTAAACAACTAAAAGCGCAGGGATATAACGGTTTTAATGTTACTATTCCCCTAAAAGTTCCGATAACCCTGTTTCTGGATGAATTTGACTCACTGGCTGACCTTGCCGGATGCGCAAATACCGTTAAAATCAACGAAAACCACACATTATCAGGATTTAACACCGATATTTACGGATTCAAAACTGCTATACCGGCTGATATACAGGCAAATTTAAAAAACAATAAAGTTGCTATTTTAGGTACGGGCGGTGCGTCGCGTGCTGCAGCTATAGCATTTACACAGACCGGTGTCGGAGAAATTGATTTTTATGCACGCAATATTATAAATGCGCAGGACATGGTTAACTTTTTAAGAAACAATTTTACTGACATTAAATTTAACCTGAAACAAATGCAAAGCCTTAGAGATTTATCCGATTGCAAAATGCTTGTTAACTCCACTCCGGTGGGTATGCGCGGCAAAGCTATGGGCATAAGCCCAATTGAAGAAGATATTCTAAAAACACTTCCGCACGATGCTGCTGTGTACGATATAGTATACAATCCTTTAAAAACACAGTTTATAAAACTCGCACAAAAAAACGGCTACAAAACAATCACAGGACTTGATATGTTTGTTCATCAGGGAGCAAAAGCATTCGAAATCTGGACTGGTAAAAAAGCCAAGCCCGAAGTTATGAAAATGGCTGCACTGGAAGAGCTGGCTGAGTAAATTTAATTACAAATAATATTTGCAGTAAGGTTTATTGGGCAATATCAGGACGAAGCTTTTTAGCCCCGCCAAGGTATACATGTTTAATTTCGTCCTGTGCTTTTTCTGTATTTACAACAACCAGGATTCTCAGACATTTTTCAAGGCTGCCTTCGATATACAGCTCCTGCATACACATCAACGGCACATTGCCAACATCAAAATTAGCTCTTAAAAATTTAGCAGGATACACACTTTTTAAATCTTTTGTCATTGTAAAAATGATATGAGAGATATTCTGAGATTGTACAGCATTCAACTCCAGTATTTTTGAATAAAGCTCAACAACAGCAGCTTCAATTTTCTCCGGTGTATCGGCATCAACCGTTATAGCTCCTCTTATACCTCTTGAATACATTTTTCCCCGACTTTCATTCCTGTTTTAATTTTTGCACCGTTAGTCCACGCAAAAGCCTCCATTTTAGCTTTTCCTTCCGGTTTTAATTCTTGAATAAGCAATGTTCCCTGTTTTGCTTTTACCGTTATACCTTCTTTGGTAATGTCTGATATAACGCCGTATTCTTCATTTTGAGAGACATTTTCAACAACGGTTGTTTTTAAAATTTTAACATTTTTACCGTCAACAGTCGTGCAGGCAACGGGCCATGTTGTCATTGAACGTACTTGGTTGTGCAGCTGCAGTGCTGATTTTGAAAAATCCAATGAAGCATCTTCTTTTTTAAACTTTTTGGCAATTGTAACCAGTGATTCATCCTGTTTTTTAGGTGTCAGCATTTTGTTATACAGCTGTTTTACTGTCGGATACATAATAAAAGGCGCTTTATCGCTTATTATATGCATAAGCTCCCCGTCTGTCATATCAGGGGTAATTTTTATTTTTTCCTGCATACAAATATCACCTGCGTCCAGAGCCAGCACAGTAAGCATAGTTGTAATGCCGGTTTCGGTCTGACCGTCATATATTGCACGTTGAATAGGGTTTGCACCTCTGTATTGTGGAAGCAGAGAAGCATGAAGATTTATTGTGGAAATTTTGGGAATATCAAGAATCTCCTGTGTTAAAAGCTGACCGAATGCAAATGTTATGAAAAAATCCGGTTTAAGGCTGCGCAGTTTCTGTTTCAGCTCTTCATCGTTTTTCAAGGCATCTGTTTGCAGAACTTCTATACCATGAGCAAGAGCAAACTCCTTAACCGGCGGGGGAGTGATTTTATTGCCTCTTCCGCAAGGTCTGTCGGGCTGTGTAACAACTGCCTGAATATTTATATCGTTAAAATTAAGCAGTTTTTGCAGACAGTTAACAGCAATCTCGGGCGTAGCCATATAAACGATATTTATCACCTGTTATTCCTCCTAAGCCTCGTCTTCCGGCTTCTTTTCGCCGTTTGCCAGTATGGTTTCTCCTGGATTAGACGGTATAGACTCGAGTTCTTTTTCTATTTCTGGTTCGCTTAAAAGTTTATCTTCTTCAACCGGCTCAAGACCTTTTTCCGTAAGAATCCTGTTAGCTTCAAAAGTGCTTCTGCAGTGGTCAATAAATAAAATACCGTCTAAGTGGTCAAACTCATGCTGGATTGCTCTGGCAAGCAAGCTGCCGTCTTTGCCTTCAATAGTAAAAGGTTTGCCGTGGATATCAAGAGCTTTTACCATAACATTAGCATATCTTTTAACATCAGTGTACGCATCGGGAAAACTCAAACAGCCCTCATAACTGCTGCATGCACCGCTTTTCTTTATAATTTTAGGATTGATAAAAACAATAGGGTGCAAAGGCTGATTGCCTGTGGAAACATCAATAACAAAGACTCTGAGATTTTCACCAATCTGCGGAGCAGCCAGACCGACACCGTTTTTTGCGTACATTGTGTCCAATAGGTCATGCACCAGAGTCTGTATCTTCTTTGAAATTTTAGATACCTCTTTAGATGGTCTTCTTAAAACGGCGTCACCGTATTTTACAATTTTTTTTATAGACATTTTTATTCCTCTTTTTAATAAACAGGCTATACAGCACGCTGTTCATCTAATTCTTTTCTTATATCATCGACAGTAACATAGACGATTTCAGAGTTTTCGTCTTTTTGCAGATAAACATCTTTTATTCCCGCCTGCACAATAAATCTTTTACACAAAATACAGATAAAGTTGTGTCCGTATATGTACATTGTTGCACCCTGACATCTGTCTTGACCAGCCTGAATAATAGCATTTTGTTCGGCATGAATACTGCGGCATGTTTCGTATCTTGTACCTGACGGTATGTTATTTTCTATGCGGTAACATTTGCCGAGTTCATAGCAGGAAATAACTTTTGACGGTGTGCCGTTGTATCCGGTTGCTTTAATCTTCTTATCTTCCCCGACTATAACAGCTCCTACTTTTGCTCTGAAACAGTTCGAACGTGTTGCACAGGTTTTGGCTATTTCTAAAAAATACTCATTCCATGGTTTTATCATTACTTTATTCCTTATTGATTATTATTTAAATCTAGTGTCGTCTTCCCGTCCATTAAGGCTGACATTAATCACCCCTTAAAAAGTCCTTGCTTCGAGCTTTCGAAGCTCAATGACTCACCTTTATTTTATTACCTGCTGTTACCATACATGATTTTCCAGTATTCTCTTAGTATTCTCAAGCGTTCTTCTTTTTCCAATTGTTCCTGATATTCTTCTTGCGTTTGCTTGGGTATTTCTCTTACCTTTTGAGGAACATTAGGTCCGCTGGCGCTAACAGAAGTTGAATTCAGCTTTGGCGCAGATTGTACTTTTTTTGTCTGTATTTTTGTTGTCTGTATCTTTTTAGGTACATTAACAGCACCTGCAGGACAAAAGACAGCCCCGCCGAAGGAAATCAATATACTGCCGAGTACAATAGCAGATAAAAAAGTAAGTTTGTTTTTCATTATAAGACTTTCTTTGTTTAATAAGTACATTTTATTTGCTTTGGAAGGTAAAGTAAAGCAACAACTCTATTGTGCCGGAAACATCTGCATAATCTGATTCATCATCTGCTGAAGTTCTTTTTGATCCATACCCTGCAATGCAGACTGCATTTGAGAAGTATCCATATTCATAGCATCCGGGGATACTCCCGAATAACCGCCAAGGTTTTGCGGAACGTTTGGACCGCTGGGCACATTGAGTTTTTTGGGCTGAATCTTTTTAGGTTGAATTCTTTTCGGCTGAACTCGCCTTGAAGAACTTCTGCCGGAAGAATACGAAGAACCGCCCGCAGAATAACTGCCTGTGCCTTTTTGCTGCCCGAGCATAGAATAAAGCTGTCTGACCATTTGCATAAGCTGGTTAATCGTCTGCTGGTCAACACCTGAACCTGAGCCGACCACAGAAGGACAAGTCGTTGTAAAAGAGTTAGAACCGTCTTCTGCTATCCAGCCGATGACCTTACCGTTTCTGTCTTTAAAATACAGAGTACCGACTACTACTATGCTTTGATTCTTATCTTTTTCAGATTCCGTACCGAATCTGACATCGTAGCCGTTTCTCACAGATACAGCGGAATCTGCATATGAATCCCTCTGCCAGAACTCTGTCCGCATAGATTTTTTAGCTTTTTTAGTAATCATAGGTGCAGAAACTATTGCAATAATACAAACTATCAGCAATGTAATTAATGCTTCCGCCAAAGAAAATGCAAGTTTATTTTTCATCTGTGTACCTCTATATTCCTGACAATAAAAATATATTATTCGTTTTTCCGGCGAAAGTAAAGGCTTTATAACATAATCAAATTAAAAAAAACCAACAAATAGAGGAAAAAAAGTACTTGCCATAATTTAGGAATTTTATATAATAAGAATTGTACATTTTAAGAAAAGGGGTTTACCATTATGAACAAAGAAGAATTAGTACAAGAAGTATCTAAAAAAGCTAAAGTTACTCAAAAAGAAGCAGCTGAAGTTGTTAACGCTTTGATGGAAACAATTGAAAAAACAGTTGCTAAAGGTAAAAAAGTTACATTAGTAGGCTTTGGTACTTTTGAAGCTAGAAAAAGAGCAGCTAGAACTGGTCGCAACCCTCAAACTGGTAAAGAAATTAAAATTGCTGCTAAAACAGTTCCTGCTTTCTCTGCTGGTAAAAAATTCAAAGAAGCTGTTGATTGCAAAGCTTGCAAAAAATAGTTTTTTTAACTGTTTAAACAAAAAGCGTCCGGAAATTTTTCGGGCGCTTTTTGTTTGCTATCTTTAATGGAGCAGATGATTTTCTAAAAAAAAACAACTCCATGCTTATTTAAATAATGTCATACAAAAAGGCTTTCCCTTTCAGGAAAGCCTTTTTGTGGTTCGATTAATATACAAATTAACCGAAATATCTTTTTAACAAGCCCTGGAATGCCTGACCGTGACGAGCCTCATCTTTACACATTTCGTGTACTGTGTCATGAATAGCATCAAGATTGAGTTGTTTTGCTCTTGCTGCGATTGCTTTTTTAGCTGCACAAGCGCCTGATTCAGCTTCTACGCGCATTTCAAGATTCTTTTTAGTTGAATTTGTAACAACTTCGCCTAACAATTCTGCAAATTTTGCAGCGTGTTCTGCTTCTTCAAAAGCTATTCTTTTATAAGCTTCTGCTACTTCAGGATATCCTTCTCTGTCAGCCTGTCTGCTCATTGCAAGGTACATACCTACTTCTGTGCATTCACCCATAAAGTGGTCTTTCAAACCTTGTTTAACTTCTGCATCAACATCAGCGCCGACACCGATTCTGTGTTCGTCAGCCCAGCCGATAGCGCCTGCGCCTTCTTCAACTTTATTAAATTTATCAGCAGTTGCACCGCATAAAGGACATTTTTCAGGTGCAGAATCACCTTCATGAACATATCCACATACTGAGCATACAAATTTTGCCATAATTTCCTTCTTTCTTTTTTCGTACCTTACTATTAACTAACCGGATTTTCTTAACCATCTTATTAAGAATAATTCCTAATAAAATTATTATACATATTCTTATTTGAAAAAGCAAGTTTTTATTTTTTATACAGCCAATTGTAAGCGATAATAGCTGTTAATCTGGTGCACTGCACAAAAATTTTGCTCATTTGCATTATAGTGAAAATTTTTTCTGAAAAAATAATTAGCTATTAACAAAATGTTAAGAAATATTAATTAAGTATATATACTACACTTTAAAAGGATTTTTCTTGATATATTTGGATTTTGCACACATAAAGTTGAAAAATTTTAAAAAATTGTATATACTCATAAAAAAAATTCATTAATAACTAGCAAAAAAATTTTTGTTCATGTTTTAAAGCATGAAAAGACACGACGAGAATAGTAAAAAGAAACAGAAACAGCCGGAGAGTAAATATGACAAACTTCGATAACAAATTAAATATAAATAACAATCTTCACACAACGTATACCACCAGTGCCAAAAAGGAAGAAAATAAGCCTCAGCCAAGGCAGGAAGAAGCTGCGCCTGAAATTATAAATGACGGTACGCAGGCTGCAGAAACATACGGACGTATACTGGTGCGCAAAGGGAAATTTGACAATTCACAGATGGTTCAAAGCATCAAAGATTCAATTGATTTCTTTGTTGAAAATCCGGATCTTGCTGCAGCAAGCGTAAAAGCAGGCGATGATGCTTATGAACTTTTAGAAGCCGCCGGTGTTAAAGATGCTTACGAAAAAGCCTGCTGCGGAAGCTGCGACGCTGCTTATTTTAAATAAAAATATGCAAGACCAAAAATTCACTACAAAAAGACCGCTGTTATAAAAAAACACGGTCTTTTTGTATTATTTGCTTGATTTGCTCAAGATGACGACTCATTCTATTACTTACCCTGCATAGAATTATCAAAGTCTGTTGACTATATAAAAAATATACATTACCCGCCTCAAAAAAAGTTGATATCTTTTTGTTTTTTGTTTATAAATATCATTAACAAAAGGGTTAAAAATCGGGGATATGTCTGAGAATAAAAGCATAGATTTTAACATAATTGCATCTGAGTGTTTGGTTGCACAGGATATTGAAGACGCTCAGACGATAAACTGCCTTGAAAATATAAAAGACAAGTTTTCTGAAATCGAATTAATTGCAATATTCAATTATTTTTTAAAGATAGAATACCGCTCAGAAGTATTATGCTGGTTAATAAGGCAGCTGGACAAATACAGAGATTCTTCTTCTCTTGCTCCTTTAACAGAACTGCTGCTGATGAAAGACCACACCCCGCATGCCGATTATCCAAAAGACTACTACACAAATGTTCGTGTACTTTGTGCAAAGGCAATTTCCAACCTTAAAGACCATTCATCAGTGCATGCGCTTATGTACTGCTTAAACAACAAAGACGAAAACTACAAAGTAAGGCTGAGCTGTGCCGATGCACTGGGCAGACTGGGAGACAGATATGCGGTTACATCGCTGATGAGCGTTGCCTCTGATGAATCTGAAAAATCAGTGTATGTAAGAGAATCGGCAGCAACAGCTCTGGGGCTTATAGGAGATATGAGGGCAGTTGACTCGCTCGTAAAAATTCTTGAAACAAAAACAGGAATTATGGATAAATTCACATATCTCAAAGAAAAGGCAGTAGAGGCACTTTGCCGTTTAAACCCCAACGATGACAGGGCTTTTAAAGTTCTTAAAAAATCATTAAACGACGAAAACCCTCAGGTCAGAATCAACACAATAGAAGCACTTATGGACTACGACACGCAAGAGGCTCTAGACTTAATAAGAGGAATGCTCAATGACCGTGATGATGAAGTTAAACGAAACGCCGTAATTGCCCTGTACAATATTGAAGGGGAAGACGAGCTGAACAGAATAATAGACAGCAGCCAATATTGTGATATTTGTAAAGAAGAAGCCAGAACAATACTGAAAGATGAACAAGATGACTAACACTACACCAAAAGCCGTAATATTACTTTCAGGAGGATTGGATTCCGCTGTTTCGATTGCTGCCGCTTTAAAAGAGGGCATACATTTTGAGCTTGCTTTAACTTTTAACTACGGACAAAAAGCGTTTGAAAAAGAGTTTGCCTCATCCAAAAGACTTGCGGAGTTTTATAACATAGACCACAAATGTATAAAACTGGACTGGTTAAAGGAAATAACAACTACTTCGCTTGTCAGTGATGAAGAAATTCCCGACATTGACACAACCAGCCTTGATAATAAGACAATAACACAAGAAAGCATGAAAAATGTCTGGATACCGAATAGAAACGGGCTGTTTATTAATATTGCAGCGGCATATGCTGATTCTTACGGGTATGACTATATAGTCATAGGCGCTAACAAAGAAGAGGCTGCAACTT
Source organism: uncultured bacterium (assembly GCA_949293185.1). Classification (GTDB taxonomy): domain Bacteria; phylum Cyanobacteriota; class Vampirovibrionia; order Gastranaerophilales; family Gastranaerophilaceae; genus Limenecus. The sequence goes on from CASFCQ010000017.1 coordinate 20,250, forward strand.
TTTCAGACAATTCCGAAAAATTTATAAAAGATACAAATGAAACCTTAAAAACTTCCACAAATCATGACATAAAGGTAATTGCACCGCTGATTAATTATGATAAACAAGAAATTATAAAAAAAGCATTGGAGTTAAAAGTACCGTTACAGTACATAAACAGCTGCTACAGTTCAGTACAGGGACATTGCGGCAAATGCGAATCTTGCAGCCGTTTAAAAAGAGCACTTAAAAATAACGGCTGTGATACAATAATAAAAGAACTTTTCAGTTAACACAGGAATGGGGATATGAAATCATTATTTATCGATAAAGAAATAAAATACATAGGCAGCCAGCTTGCTCCTCACTGGATTTACAAAAATTTTCATATTTTAGGTGATGCTATAGTTGCTTTTACAGGCGAGACAGATGTAAAAATTACAGAAATGGTTGATATCGAAGATGTTATATCAAATTCGCCAATATACAGCAAAAAAATGTTGAGCTTTATCCTTGAACAGTTCGAAATCAGCCTTTCTGAGTGCGTTTTAAGACAGAGATTTTTAATATGCATCATTATTGAAGAATTAAAAAAAATTACAGGCGATAAATTCGAAATAAGCCGCAGCGGCGACGATATTTTTGTAAAAATTGACGGTATTAATAAAAAGCTATCTGTTTCAATTGCGACAAAATCAACAACCTCCGGACTAATCCACACAGGCTTAAACATTGACGCTGCAGGTGCTCCCGTAGCTGCTTGCGGACTCACCAGTGATTTAGGTATTACGGAAGTTGAAGAATTTGCCCAAAATGTCATGAAACGATATATTGAAGAAAACTCGGAAATTAAAGACGCCGTATGTAAAGTCAGGGGAGTATAAAATTTATGGCAAACTCAAGCAAAATTAAGCAAACCATAACATTATTCGTTATAACATTTCTGGTGTCGCTTATAGTAATAACTTATTTTATAAAAAGTATGTCTCCTGATGTTGATGTAGAAATCGGCGGCGGTGAAGAGTCTTCAATGCAGCACGATGACACTGAAAGCGAAGTAAAACAGCCGATTGACGACCGTTTGAGATGGATTCAGATGGAAGACAACATGCCGGGTGTCTCAAAACGTGAAGACGGTCAATCAGAAGAAATTGAATACAAAACTACAGACAATCAGAACAAAAACCTTGAGGGTGAAAAAGTAAGGGAATCAGAAACTTCATCTTCCGATGAAAATTCAGAACCAGGAGCACTTGCCCCTATTGAATATGCTAATCCTCAATCGCAGCAAACAGAAAAACCTGCTGTTTCAGAACCACCAGTCCCCGTTCAAACATCAAAATCCGGTTCTGATGAATTCAAGATGTCAAAGGTCTTTGTCGGTTCATATCCGACAATAGAGCAGGCTATCCAGGCTCAAAACAGGCTGATGAATACAAATATTGCAGTAAGCCCGTTTGTAAAAGAAGTAAACGGAAGCTATGTGCTGCAGGCAGGTTCTTATGCTAATGCAAACAAGGCAGAGATTGTAGCAAAAGAAATTTCCGCTGCTGGTTTTCCGGCAAGGGTTGTAAAAGAGTAATTTGATTATCTAAAAAATAAAAAAGGAATCTTTTAGATTCCTTTTTTATTCTTTTTATGCTTTTTTGGAAGCTCCCGCGATTTCTGAATCAAGCCTCAAAAATACCGGCTTTATCTTTGATTTTTCGGTTATCACACCGGCGGGAATCTCGCCCCATTTGAGGCTGTCTAACATAACAGCGCACGGGTCAATATCAAGATTCAACTGGCTGTAAACATCTTTTGCAATGTTTGGGCAATAAGGCGCAAGCAGTGTTGCAATAAATCTCATAGACTCAAGAACTGTGTACAGTACTTGCGCACACTCCTGCATTTTGCCCTCTTTTGCCATTCCCCACGGAGCAGTATCGTTAACATATTTGTTAACAGTGTTGGAGAAGTTTACTATCTCCTGGGCTGCTTCGGCTACTTCGTACTTGTCGAATCTTGCTTTAACAGCTTCAACGGTTTTCATTGCTTCTTTTGCAATCTCCGTGTCAGCAGAGGTGATAAATTCGCTCTTAATTTCACCGTCAAAGTACTTAACCTGCATATTTAATGTTCTGTTTAGCAGGTTGCCTATGTTGTTGGCAAGGTCAGCGTTTACTCTTTCTTTAAAGTCAAGATCAGAATAGTTTCCGTCGCGTCCTGTCGGTGCTGTTACCATCATAAAGTATCTGAAAGCATCGGGATGAGCGAGTTCAAACGATTCCATTACATCTTTTGGAGCAATAACATTGCCTAAAGATTTGCTCATTTTTGTCTGGTCGATTGTAATCCAGCCATGCGCAAGTATTGTTTTAGGCAGCGGAATATCAAGCGCCAATAAAAATGCGGGCCAGTATATTGCGTGGAATTTAAGGATATCTTTACCGATTACCTGAACATCTGCAGGCCAGTATTTTTTGAACCTTTCTGATGGCGTCTCGGGGTCATACCCTAACGCAGTGATATAGTTTGACAATGCATCAATCCATACATAAATCACCTGAGACTCATCACCCAAAACAGGAATACCCCAGCTTACGGAGTCTTTTGAACGTGATACGGAAATATCTTCAATATGCTCAAGCTGGTTAATTACCTCGTTTGCTCTGAAATCAGGCTGAATAAAATCAGGATTCTTTTTGATATGTTCAATAATTCTGTCTTTATATTTTGAAAGTTTAAAGAAGTAGTTTTCTTCCTTAACCTCCTCTGGCTTTTTAAGGTGGTCTGGACAGAGTCCGTCTTCTGTCAGGTCACGCGGATTTAAAAATGATTCGCATCCGGAACAGTACAGACCAGTGTATGAGTGTTTGTAAATATCACCGTTGTCCTGCAATTTTTTGAATATTTTTTGCACGATTTTTTCGTGCTCTTCATCTGTTGTGCGGATAAACTTGTTATATGAAATATCAAGCCCTGCCCAGCATTCTTTGAACTTGTTTGCATTAATGTCGCAGAGTTCTTTCGGGGTAATCCCCATAGAAGCAGACGTCTTTTGTATTTTAATTCCGTGTTCGTCAGTACCTGTTAAAAAGAAAACATCGTCATATCTCTGACGAAAGTGGCGGGCGAGAACATCCGTTTGGATTTTTTCGTAAGCGTGACCGATATGCGGTGCGCCGTTAACATAATCGATTGCCGTAGTTAAGTAAAATTTTGTCATAATCTATCCCACTTTAAACTAATTTGCTAAGATTAAATTAACACAAAAAGATAATATAAAAAAGGAGATAAAAGTGTCTGAGCGTTATAACAACAGAGGGAATAAAGAATTAAGACCCATAAAATTCACAAAAGATTATACAAAACACGCATTGAGTTCAGTGCTGGTTGAGTTTGGCGATACAAAAGTTATTGTCACAGCAACAGCAGAAGAAAAAGCGCCAAAATGGATGGAAAAAGATGACCCAAGAGGCTGGATTACTGCTGAATATTCCCTGCTGCCCACTTCCACACACACGCGCTGCCAGAGAGAAAGAACAAAAATCTCCGGACGTACACAGGAAATCCAGCGTCTTATCGGCAGAAGTCTGCGCTCCTGTGTGAATCTTGAAAAAATGACAGGATTAACTATCACTATAGACGCTGATGTTATACAGGCAGACGGAGGAACACGCTGTGCAAGTATTTGCGGCGGATATATTGTTTTGGAAGAAGCTTTTAAAAAGCTGATTGAGCAGGGCATTGTCAAGGAAAATCCTATACTTGAACCCATTGCAGCAGTATCAGTCGGGCTCTTTGACGGCGAGGTTAAGCTTGATTTGGATTATGCAGAGGATTCTCACGCTCAGGTTGATTCCAATGTTGTTATGACCAAAAGCGGTAAGATAATCGAGTTTCAAACAACAGCAGAGGGCAACCCGTTTACCAAACCGCAGTTATACGAAATTTTAGACACTGCAGAAGCTGCTATACACAACATAATAGAAAAATATGCCTGATATAGGCATAGCCGGTGTATATTATAGTTACAATATAACGATTTTCGTCATCAAATGATGTATATTTTCGTTATTTTAGATTCTTCGGTCACTTCATTCCCTCAGAATGACCGAAAAATGAGAACAGAGTCCCAAACGTCATTCTGAGGCGCAAGCCGAAGAATCTATTATTATTGATTACAGATTCTTCGATCATTACACTTTCACAGGATGGCACTTTATTTAATATCGGTGGCTAAGCAACTTTTTAGATTCATTTGGAGTCAGCTGACTATATAAAATTTTAACTTTTTTAAAAAATTTGGTATATGTGGAGGATTTCTTTATAAATAATTAAATTTAATAAAATTTCTATCGACGTCTATATAGACATAAGACTGAGGTAGGCATGCTAGAGCAAAAGAAATCCGGTAGCATAGAAGACACCGATATTACGAAGGATAAAGAGAAAAAACAAAATGTATTGAATACGCTCGAGAAAGCGCGTATTTACCACGAAAAATATTTGTTAAGAAGCAACAGCGCTGATTTAGAAAACGCTGTGCATTATTATATTCAGGCAATAAAGCTCAACCCGCAGATTCCTGAAACATACTACCGTCTGGCAAGTCTTATGTTTGAAAACGGTCAGATATCGTTGGATTCTGCTATTGAACAGTGCAAAATTGCAGTGGATATCGCCCCTGACAACCCTAACGCACACCTTTATACGGGGTATTTTTTAAAGCTTGCGCATGACTTTGAAGAAGCGGAAAAAGAGTTTAAAGATGCTATTAAGATTAATCCAGTTAATTCCGCACGTCCGAGACTGATTCTTGCCTCAATGCTCTATGAAAAAATCAACAACGTAAAACCGTCCTTTGTTGATTTTATACGAATGGTTTATTACGCATGCTCGGGATGTCTCACAGTACTGTGGGATTTGCCGTCTTTGAGAATGCTTTATAAAAATGTTACAGATGATGCCCTTGTGTTTATTTACAAAACATACGGCGGATTTTTGGAAAAAATAAAGAACTCAACACTTGCTGTTGCAACTTATGACTCGGCTGCAATAAACACCGGACGCGATGAGTATTTTTACAACAAAATCGGTGATATCTGCATCAAAGAACACGCTCCCGAGATTGCGCTTGATGCATACAGAAAGGTTCTTGAATCAAATCCTTACGACAGAGATGCGCTTGTAAAAATGGCAACGCTTGTGCAGACTCATTTTCCGCAAGAGTATGACGAAGCTATCGACTGTTATACAAAACTTTTAGAAATTGAACCTGATAATGATAAAATTTATTACGAATTAGGTCATCTGTATCTGCAAAAGAATGAAAGCCTTCCTGCCGTAAACGCTTTTTCAATGGCATTGGAACGCGACGACGACAACCCGTTTTATCATAACAGCATGGCTTTTGCACTCGTACAGCTTGAGCAATACGACGATGCTATCGAGCACTATCAGACAGCAATCAATATTAACCCTGACCCTTACTGGACTTCAATAGTATGTCAGGCACTGGGTTCTGTATATCTTGAGATAAAAAACAACCACGAAGCAGCAATTGTACTTTATCAAACAGCTGCAGTTTTGAATCCTGAATCGGAAGAAAGCCACCTGGCGATAGGTGATGTGTATTTTTCAATAGAGGAATACGACAACGCAATCAAAGCCTATTGCGATGCCATAAAAATTAACCCCGACAATGCAAAATCATACTGCAAATGCGGCATGGCTCTGTGGGAAAGAGATTACATAGAAGAAGCCATTGTTGCCTACAACAAGGCTATAGCAATCAACCCCGAGTATTCAATTGCATATAACAACCTCGGCGTTATTTATCTTGACGACATTGGTAATGTTAACGAGGCAATAAGGCTCTTTGAAAAAGCAGTGGAAGGAAATAAAGCATATGCTCTGGCATATTTTAACCTCGGACGCTCATATGCAATCCTTAAAGAAAACACAACAGCTGCAAAATATTTCCAAAAAGCAATGGATTACAATATTTTAACGGAAGAGCTTGACGAAGAAGACATCCGCTGCAGGCTGCATAAACTGTTTGAAGTGTAGTCAGTATTGGTTTTATAAAAAAAGATGAGGCAATTGCCTCATCTTTTTGGTTATTCAGCTTTAGACGGCTTTTTACCGAAAATCCTTTCTGCCAGTGCTTTTATTTTTTCAAAGTCAAAAGCATCTGTATGTACAATATTTGTATCACCGCCATCTCGTTTAAACCCGACACTGTTTTTAGAGTAATGAACCAATGTTTGCATTGACTCGCCATTACTATCTGACATATCTATGTAAATATCTGTAATATTTCCTTCTTCATCTCGTTCGATAAGAATAGTCGGACCGTCTTTTATTGAACAATATTCATATCCCTCCTTGTTAGGACCAAATTTTGTTACACTGTCAGATTCATTTTCCACAGCATCAACCATGCTTGCAAGCGCATTATTTGCATTTATAAATAAGTCTTTATTGGCTTTCAGTTGTTCAATTTTCTCTTTATTTGCTTCGTCGCCATCTATTGCATCAAAATTCGGCGTAATACTGTCAGCCATTGCTTCTACATTTTCTGCGCGTTGTTCTTCTGTTGTTGCTGCCGCAGGTTGTTCCTCTGCTACTGCTTGTTCTTCAGGAGGCGCATCTTTTATTTTGTCATATTCTTCTTTAGTTATTTCATTGCCGTATTTGTCATAATATTTGCTTGTGTAATTACCGTTTTTATCTTTTACTTCAAGGAAATATGATCCGTTCTTATTAACACAGGTAGCGTCAAATTTTTCTAATTCTCCTGTAGCCGGATTATATTTGTAATGTTGTTTATTTGCTTCGTCATAATATACGCCGTCACAGTTAGTTGTACGATATCCGGCTTCTTTTGCGGCTTCATCGCCCTTTGCTTTTTCTTCTGCAGTCAAATCGCCGTTGCCTTGGGCTTTATCGTTTCTGCCTTCAAGTTTTACATCAGTATGGTCTTGAACCCAGGAGTCCGATACCAGTTTAGGATGAGCTTTTGCCCAGGCAATTTCAGCATCTTTTGAACTCATAGCGGATTCTACCTCGCCGCGCAGGTTTACTTCCGCACCGACGAGCAGATATTCATAACCTGAGGATGTAGTTTTTACTGCATCGGGGTTATCTTTTTTAAACTGTTCTTTAGCTTCTTCTATTTGTTCATCTGTAGGATTTTCTATTCCCTGTGCTTTCAGAGCTTTGGTTACAACCTGGGTAAATGTTTCATCAGGCTGTACAACATAACTGTATGTTTTATTTTTTTCTTCTGCAGGAGCTTCTTGCTGCGCTTTTTGTTGTTCAAGTGCAGCATTTAATTCAGCGAGTTCTTCCGCTGACATAACTTTAAATTTTTGTTCTTTATCAGACCAGTGCACCTCTTCAAATTTAGTTCCGTCAGCGTTTGGAAGATAATATTTATTATTTTTCTTGTCCCAGTATGCTCCGTCAGGCGACCATTCCCAGCCTGCGTCTTGAGCTTGTTTATCCAAAGCTTCAAGCCTCAATTGTTTTTGATACTTTTCAAACTCCTTTTGTGTTTCTGTAGTCGGGTCGGTTTGTGTTGCAGCAAAAAGATTTTTAATAAACTTTTTTAAATCCTTTGCGCTAACCTGCTCATTGCCGGTTAGCTGTTTATTTTCGTTAAATTTTTTTGCAGCTTCTTCTAATTCCGATTTTGACAATTTGTTATCATTGTTTGTATCTAATGTATCAAAAGCCTGCAGTGCATTTGCCATTTCCGTTGAATTAAGTTTTCCGTCTTTATTTGTATCAAATGCTTTAAATATATCAATGAGTCTTAAATTTTTCTTTGCAACTTCTTCTTGATTAACGTCTTCTGTTGATACTTTTGACATATCATACTTTTGACCTTCTCCGATTTCTAATTTTCTTCCGAACATACGCAACCATCCTTTAATTTATTTTTTATATTTTGGGTATCGGCATTATTATTCTGTTCTTTAAATACAATTAGATTTTTTTACGTATGAAATCTTGTATCTGCCTATTATTAGTGTTTTTAAGACTTTGTAAAGATTTGTAATTTTTTTCAATGCTTAACAAGTCTTTAAGCGAGACCACGCTTGTATCCAAAAGAGACTCTGATATGTAAGGTCAGTACTCGCCGGCATATAAGCAAAAATCTAAAAAACAAGAGTTCGGCTGATTAATAAATCCTCCCTTCGGAATGAAAAATTGTTACAAAATTTGCCTTCGAATAAAAGCATGCTCTATAATGCAGGCATGGTTGCAATGAATGATAAATTTAATGAACTTAGCGAGGTCTCTAAAGTAAGAAGATTTGTCTTCTCAGATCTGCAAAATAACGGTTTAATGAGTCTTTATAATACATACTGGCTCGAGATGGAAGACCTTTTCATTGACGCCTCCGAAAAATTATCTAAAAATCTTTTTGAAATGTTTTTGATAGACTACCTCACTATCCAAAAAAGTGCGGTTATTCCCAAAAGAGAAAACCTTTTGAAAGAGTTTATAGATTTTTATCAGGAAATAACTAAGTTCCAGCAGCGCGAAATTATAATTAAAAACATCTTCAGATACTCTATGTATTATTTGAGACTTACATTTGCAGACCTGCAAGACGAAGAAATCAGAAAAAAAATCAAAACAATAAATGCTCTTAATGCAACGGATTCGTACCCGTTTTTGATGGAGATATTTGAAGATTACGAGTTTGCACATATCAACAGAGCAATGCTACTTGAGATTCTGGATACTGTTCTCGGTTTCATAAACGAACGGAACTCCAAAAAGCCGTCACAGATAGCACTTTCTTTTGCAGGTTTGAGTACTGAAATCAACAAAATGCTTGTACTAAAAGATTACACACCGCACTTTGTTGTGGAAGAAACAAACTTTCTTGAAAAAGACACAATTAACTCAATGATATGCTCTTAAACAGTTTTTCATATAGCAAACTACCAACTATAATATTATTTGGCTGCTTTGGCTTCTCGTTTTTCAAGCGCGTCTTCAAACTGCGCCATAGAGTCCATTCCTACCAGCTGCTCCAGAGCAGAACGTTTTGACAAAAAATCAGAACGCAGTTTGCTCTGTTTGTTCAAAGCCTCGCGATAAAATACATCAAGCATTATTATCTGTGAATCCGATAAACCTTTTGCATCAGCTATAGACTCTCTCCTTTTTGCAACAAGTATATCCGAGCGCTGCAGCGCCTGACGCGATGTCATATAATCAAAATAGTAAAATATAATTTTTCGCTGCAGTTCTTCGATCTTTCTTATTAAAACAACCATATCCGCATCGTTAACTTTGGAAAATTTGTAGTTCAAATCCTTGTCGTCAACAGATAAAGACCCCAGCACACTGCTGCCCATAATTGAAGAAATAGCTGCAATCGGATTTCCTATACCTATACCGGCAAGGCTGCCTACAGTAGAGATAGGTTGTATAATTTTTTTTACAATACTTTCATCCGGCTTGTCTTCGTCGGGATTAGAAAGTTTGTAAACAATAAATTTAACTGTCTGGCTGTTTTGAGCAGCTCCTATCCACAAAAGCTGAATATCAGCGAGCATATCGGCAGATTCCAGCTCTGCATCGTCGCTTATTTCTTTTGCTATTTTTTTAAGGCTTAAGTCAGCATAAGTAATGTTTTTTATAGCCTCAGACTCTTTATCCAGCGTTGCATCTTTAGATTTTATCTGTTTATTTGATTCCGAAACCTTGTACTTATTTTCCGGCGCTGACCCGACCCCAAGACGATACGCTGGCGGAAGCGGTTCTGTTATATCTTCAACCGTAATTGCAAAGCAGGGTTGCATCGAAAAAATTACAGCACACAAAACAGGAAAAAGTTTATTTATTTTCATTTTTCCCTCCCTGTTTTTTAGCCTCAGAGGACTTTGAGTTTAAAGAGGCACTGAACAGTTCATTTTTAAAAGCGTATTGATACAGATTTAAATTTTGAACTGTTTTTTTACCGGCAAGTCGTTCCAAATCCATTTGATACCTGCGAACTTCTCTGATTTGTTCAAACTCCTGAAACAATAAATCATCATACAATGCACCTGATACAAGCATTTCCATTTTGTCGGAAGGATTGCCGCTTTGTGCTTTTTTTAAAGCTGCCGCATAGTTTTTGTTATACAACACAAGCCTCTGCCTTGTATCTTTAACCTGACTCAAAGCCATTTTATAACTGTAATATGAGTTTATAATCTGGTCTTGCAAAGATTCTATCATGCCGGCAAGCTCAATAAGCTCCGTATCCGTAAGCGGAACTTCCTTTGGATTATCTATCTTTGCAAGGTAGTTATTTGCCAGCCTTCCCGTTGCATAAGAGGCGGACTGAACCATATAATTTGCGCCAAAAAGCGCAGGTACAAAAGACGCACCGTTAATCAGCGCAGCAGCTGACTTTGCAAGCAAAGATGAATGATAGCGCTGCTGTTCAGGAGGAATGGAGAGCTTTTTCATTGCGAATTTAATAAGACTGTTGTTTTCCACAGTTGCTTCCCACAGCATTTCGATATCTTCGATATCTTTTTTTTGCTGCATGTCTGCAATGCCTTTTAGCGCTTCATCTTTGTCTATAGTCAGTTCTTTTGTTTCTTTTTGCACTTTCGGGGTGTATTCAACCTTGTGTTTGTCCACATTATCCAGCCCTATTTCTTCAGCCAAACAATAACAAAACAGGTTCGAAAGAACTATTAAACTCGCAATTACTTTTTTCATATAATAATTTTATAGCATATAAATTCAAAGGAAGAAATTTTGTGCAAAGTATTGTAAAATAATTGTGTAAATTGCGGGGAGTTTTTATGGAAAATATACTCAAAGAAATTGCAAACCATTATGCACAGCTTGACTGTGTTTTTGCTGTTGTGCAGGCAGGCTCGAGAACGTCTGGTCAAAGCGATGAGTTATCGGATTATGATATATATATTTACTCTGATATGGAGATACCTGTTGAATTCAGAACAGAACTCGCAAAAATGTATTCAAACGATTACGAAATAGACAACCGCTATTTTGAAACAGGCGACGAGTGGAATCTTAAAGCCGAATACGGCGCAAGCGGAATGGATTTTATGTTCCGCTCGATAAACTGGATACAAGACTGTATCGAAAATGTCTATAACAAACATTACGCCTCAAACGGCTATACGACCTGTTTTTTGCACAATGTTGCCACCTCAAAAATTCTCTATGACAAAAACGGCTGGTTCAAAGGTTTGCAAGACAAAATAGCCCGAGGCTACCCCAAAGAACTGCGCAACAATATTATAAAAAGGAATATGATGCTTTTAAAAGATAAAAAAAATGCTTCGTATCTTGAACAGATTAAATTCGCAGTCAAAAGGAACGACCCTGTCAGCGTAAATCACAGGATAAGCGCGTTTTTGGCGTCGTATTTTGATGTATTGTTTGCGGTAAACGAACTATTTCACCCCGGAGAAAAAAGACTCATTAAATATGCAAAGCAGCATTGCAAAACGCTTCCGCAGAATTTTGAAGAAGATTTGACACAGCTTTTTAAAGTTTCCGACGAAGAAAAAATTGCAATATTGGACAATATGGTTGAACGACTGCGAACAATATTGCCCTGAAAAGCGCAATTGCGGGCAATATAATTTTTCAAAGCCTTAATTATAATATTTTAAGAATCTCAATTAAGGAGGCAGACCATGGAAAATACAGAAAACAATCAAAATAACAACGAACACAAATGCACCTGCAAAACAGAGCACTGGATAAAATTTGCGATAGTTTTGTTTGTGCTTTTTATTGCCTGTTATCTTGCAGTGTATTATGTGCTTGACCAGATGCGCCACGCATATTATGCACCGCCTGTTGTTCCGATGCACAATATCGACAGAATAATGGACGAGCAGGAAAAAATGTTTGATTCTATGGGTGCAATGCCTATGCACAACGGTGCATTAATGCATATGAAATCACCTGTTGAAACATTTAAAGATGATAACGAAAACGCATATAAGATGATTATTGACCTTAAACCGTTCAATAACAGTCCTAACAATGTAAGCGTCGACATTCAGAAAAATAAAGTAAGTATTAACGGACTCGGGGAAAAATCAGGAAAACACTCCGACAAGGTTTATTCGTTCTCGCAGAGTTTTGTTCTGCCGCAAGACATTGATACAGAAAATGTTACAAAAAAACAATCCGGACATAAGTATATAGTGACAATGCCGATTGAAGATTAAAAGCACAGTTGTTATGCACGGGATTGTTTACATTGCACAGAATGACGTATTATTTTTTCGTCATTCTTAGGTGATAGCCGAAGAATCTCTTGTCTTTTTTAGATTCATCGGTCGTCGTTAAACTCCCTCAGAATTGTATATGTTACATAATTCGATGACAAAATAATTCTTTCTTAACATAAAAAATAAATAATAAATAAATTAAAACTGCGTAAGCAGTAAAAGCGGCTTTGCCGCAGGAATACGATTAAACACTGTTAGTTTTTAGAGTGAATTTTGACAGACCGTAACGTAGTGAAGTGGATGCAAAATTTATTCTAAAAATGAACAAATAAAAAACTAAACCTATAATTTATGTTTTCTAAACAATTGCTTCTATTAACAATATTTTTTTCTTATGTTCATTTTCTTTCTTTGTATCTTGCAGGCAAAGAAAGAAAACGAACCAAAAGAAAGAAACCGGCGCTTATCAAAAGAGATTTTAAAATTCAGAAACGAAAATTTCCGTCCACTCTCAAAATGACAATATCGGTACGGTAAATTTTCATTCCTTCATTTAAAAATCTTTCGCCCCGAACCCCATACGGCTTACTATGTAAGCCGTGTATCTGAAAAGTTACAATGTCACAATTTTTGTCACAAAATTACGTAACATATACAAGAATGACGTGCACTGTTTCCTCTGGATGACGTTTTATTGAACATTGGTAGACTAAAGTCTACCCTACAACTCGTAAAAATCCCTCTTTCTTCATTTATGAAAGAGGGATTTTACTATATTTTTTATTTAGAAAGTTTTTAGAGCCTGACTGCTTCTTTTAAAACATTCTAATAATACCATTAAATCAGAAGCAATGTCACTGTTACCTCCTTTATCAGGGTGGAATTTCAATAAAAATTTCTTATAATCACGTTTAGAAATTTTTACTAAATCACTGTATTTCATACCGAATATTTTTTCAATCTCGGCTTTTTCTGCCTCTGTCAATGCTCTGCCTTTGTCAGCTTTCTTAACAGCTTCATCTAAAACTTCTTTGTTAACCTTAGTGGCTGTTCCGGCTGCAGCATCATCAGCTGCTCCAGCGGTGTTTCTTGTTCCGTTTGCTGCGTCATCAGCTGTTCCAGTTGCGCCTCTTGTTGCATTAGCAGCATCATCAGCTGCACCTGCAGTGTTTCTTGCTCCGTTTGCTGCGTCATCAGCTGTTCCAGTTGCGCCTCTTGTTGCATTAGCAGCATCATCAGCTGCACCTGCAGTGTTTCTTGCTCCGTTTGCAGCGTCATCAGCTGCACCTGCCGTATTTCTTGCTCCGTTTGCAGCGTCGTCAGCTGCTCCGGCTGCACCCCTTGTTGCATTAGCTGCATCGTCGGCTGTATTTGATGTCAATCTTGCTACTGCACTGCCTGCATCGTCCGCTGTATTAGCAGCAGTTTCTGTCACTTTAACAAGTCCACCCGCTGCATCATCAGCTGCATTAGCTGTAGCCTCAGTAACTTTAACAAGTCCGCCGGCAACGTCATCAGCTGTGTTAGCTGCAGTTTCTGTTACTTTAACAAGTCCGCCGGCTGCATCGTCAGTTGTGTTTGCAACCACATTACCGGCTGTTGAAGTTCCTTTAGAAAGCAATGTAGAACCGCCTTTTACTAACCCTGCAGTACCTGCTGCCAAGAGTGCTTCTTTACCGGCTTGAGTTACTATTTGCTGCATGCTTTCAGAATTAAGGTCTCCGTCTACGTCATTTGTTGCCAGATCTGTTGTTTCAGCAGCAACACTGGCAGCGAACGTAGTACCGCCGGCAATGGCCGCGGTAGCTAAAAGAGAAGTACCGCCGGTGGCTACAGCTGCTGCACCGGATACAACACCAACTGTAACGCCTTTAACAACTTTAGCGCCTGTTTGCTGAGATTGATTGTATTCGGCAACCCTTGTGCCAAAATCATGTCTGTTGCCGAAAGCTCGTTTATAATTTTCTGTTGTAGGATTTTCCTGATATTCTTTAACAAGTTCCGCGTTATATGAAACCCCGTAAATTTCTTCAAATTTTGCTTCAAATTTTTCCTGGCTTCCGCTGTTTAAAGCAGTTTTTAGCTCTTCAAGCTGTTTTTTGTAAGCATCCATTTCTTCTCTGACAACGCTTTCGCGATTATCAGACCCCCAGAGAACACTTATTGCATCAGCTGCTTTACCTGCCCAGCCATCACTTTTAACCTGTTCATCAAGAGCTTGTGTTGCTTTATCAAATTCGGCAACCAACGTATTTACTGCTGAAGTTCTTGCATCAGCCTTTGCCTTGGCTTCTGCCTCAGCTTTTGCTTTAGCTTCTGCTTCAGCCTTTGCCTTAGCCTCTGCTTCAGCTTTTGCCTTAGCCTCCGCTTCTTTTTTAGCTTGATCTGCTCTGTACTGAGCTTTTATTTCATCCGCATTACCTTTGTCTTCAAGAGCCCCCGGTATTTTTACGACATCACCCATGTACAGGTATTCGTTTCCTTTTTGGCCATGTAAAGCATTTGGGTTATTTTTTATAAATTCTTCTTTAGCCTGTGCAAGAGTTTCATCATTTACTTCTATGCCTTGAGCTTGCAATGAACGAGTCAACAGGTCATTAAGAGTGTCGTTTGGTTGTACGGTATAATCTGTCGGAGTAGCGAGTCTTTGACGCTCTGCTTCTGCAGCCGCAGCCTGCTCCTGTTCAGCTCTTTGTGCTTCCAGCGCTGCATTGAGTTCATTAAGTTCTGCTTCCGACATTACTTTAAAACGCTGTTCTTTATCAGACCAGTGAACTTCTTCAAATGCAGTAGCATCAGCATTCGGCAGATAGTATTTGTTTGTCTTACGGTCACGATATGCGCCGTCTTGAGACCATTCCCAGCCTGCTTCTTGTGCTTGTTTATCTAAATTATCGAGTTTTTGTTGTTTTTCAATTTTTGCCTGTTGTGCTTTGTATTGTTCAATAACACTTTGAGTTTCTGCTGTTGCGTCCCCATGTGTAGCTTTTACCATATTTTGTATAAAAGCTTTTAAATCCTTAGCTTTAATCTTTTTTCCACTGACCGAATTTTTATTAAATTCTTCTGCGGCTTTTTCCAATTCTTTTTTAGACAACTCACCGTCACCGTTATCAAGAGAATTGAAATAATCCATGGCTCTCGCCATTTCTGCTGAATCAAGTTGATTATCATTATTTTTATCAAAATGTTTAAAGATATCTATAAGTTTGGCATTCTTTTTTGCAACCTCTTCCTGATTAACACTTTCTGTTGAAACCTTTGATAAATCATATTTTTCACCTTCACCGATTTGTATTTTCTTTCCGAACATACGCACACCTAGCTTTCTTTACTTAACTACTTATGTTCGTTTTATCGGTCTTTTTAATTTTTTATTTAAGAGTAGTTCTCGATTTTCGCAATAGCAATACTATACTATTAGGCAGTATCATTGATTTTCAGACATTTGTAAATTTTTTTTAAGATTTTTCTAAAGGTTATATTAGCGGTCATTTATTAGTGAATAACGATTTGATTTCCAGTCATTGTGAAGCGTTAATCACTGCGGGTTTGCGATGATTGTGTATGTTCAGAATCTGACCGGCTGGGTGTGGAATTCAAAAGTTGTAGGGTGGGCAAAGCCCTAAGGCGTGCCCACTAAAATCCTGCATTATTTCTTATTCTCTGCCAACTTTCCAGCGTAGACCTGCGGAGAGTGACACACCGTTTCGTCCTCCGTTGTGTATCATCGCCTGACAAAATGCCAGAAATTTATTATTCACCCGTTTTTGTAATCCGACTCCGTATTGTACATA
>CASFCQ010000018.1 GCA_949293185.1 uncultured bacterium
TAGGTGTTTTATAACACTTTTTACGCCTATTTTTACAATTTGTTACAAAACAATGGTTTTAAAATCGTTCATTAGTACGATTTTTAAAGATGTTCGGGCGTTTTTTATTTATTTATTTGTTTCTCACATAAATATGTAAAAGACCCGTGAAATTAATCACGGGTCTTTTTATTTTAGGTTATAGACCGTTCAGCTCTTTAAGAAATATATGATTTCCGCGTCAGCCTTACTATTTACAACCAAGTGTACCTTCTTCTTCCTTGCTGTGTTTGAATTCAATTACAGCTTGAGCTGCGGCAAGTCTTGCCTGCGGAACTCTGAAAGGAGAGCAGGATACATAGTTCAAACCGATTCTGTGGCAGAATTTAACAGAAGCGGGGTCGCCGCCGTGTTCGCCGCAGATACCGCGTTTGAGGTGCGGTTTTACTGACAATGCTTTATCAAGAGCAATTTTCATTAACTGTCCTACACCTTCCTGATCTAATGTCTGGAACGGGTTAGCAGGAAGGATTTTGTTATCTACATATTTTTGTAAGAATTTACCTTCCGCATCATCTCTTGAATAACCGAATGTCATCTGTGTAAGGTCGTTTGTACCGAATGAGAAGAACTCTGCGTATTCTGCAATCTGATCAGCTGTCAAAGCTGCACGCGGGATTTCTATCATTGTACCAATCATATAATCTACGCCGACGCCTTTTTCAGCCATAACTTCTTTTGCAACACGTTCACAAACTGCTTTTGCTTCTTTAAGTTCGTTTACGTGACCTACAAGAGGAATCATAACTTCGGGTTTTACATCCAGCCCTTCTTTTTTCAGGTCGCAGGCTGCGTAGAAAATAGCTTTTACCTGCATTTCATTAATTTCAGGGAATGTAAGACCCAGACGGCAGCCTCTCAAGCCCATCATCGGGTTGGATTCCGACATGTTTTCCACGAGGTGGAGCATTTCTTCATCTTTTTTGTAATCCTGATTCAATGCTTTTTTAGTAGCAACTGTCGCAATCAATTCTTCTTTAGAAGGCAAGAATTCGTGAAGCGGCGGGTCTAAAAGACGGATAGTCATAGGTTTGTCGCCGAGAGCCTTAAACATTTCATAGAAGTCTTTGTACTGCATAGGAAGCAGGTGTTCAAGAGCTTCTTTTCTTTGTTCGGTGTTTTCAGCGATAATCATTTTTTGAACCCAAGGGAGTCTTTCAGGATCCATGAACATGTGTTCTGTTCTGCAAAGACCAACACCTTCTGCGCCCATTTCCAATGCTTTTGCAACATCGGCAGGAGTATCTGCGTTAGCGCGTACGCTCAAGAGTTTAACATCGTTAACCCATTCAAAGAGTTTTTTGAAGTTGTCATCTAATGTAGGCGGAACAAGATGTACAGCGCCTTCGAATACTTCGCCCGTACCGCCGTCTAATGAGATGATGTCGTTTTCGTGGTAAACTTTACCGCTTCCGTCAGTTAAAGTTCCGTTTTTAAGGTCGATTTTCAAATCTTCGCAGCCTGCAACGCATGGTTTGCCCATACCTTTTGCAACTACTGCTGCGTGAGATGTCATACCGCCTCTTAATGTAAGAACACCTTGAGAAGCAATCATACCGTGGATATCGTCAGGGCAGGTTTCAAGACGAACAAGGATAACTTTTTCGCCTGCTTTGCCTCTTTCTGCTGCTTCTTCGGTATCGAATACGATTTTACCAACGGCAGCACCCGGAGAAGCTGCAAGCCCCTGAGCAATTTTGTGAGCTTCTTTTTTAGCGGCAGGGTCAAAATCGGGCAAGAGAACCTGATACAACTGGTTCGGGTCAACAAGTTCGATTGCTCTTTCCTTATCGATGATACCTTCTTCAGCCATTTCAACGGCAATTCTTACGGAAGCTTTAGCGGTTCTTTTACCGTTTCTTGTCTGCAAGATATAGAGTTTGCCTCTTTCAATTGTAAATTCCATATCCTGAACATCTCTGTAGCCTTCTTCCAATTTTTTAGCAATATCAACGTATTGTTTGTACTGTTCGGGCATTTCTTTTTCAAGGTCTGCAATCGGATGAGGTGTTCTGATACCTGCTACAACGTCTTCGCCCTGAGCGTTTGTCAGGTATTCGCCGTAGAATTTGTTTTCACCTGTAGACGGGTTTCTTGTGAAGGATACACCTGTTGCACAGTCATCACCCATGTTGCCGAATACCATTGTTTGAACGTTTACGGCAGTACCGTAGTTGTGGTCAATTTTGTAATGGTTTCTGTAAGCAACCGCACGGGGGATGTTCCATGAGCGGAATACCGCTTCAATAGCTTCTTCCAACTGTACATAAGGATCTTGAGGGAATTCTTTTCCTGTTTCTGCTTTAATCAAAGCTTTGTAAGGTTCGATTAAAGATTTCCAATCTTCTGCTGTAAGGTCTACGTCTTGTTTGTAGCCTTTTTCAGCTTTGATTTTATCTATGTATTCTTCAAACTTCATTCTTTCAATGTCCCAAGCAACAGAGCCGAACATTGTTAAAAAACGACGGTAAGAATCGTAGCAGAATCTGGGGTTGTTGGTGAGTTTAATCATACCTTCGACTGTCTGATCGTTCATACCGAGGTTAAGAATAGTTTCCATCATACCGGGCATAGAAAGTCTTGCACCGGAACGTACCGAAACGAGCAGCGGGTTTTCTGGGTCGCCGAATTTTTTGCCTGCTTTTTCTTCAACTTTTCTCAAAGCTGCTTTTACTTCATCCATAACGCCTGCAGGCATTCTATTGCCGTGGTTTATATAATCCATACAAGTTTCTGTAGTAATTGTTAAACCGGGAGGAACTGGAAGTCCCAAATTAGTCATTTCAGCCAGGTTTGCACCTTTACCGCCCAGAAGATCACGCATCTGTGCGTTACCCTCTTCAAATAACCATACTCGTTTTGCTGTCATAATTGTGTCTCCTTTTAATAAACTGAGTATATCGTGTTTTTTATATATGTCATGAAACCATTATTCTTACACAGTTCTAGACTAGCATATTTTTTAAGAATACACAAACGATTTTTGTATAAAAACTGCACCTTTGAAATGAGCTTATTAATTTACAAATTTTGCTGTAAAATACCAAAAGGGTAACCTCCCGTTTACCACCCCCGACACAGACTTGTTAAGGGAATGAGACGGAAAGGTGGTGAAAAAATGCAATTTAGCGTAACTGAAAAAGCGCTACTGCTTATCTTATTGATAATAATAGCGCTCGCTTTTGCAAAATAGGGAGTTAAGAAGAGCTTTAAGAGAGTGAAGCCTCTTAAGGCTCTTTCCCTATAAATTTATTATAAATCGTTTTTGTTTTTTTTCAAGATTCATGCTAAAACACCTTAATCATACAAATGACACGCAACCATAGAAGCCCCAACAGGCTTTAAACACGGGTCTTTTTGTGTGCAAACTTCCATACAATCCTTGCATCTCGGGTGAAACGGGCAGCCTGAAATATCATCGGTAATTGAAGGCGGATGACCTTCTATAGTCTGCACTGTATCTGTATTTATATCAAGAATGACATTTAACAAAGCTTTTGTATAAGGGTGTTTTGGTGCATTAAAAAGCTGCTTGTCAGAAGCATATTCAACAATACGCCCCGCATACATTACGGCAATCTTATCAGCATTTTGCGCGACTATTCCTAGGTCATGGGTAATCAAAATTATGGAAATATTGTATTTTTCTTTAATTTCTCTCAAAATTTCCATAATCTGGGCCTGTACCGTCACATCCAGTGCTGTCGTAGGCTCATCGGCTATAATAATTTCAGCGTTGCAGGCAAGCGCCATTGCAATGATAACACGCTGTTTCATCCCGCCGGAAAACTCATGTGGATACGCTTTCATTTTTTCTTTTGCGTCGGGAATCTTTACACGCTCGAGCGCTTTTATTGCTACTTCAACAGCCTCTTTACCCTTAAGCCCCTGATGGAGTTCTATAACTTCCAAAAGCTGATTGCCTATAGTGTATAGCGGATTCAGCGAAGTCATCGGGTCTTGGGGGATAAGTGCTATCTTTTTGCCCCTGATTTTTTGCATTTGTTTCCCGCTGAAACTAAGAAGATTTTCTCCGTTATAAATAATCTCTCCGCTTTTTATCTCAGCAGAAGGCGGCAGAAGCTGCAGGATTGACATAGTGGAAACGGTTTTTCCGCAGCCTGATTCTCCTACAATAGCAAGAGTCTCCCCTTTTTCAAGAGAAAAATTGACATCATATATAGCCTGTCTGAAGCCGTCAGAGAGATTAAAGCCTATATTTAGATTTTTGACTTCTAATATTTTCACTGAATATTTATAGTTCCTTCAAAAACGTACTGAGCTTCACCCGTCATAAATACATCAAAATCAGCATTTTTTGAATTACCCGCCCATTCAATAGTCAGGACACCGCCGGGCAGGTTGACGTTAACTTTGCTGTCGCACAGGTCGTTTAATATCGAAGCAACAACACTTGCGCAAGCTCCCGTGCCGCAGGCAAGAGTAATGCCGCAGCCTCTTTCCCATACGGCAACATCAATTTCATTTCTGCTTTTAACTTTAACAAATTCTACGTTGGTTTTTTCGGGGAAAAGGTTGTCATGTTCAATAGCGTCACCGTATTTTTTAGCAAGTTCGTGTATGTTTTCGTCTTCTTTAACAAAGATAACACAATGCGGATTGCCCATGCTAACTGCATTTACCACGAACTTTTTCACGCCGTCCCACAGAGGATAATTTAAATTTTTGCTGCCTTTAAACGGAATTTTTTCAGGTTCAAGTATGGGTTTACCCATGTTAACTTTTACTCTCATATCCTCAAGAACTTCGGGAACAATTTTGCCTGCACCTGTATGAACAGTGAATTGTCTTTTGTTAACGATTTTTTTATCGTAGCAAAAACGCGCAAAACATCTCATACCGTTTCCGCACATCTGCGCTGTTGAACCATCTGCCTGATAGAACAGCCACTCTAAATCAGAATAAGTTTTAGGGTCTTCAACAGGAACAAAAATTCCGTCAGCACCTATGCCAAAGTGTCTGTCACAAAGTTGAACGGCAATCTGAGGAAATTTATCTTTTATTTTTTTATATTCGTTATACTCCATTAAAATAAAATCATTGCCCGCACCGTGCATTTTTGTAAATTTTACCTGAGTCATAAGTGTTTCCCCGTTTTAGTGTACTGTCGCATTATAGCATATTTCAACAAAATAAAAAGCCTTTGACGGTTATCAAAGGCGATGATTCGGTTAGTAATTTTGGTAGTTAGGTTATAGAATTTATGGAGTTAGTTAAAAAGATTTTTACACTTATAAAAATTTTGAAATAATACTTACACACTTTTGAGATTTTAAATTTCTCTGCTTTTACAAGAACCCTCAAAGTTGAAAATTTACTGTTTTAAACAAATTGTTTACAAAAATTCATAATTAAGTAAAATAACCCGCCGGATTGCAGCTGCATCAAGCCATAGTTGAGCCAGAATCATGTCAGATAAGACCAAAATTTTCAAATATAATTTTTAATCTAGTGTCGTCTTCCCGTCCATTAAGGCTTGACATTTAGTCAACCCTTAACGGAGTCCTTGCTTCGAGCTTTCGAAGCGAAAAAGACTCACCTTTTCAATGTGTCCTCAAAAAATTCGTTCACGTCACTCCCCTCTCTCAAAACCAGCCACTGGCTGCTTTTGTTCGGCAGAGTCTTATCACGAATTTTTCTTAAACAATTTAATTTCATTCTTTTTCCCATTTTATTGTTTGATGTAAAATTAACTTAAAAGATATAAAGAAACGGAGAAAGATATGGAATCTAATAACGAAGTAAGAGTAAGAATAGCTCCTTCACCAAGCGGAAATCTTCATATAGGTACAGCCAGAACAGCATTGTTCAACTACCTTTTTGCTAAAAAAAATCATGGCAAATACGTTTTAAGAATAGAAGATACAGACCTTGAGCGTTCTTCTCAGGCCTATATTGACAATATTTATGACAGCTTAAAAGCATTGGGCTTGAACTGGGATGAAGGTCCTGATGTTGGCGGTCCGTACGGTCCTTACCAGCAGTCCGAAAGATTCGATATTTACCCTAAATATGCTAAAAAGCTTATGGATATGGGCTATGCTTACGAATGCTTCTGCACGCAGGAAGAACTGGATGCGGAAAAAGAAGAATCCATCAAAAATAAAAAACCGCACAAATATTCCGGAAAATGCAGACACTTAAGCGAAGAAGAAAAAGAAAAATTAAGAGCGCAAGGCCGCAAACCCTCTATCAGATTCCACGTTCCTGAAGGTGAAACATCTTATGATGATATGGTTAAAGGTCATCTGCATTTTGACAACTCTTTAATCGGCGACTTTGTAATCATGAAATCAAACGGAACACCTACTTATAACTTTGCTGTTGTAATCGACGATATGGAAATGAAAATCTCACACATTATCAGAGGTGAAGACCACATTTCTAACACTGCAAAACAAATCATGATTTACAACGCACTAGGCGCAGAAGTTCCGAAATTCGGACACCTCGGTATGATTCTTGCTCCGGACAGAAGCAAATTGTCCAAAAGACACGGTGCAACTGCAGTTTCGGAATTCGTTGAAAAAGGCTATTTAACAGAAGCTCTGGTTAACTTTGTTGCACTTCTGGGCTGGTCGCCTTCTGACGGACATGAAATAAAAACTCTTGATGAAATTGCGGCTGATTTCAGAATCAGCGAAGTTTCTTCATCCAACTCAATTTTTGAATACGACAAATTGAACTGGATGAACGGTCAGTACATAAAAAAAATGGATTTGGCAAAATTAACACAGCTTGTTAAGCCTTATCTTTCCTGCTATGACCTGAGCGAATACACTGAAAAACAACTCGAAAGAATCGTTGAAGTAACAAGAGAACCTATTACAATACTTTCCGAACTTACAAACGATACAAAATATTTCTTCGGCAAAGATGTTGAAATAGAACCCGATGTTCAGGAAAAAATCTTAAACGGAGAAGTTGCTAAAAAAGTGCTCCCGTATGTTATCGAAAACGAACTCGATAAATGGGATTTTGACGATGAAGAAAAACTTCACGAGCAGCTTGCTGATTTAAGAACATACTTTAAAGAACAGCACGGCATTAAACCTAAAGAAACCATGTGGGCAATAAGAGCCGCTGTTACAGGCAGAACACACGGTGCTGATATGGTTGCAACGCTGATTCTCCTCGGTAAAGACAGAGTAGTTCACAGAATTAAAGCTGCAGTTAAGTAATGAAGATTCATTTACAAAACAACAACAGCGATAATTTGATTTTATTCTTTTGCGGATGGGGAATGGATGAAAATCCTTTCTCCGTCTTAAAAAGCAACTGTGATGTTTTGTATGTTTATGACTACACAACACCTGATTTTCCGGAGTTTGATTTTTCAAAATATAAAAGCATAAAACTTTTATCATTTTCATACGGAGTTTACGCAGGTGCAATAGCCAAACTCCCCGATAATCTGAAATTGGATGAAAGAGTTGCACTCAACGGAACGCTTATCCCTGTTGACGACAAATACGGCGTGCCGGTCAGACAGTTTGAACTTACGGAAAAAATGGACTCTCAAACCGTTGTCAAATTCCGACAGAGACTTTTTGGCGGAGAAAAAGCACAGGAACATTTTGATATTTTTGAAAATCATCTTCCCAAAAGGAGTGCTCAAAGCTGCACAGAAGAGTTGCTCGGGATGAAAAAATATGTGCCTCAAATTCCAACACCTCAAAAAACTTTTGACAAAATTTATGTTGCAAAACACGACCGCTGTGTACCGACACGCAATCAGCTTAATTTCTGGCAAAAAGCAGGCATTAATAATATAATATGGCTTGAAACAGGTCATTTCCCGTTTTATAACTACGAAAAACTCGAAGATTTATTATGATTAACAAAAATCTTGTAAAATTCAGATTTCAAAAAAGTATACATACTTATGACGACTCTGCCGTAATACAAAAAGAGATGGCGCATTCTCTTATTGATAAAATTTTAACTAATTGCGGAAATTCTTTTGATAAAATATTTGAATTTGGTGCAGGCACTGGGTTTTTGTCAAAGAATATTTTGAACAAAATTACGTTTAAAGAGTATTATGCAAATGATATTATAGAAGAATCCGAGTTTTGCATAAAAAATATTATAAACAACGTAAATTTTGTTGCCGGTGATATAGAAAAAATTGACCTGAATAACAGTTTTGATTTAGTTGTTGCAAATGCCGTTATGCAGTGGATAACAGATATTGATGAGCTCTTGTGTAAAATCCGTAATAATATAACGGAGGATGGATATTTTGCGTTTACAACATTCGGTGAACAAAATTATAAAGAAATAAAAGAAACAACCGGAGTAGGACTAAACTATTTAAAATCAGAAACTTTAAAAGAAAAGTGCGAACGCGATTTTGAAATTCTTTGCTTTGAAGAAAATATGCAGACCCTGTATTTTAATACCCCTTTAGATGTATTAAAACATATAAAATATTCCGGTACAAACGCTCTTAAGTCTTTACACTGGAGCGTTACAAAGCTAAAAGAATTTGATAACTATTACAGAGAAAATTTCGGAATAAACAACAAAGTAACATTGACATACAATCCTGTTTATATGATTTTAAAAGCTAAGTAATTAAATAA
Organism: uncultured bacterium; assembly: GCA_949293185.1. GTDB lineage: Bacteria > Cyanobacteriota > Vampirovibrionia > Gastranaerophilales > Gastranaerophilaceae > Limenecus. The sequence goes on from CASFCQ010000018.1 coordinate 8,649, forward strand.
GAAAAAAATTGAAAATTTATGGAAGTATTGTTAAACCCTGTTATTGTGTCGGTAGTAGTATTGTGTGTACTTTGCGTTTGCAGAATAAATGTTTTACTCGCAATCATTTTTTCCGCAATTGCGGCAGGTATCTGCGCACATATGAGTTTATCCGAGGTTATGCACGTTTTTATATCCGGCATGGGCGATAACTCGGAAACTGCATTAAGCTACATTTTACTCGGTGCTTTTGCAGCAGCTATGACCCATACGGGGCTTGCTCCCATACTTGCTAAAAAAATAGCCAATGTAATATGCGGCAGGGCATTTTTATTGATTTTAATTATTACGGTTATGGCAATACTGTCGCAAAACCTTATACCCGTTCATATTGCGTTTATACCAATATTGATTCCTCCATTGCTGCATGTTATGAACAAACTCAAAATCGACAGAAGAGCGGTTGCCTGCGCGCTTGCATTCGGTTTAAAAGCACCGTATATTACAATTCCTGCCGGTTTTGGTTTGATATTTCAGGGACTTATTGCGGATAATTTAACCCAAAACGGTATGAATGTTGCCGTAAGCGATGTATGGAAAGCAAACTGGTTTTTGGGTCTGGCAATGGTTTGCGGACTTTTATATGCCCTGTTTGTTTCTTACAAAAAACCCAGAGAATACAAAGATGTGGAAATTGCTGCTGATTCCGTTATGAGCGAAAACGCAGATGAGTTAAAATTTAACAAAAATCACTATCTGACTTTGCTGGCTGCTTTTGCAACTCTGGGAGTACAGCTTTGGACAAATTCACTGCCGTTAGGCGCGCTTGTCGGTTTGTCCGTAATATTTGGCACAGGCGCTATTGACCACAAAAAAATGGACAAGCTTATGAATGAAGGCATAGGGCTAATGGGATATGTGGCTTTTGTAATGCTTGTTGCAGCAGGGTTTTCCATGGTATTAAAACAAACCGGAGGCGTAGAAACACTTGTACACAGTGCAGCCGCAATAATGGGCGGAAGCAAAATGCTGGCATCAACCATAATGCTGGCTATAGGGCTGTTTATTACAATGGGAATAGGTACATCATTCGGTACAATCCCTATTCTGGCTGTATTATTTGTTCCTATTTGTGCCAAAATGGGCTTTAGTATTCCTGCAACAATTATAATTATGTCGGCTGCCGCTGCTCTGGGCGATGCAGGCTCTCCGGCTTCCGACACTACACTCGGACCTACAGCCGGCTTGAATGCAGACGGACAGCACAACCATATTTTAGACACCTGTATTCCTACATTTGTACACTACAATGTACCGCTGATTATCTTTGCGGTACTTGCAGTGTTTATATTCTAATGGATGCAAAATGTTTTTTACCAGATGTATGGTGAATATTCTATAACGCTTGCTTCTTCCGGAATTCCGTCAACGTCATATGTTCGTGCAAATTTTTGTACTTCTTTTTCACCATCGGAATATTGAAAACTTTTATCTGTATGGCTTGCTTTTGCCTGAAGATTTTTGTCAAACAAAACGTATGTATCTTCTACAGCTCTTTCACCATTTTTGTCATATATAAACTGATAGTGGGCAATGTATTCGCCATCATTATTTTTTGACGGTTTTATTGCAATTCTTTCCATTGGTTCATGACAATCTTTTTTGATTATATTAGCAGATGCGCTTACAAGTTCGTGTGTCTTTTTATCATATTTTAAATTATAGTGAACACCGTCATTGTCATATGCAATCAGGCTGAATTTTTCATTTGAGCTTGCATCAAAATTATCAGGCTTGATTGTTTTATTGTGTAATGCCTTTGCAAAATCCATTTCATCGCCGAAGAAACCTATTTTTTTATCTTTTGTATTGCAAAAGAATTTGTCTAAAACTTTCTTATCATTGTTTTCTTTTGCCTGTACATCAAAAAGATTTGTAATGCTGGCTGTATTGTCAAAATCTGTATAATCTTCTTTTAAAAGTCCAAAGTTATCACAAATACTTTCATCATTTTTGCCGCTAAAAGACACCGTATCTTTTGCCGGCGCTTTTGTTTCAACAGGATTTGTAACTGTAGTATTTGATGATGCAGCATGTACAAAAGCTCTTGGAGAAATTGTAGAAACATTAAAAATTTTCATAAACACTCCTTTCTTTTTAGATACAGTATTCTATGCATGATTGTATACCATTTTAAAAATATTACAAGCATAATAATAAAGAAATTAAAAAATATTAAGATTTTTCATATAGTAATAATTTTGTACAAAAACTTTGCAGATGATATGATTGTATAAAGAGATTTAGGTAGGGGGAATTATGGAAAAAAATAAGCCTGTTGTAAAACTGATTTCTAAACCGCAAAATATGCTGAGAACAATTTATACAGCTTGCAGAACCTGCTATAGTGCGGATTCGCCTGTAAATATTTATGACAACGCGGTCGATGAAGAAAAAATGCTAAAACTTATAGAAAAAGTTATATCATCCGGACATTATTCCACTATTGAACATATTCAGGTAAGTTTTGCAATATCAAATGTTTCAAGAGCTTGTACACATCAGTTTGTGCGTCACAGACATGTTTCCTTCTCTCAAAAATCCCAGCGTTATGTAAAAGAAAAAGGGCAGTTTGACTATATTACACCTCCGACTGTTGAAAAAAATACCGAACTTTTGAAAAAATATGAAGATTTTATGTCTAAAATTGCGGATTTTTATACCGAAATGACAGAAGCAGGCATTCCTGCTGAAGATGCCCGTTTTGTCCTGCCTAATGCAGCAGCCAGTTCAATAGTTGCATCGTTAAATTTAAGGGAACTTATACATATAGCTAACATAAGACTCTGCACACGCGCCCAGTATGAAATCAGAGTTATGGTAAAAATGATGTGCGAAGAACTTTTAAAAGAAGAACCGTGGCTTGCACCGTATTTAGTACCTAAATGCGAAAGACTGGGCTATTGCGACGAAGACAAATGCTGCGGAAGAAAAATTAAAAAAGAAGACCTTTTAAAAGCGTAAGCGGTAGTGAAGGCTTGACGGGCTTTCAGAAGTGAAAGACCAAAAAGCCGAACAATCAAATGCCGCCGTTGTGAAGTTAACACAGTTAACGAAACGAACGAATCTTTGATTCGACAGGCGGAAAAAAGCGTAAGCAGTGTGCTAAGGCTTGACGGAATCTGAATTTTAGGACTGTATATGTTACATAATTCGGCGATAGAAATTGTAACCTTTTAACTCTTAATATACACGGCTTACAAAGTAAGCCGTGTATATTAAGGCTGCCGCCACATTATGCAATAAATACAATGGGTCATCACCTTTTAAAAACTGCATTCAGCCAATAAAAACGATGCAGCCTATTCTGGTTGATGTGTAACGCACAAAACATTACTAAATACAAACATGATTAAATTTTGTAAACTTTGTTAACAAAATAGCAATTTATAGTATCCGCATGTTTTTATTTAAATATAGAGTTTATGAAATAAAGGAATATCATGGCAGGACTTGAATTTAATCCGAATATAAACTTCTTTCAACAACCGGTACAACGCGTAGGTGTTGTAGGCGGTCAAGGGACACAGGGTGTCGGCGGTGTTGAAAAAGCCGGCGGTACATATGGTACATCCGGAGGTTCTGCAGTCGACAGAGAACTTGCAGATATGAGAAGATTCATCCCTGCATATAACGGCACAGGAGAACTCCAGCCTAAAAATGCCGAACCCGGTGCTAAATTACAAATGCTTTACGCATAACAAATCAAGTTTTATAACAAAGAGCTCTGAATAATCAGAGCTCTTTTAGTTTGTTATTTTTTGTTTTCTTTCATAGTAGCTTTTTATTACCTGAGAAAAAAATAATAAATCATCAGCATCTGCGATATTTAAATACTCATCGATATCAGCACGCATATACTTTTGAGGTTCAGTGTAACTGAAATTGAATAGCTCGCGCTCTGTAGTATTCAGTGCAAGAGCAATCTTTTCAAGTGTTTCTGCCGTCATAAAACGTTTTCCGCATTCAATATTGCTAAGATTAGGAGTATCCATATATCGCCTGTGAGAGGTAATTGCAGAATGTACTTGCAACACCTGATTAGATACAAGAGGTAAAAACTAATTGTTTATTTTGCTTATGATATAATTTTTTTGGAAAAGGAAAAGTTTTATATGAAAGTTAGTGTAAAAGTACCTGCTACTACAGCAAATTTAGGTCCGGGGTTTGACTGTCTGGGCTTGGCTCTGCCAATATATAATACCGTCACGGTTGAAGAAACAATCATGCCCGGAACAGGCATTGAAATAAACATTATTGACGAGACACATGAGCAGGATATTATTTCTATACCTACGGATGAAAATAATATTGTCTATAAGGCAATTGAACTTTTGTATAATTCTATAGGACAAACGCCGAGCGAACTTAAAATTACAATCAAAACACATATTCCTATAGCAAGAGGACTGGGCAGCTCTGCGGCAGTAATCGTAGGCGGATTGATTGCAGCAAACGAACTTTTGGGCAGACCTGCAGACGAAGCAGCTTTGCTATCCATTGCAACCGAAATCGAAAATCATCCGGATAATATTACACCGGCGGTTGTCGGAGGATTTGTAGTTGCATCAATTGAAGAAGACGGAAGTGTCATATACAGCAAAATGAACTGGCCTAAAGATTGGAACATTACTGTTTGTATTCCGGATTACGAACTGGCAACAGACATTGCACGCTCTGTTTTGCCGCCCGAAGTCCCGATGAAAGACGCAATATTCAACCTGAAACATTCGGCAATGCTTGTGCAGGCTGTAAATACTCACGATGAAAAACTTATGAAAATTGCTCTGCATGACAAACTTCACCAGCAATACAGAGAAAAACTTATACCAGGTTTGAAAGAAATTAACGAGGCTTTAAAACACGAAGAAAACGTTATGGGTGTTGTAATAAGCGGAGCAGGACCCTCCGTTCTTGTTATCTCTCACGGGAACAATCTTAATAAAATCAGAGAAACCGTTTCAAAAGTCTGGCTGGATTTGAATGTAAAATCCAAAATTCTTACCCTGCAGGTAGAAGAAAACGGCGCAGAAGTATTAAATTAAAAATCCGTTTACTAATTTATCAGGTTAATTCAAAAAAATTATCCGCCTTTTGAATCATTGAAAAATTTTTTATTTGTATAATGATGATTAAAAAGGTATAATAGATACATATTTAAATAATAAAGGTGGATAAAATGACGGTATTAACAGAAAATGAGGGGTTAATTACCCAGGTTATCGGGCCTGTTATAGACGTTGAGTTCAGTAACGGAAACTTACCCGAAATTTATGACGCTTTAGAAATTTACTCCGAAAACGGACAAAAAACCGTTGCCGAAGTTCAACAGTTGTTGGGCGAAAATAAAGTCCGCTCGGTTGCGATGTCATCAACAGACGGCTTGAGAAGAGGTATGAAAGTTGTTAACACAAAAGCTCCTATCTCAATTCCCGTAGGACAGGCAACTTTAGGCAGAATCTTAAACGTTCTGGGCGAGCCTGTAGATGAAATGGGTTCTATCAATACGGAAAATTATCTTCCTATCCACAGACCTTCTCCAAAGTTAGTTGACCAGAATACTAACGTAGAAATTTTTGAAACCGGTATTAAAGCAATCGACCTTTTACAGCCATATCAAAAAGGCGGAAAAATCGGTCTGTTCGGCGGTGCAGGCGTAGGCAAAACCGTTTTGATTATGGAGCTTATCCACAACATTGCTCAAGAACACTCAGGTGTATCCGTATTTGGCGGTGTTGGCGAAAGAACCCGTGAAGGTAACGACCTTTGGAACGAAATGAAAGAATCAGGCGTACTCGATAAAGTTGCTTTGATTTACGGTCAGATGAACGAGCCTCCGGGAGCAAGAATGAGAGTCGGACTTTCAGCTTTGACCGCAGCTGAATACTTCCGTGATTTTTCAAAACAGGATGTATTGTTATTTATCGACAACATTTTCAGATTTGTACAGGCAGGTTCAGAAGTATCTGCTCTGTTAGGACGTATGCCTTCCGCTGTAGGTTATCAGCCTACTTTGTCTACTGAAATGGGCGAACTTCAGGAACGTATTACCTCTACAAAAGATGGTTCAATCACTTCCGTACAAGCTATTTACGTACCTGCTGACGACTTAACCGACCCTGCTCCGGCTACAACATTCTCTCACTTAGATGCTTCAACGGTATTGTCCAGACAGATTGCATCTTTGGGTATTTATCCTGCCGTTGACCCGCTTGCTTCAAGCTCAAGAGTGTTAGACCCCGTTATCATTGGTGAAGAACACTACAGCGTAGCAAGACAGGTGTTAGAAGTCCTTCAAAAATACAAAGATTTGCAAGATATCATTGCTATCCTGGGTATGGATGAATTGTCCGAAGACGACAAATTGACTGTTAACAGAGCAAGAAAAATCCAGAGATTTTTATCTCAGCCGTTCTTTGTTGCAGAACAGTTCTCCGGCATTTCCGGCAAATATGTAAAACTTGAAGATTCTATTAAAGGCTTTAAAGAAATTCTGGAAGGTAAACACGATGATTTACCTGAACAGGCTTTCTATATGGTCGGTACAATAGAAGAAGCCGTTAAAAAAGCCGAAGAAATGAAAAATGCGTAACTAATACAGGCGACGTAAGAGTTTATGAAATAAACTCCACAGGAGCTATTTATGTCTAAAAAAATTAACCTTAAAATAATAACCCATGAAAAAGAACTCTTTAACGAAGAGGTGGACGGAATTTATTCCAGAAGCGTTGAGGGTGAGTTCGGTATCTTGCCTGACCACCAGCCGTTTATGAGTGCTTTGGATATAGGGGTAACAAGAGCTGATGTAAACGGCGAAATGGAATATTTTACAACCATGGGCGGTATTTTTCAGTTCAAAGACAATGAGGCTTTAATCCTTACCGATTTAGCGGAAAGAGGCAGCGACATTGATGTTACAAGAGCCAAGTCCGCTAAAGAACGAGCAGAAGCAAGGCTCGGCTCTCATGAAGTGGAAATAGATAATGCACGTGCTCAAATCGCACTTGCAAAAGCAATGGCGAGATTAAAAGCCGCTTTGAAAAAATAATAAAAATTATACTTAAAAATACAAATCAGGGCTAATTGCCCTGATTTTGTTTATATAAAGAAATTGCACAAAATCAAAAACACGTGTTATCATAAATTTATGAAAAAAAATCTTATAAATCTGTTAGTAATGACTCTCGGGGCATTGATTGCCGCCTTTGCACTGGAATGCTTTTTAATTCCTAACAAAATTATTGACGGCGGTATTTTGGGTATCGCCATTATGACAAATTACAAAACCAACTTTGCTCTGGGCTGGTGCATTTTCCTTTTGAATTTGCCGTTTATTTTTCTCGCTTTAAAAAAAATGGGCAAATTATTTGTTGCATTCACTTTTTATGCGGTAACAATACTGTCACTCGGGGTATCGTTTATACCGGTGTGGCTTTCGCACAGACATGTATCAGACCCGTTTTTGGCCTGCATCTTCGGGGGGTTAATACTCGGTGCAGGTGTCGGGCTTGTATTGAGAAGCAATGCCTCTTTAGACGGAACAGAAATTTTATCCATTAATTTATCAAAAAAATGGGGCTTTTCCGTAGGCGAAATAATAATGTTTTTTAACCTATTCATCTTTACTGCAGCAGGTTTTGTTTACAGCGACTGGCGCAGTTCGATGTATTCTATGATATCTTATTTTATTGCATATCGTGTTATTGATATTGTGCTTGAAGGCTTAAACGAATCAAAATCCGTCAGAATCATTACGGAAAAACATACTGACATAGGCGATGCCATTATGGAAAACTTTGACGTCAGCGTAACTTATATAAAAGCACGCGGCGGATACTCCGGCGCGGAAAAGAAAATTATCTTTTGTGTAATAAACAGGATGGAAATAGCACGGCTTAAACAGCTTGTAAAATCCGTTGATGAATCGGCATTTATTACAATCGAAAATGTACACGAAGTCGACGGCGGACGTGTAAAAAAACATGATTTATACTAACAACTTTAATCCTGATGTGTATAATCAATCTTCAAATGCACAATAATTTGGTCAAGCGGCATCTCTAAACCTCTGGCGTATTTTATAAGTGTAGAAAATTTAGTATCTACAAGACCGTTTTCTATTCTGCTGACTGTTGCTGTAGTGAGATCATTTTCGTATGCAAATATATTAAGAGAAATTCCTTTATTCTCTCTCAAAGACTTTAGATAATTTCCTAATTTTTTTCTTATTACTTCTTCGTTAAGTTCCATACATGCAAATTATATTTATTTAAAAATTTAACATATTACATATATGTAAACCTGAATGTATTTTCCGTTTCACTGCAATTTTTGGGCATTTTTACAAAAAGACGGACCTGACATTTAAGCCGAGTCCGTCTTAGTAATGTTTAATTTTCAGGTTTAATGATTACATCATTCCGCCCATACCGCCCATCGGAGGCATAGCAGGCGCATTGTCCTTAGCAGGAATATCAACAACTGCAGCTTCTGTTGTTAATAACATAGAAGCAACTGATACAGCGTTTTCCAAAACTGAACGTGTAACCTTAGCAGGGTCAACAATACCTGCAGAGAACATATCGACATAAGAATTTGTTAAAGCATCAAAACCTTCTGTTTCAGGAAGTTTTTTAACTTCTTCAACAACAACATCGCCTTTTTCGCCTGCGTTATCAGCGATTTGTTTAAGAGGAATATGCAATGCGTCTAACAAAATTCTAAAGCCGACTTTTTCATCGTCGCTGTTGTATTGAGCAGTGTCAAGAGATTTTGCCATTTCTTGCATTACTCTGATAAGAGCAACACCGCCGCCCGGTACAATACCTTCTTCTTTAGCAGCTCTTGTAGCGTTAAGAGCGTCTTCGATTCTTAATTTTCTTTCTTTCAATTCAACTTCGGAAGCTGCACCGACTTCGATAACGGCAACGCCGCCTGAAAGTTTTGCAAGTCTTTCCTGCAGTTTTTCTTTATCGTAAGAAGAATCAGAAGCTTCGATTTGACGTTTGATAAGAGCAACTCTTTCTGCAACTTTAGCTTTTGTTTCATCGCCGACAACGATTGTTGTGTTGTCTTTAGTAACAGTAACGCGTTTTGCACGACCTAACATTTGAACTGTAACGTTTTCGAGCTTGATACCGAGTTCTTCAGTAAACATTTGACCGCCTGTCAAAATAGCGATATCTTCAAGCATTGCTTTTCTTCTGTCGCCGAATCCCGGAGCTTTAACTGCAACTGCTCTTAATACTTTTCTCATTGTGTTAACAACCAATGTTGCAAGAGCTTCGCCTTCAACGTCTTCTGCAACCAGCAACAATGCTCTGCCGTCACGTGCAACCTGTTCCAAGATAGGAACTAAGTCTGAGATAAGATTGATTTTTTTATTAACGCAAAGAACATAAGCATCTTCCAAAACAGCTTCCATTCTTTCCGCATCAGTAACAAAGTAAGGTGAAATATAACCTTTGTCGAACTGCATACCTTCAACAACTTTTAAATTTGTACCGAAGGATTTTGATTCTTCAACAGTGATAACACCGTCTGTGCCAACTTTTTCCATTGCTTCTGCTATCAGGTCGCCTATTGTGTTGTTGTTGCCTGCAGAAATTGCAGCAACCTGAGCGAGGCTTTCTTTTGAATCAACAGGTCTTGCCATAGCTTTGATTTTTTCTACAGCCATTTCAACACCTTTGTCCATACCGCGTTTCATGCCGATAGGATTAGCACCTGCTGTAAGGTTTCTCAAACCTTCACGTACAATAGCCTGAGCCAGAACGGAGGCTGTTGTTGTACCGTCGCCTGCTACATCGTTTGTTTTTGAAGAAACTTCTTTAAGAAGTTGTGCGCCTGCGTTTTCCAGACCGTCTTCAAGTTCTATTTCCTTAGCAATAGTTACACCGTCGTTAACGATTTGCGGTGCGCCGAATTTCTTTTCCAAAATAACGTTACGACCTTTTGGTCCTAATGTTACTTTTACAGCATCGGCAACTGCATCTATACCTTTGAGCAAGCTTTTTCTTGCTTCTTCGTTAAATACAATTTTTTTAGCCATTTTATTTTCTCTCCTTAATAAATTTTATGTTTAAAACGGTTTCACTCTGCGGGTTTCAGTTTTCAGAACCCCTTCGAGTTTCACACACCTTATTCTTTTTCCGCCTGTGCAATCAAAGATGCTGCGTTCGATAAATTCCATTTATCTCACAACGGCGGTTGGGAACGGTTTCACACACCTTATTCTAATACGCCTAGGACGTCTTTTACTGACATGATTTTGAAGATATCTTCGCCCATTTTTACGTCAGTACCTGCGTATTTAGCGAACAAAACTTTTTCGCCTACTTTAACTTCCATTTCTTCTTTTTTGCCGTCATCAAGAGTTTTACCCGGACCTACTGCAACAACTTCACCTTTTTGAGGTTTTTCTTTTGCGGAATCAGGAATAAAAATACCGCCTGAAGTTTGTTCTGTATCTTCGATAACTTTGATAACGATTTTGTCGCCTAACGGTCTTATTGACATAATGTCCTCCTTTTTAAAATATGTGTTTGATTATATTTCAACTAACTTACTATTCTTTTATATCATTTCATGCAAAGAATTTTTTAAATATTAATGAAAAATTAATTATTTGATATCTCCGAGATATTCATATATTCTGAACCCCTCCAATTTAACTATAGCCGGATGGCTTTCATAAAGAAGTTTGTAGTTTTTAAGTTCTGACACTTTTAATATATCTGCGTCGAAAAACGGCACAAGTGCATATATCTTTTTATTTTTAAAATATTCTTTATTCTCAATAACATATTTTGCATATTTATCCCATCCGTCTTTATCCAGAATATAAAAAATCTTTTTATCCCATACAACATATTTAATATTGTATTCGTGCTGGGCAGAATATATTTCATTTGCACCTTTAAGGTAATAAACTACCCCCATAGCGTACGGATCATTGTCGGTAATAATAACAGAATTATTTTTATCTATATTTTTTACAATCCATTGAGCAGTTTCTTTTGCTCCGGAATAATCATATTTGATATCCATTACAGAATATTTTAATCCGTTTAAACATGTAAAAAGAAAAAACAGTGCAATAACAATATTAACTATATTTTTAAATTTTTTTGAAATATTTTCCTGCTGCAAAATCAACCATAGAGAAAATATTAAAATTATGTGCGCACAAAAGATTCTTGTCACAAAAATCCAATGACTATAGTAGTAAATGTATATTACTATCTGGAATAATATACTTAAAAAAACAATTGTAAAAAACTTCTTACTTTTAATTAAAATCGCAGCCAAAAGACCTATATACAAAAATACCGAAAGTATTATCAACGGCATATTTACTAAAGGAAACATTATTTGTTTGTTTTCGGGCCACTGATTATCTACTGCATTTATAAAAAACTGGCTTAATACCTTGATTGTATTTATTACAAAATTATCCGTATAATCAATTCTTATAACAACATTACTGGATGTAGTTCCATGCAGCTGTAATACTACGGCAATCAACCCGATACACATTATCCCGAAGGCTGCTGCATATTTTTTTAAATCATTTTTACTAAGTTCTCTTCTTGCTTTAATTAAATATTTATACAAAAAATCCAATGCCAGCAATCCGCAAAAAGCAAACATTATTACATGTGTATTGGCGAGCATAAACAACAGAGCCGCATACCAATACGGGTGCTTGTTTGATTTAGGGTACAAAAGCACAAGAGCGAAAACAAGCAGAGGAATTATGGAATAACTTCTCGCAATTACCGGAAAAAAGTACAAAAATCCCGAACTCGTTACTATTGCAAATTTAGCAAATTTGTTAAACGGCGAATATTGCAAAAACAAAAATACGCTCGCTACCATACATATCCAGCAAAATATCTGCATAAACATTATAGATATATTCATTTTTGCAAAAGGCATCATTAAGATATAGAAAAATGACGGATGTCCTTCATTCACCAGATGTTTAAAAAGGCTGAAATCAAATATTGAAAGATGTTTTGCAAGCTGCCAGACCTGAGCCTCATCCGCCCATGTTTCATGATGCAGTACAAGTATCAACGTAAACACCGCATATAATAAAGTACATATAATGTTCGTTACGAGTTTTTTTGTGTTTGTTTCCATAATTAAATTTCATTCCCTATATATTTATAAATTTTAAAAGTTTCTCCGCCTTGAATCGATGGTTTTGATGTAAAAATTAATTTATATTTTTCTCTCATAAACTCATCATAATGATAAAAATATAACAAAGAAGAAGACAAAATATAAGCATGCCTGCATCCTTGTTTAAGCATTTCTTCTTCCAATAATTGAGAAATCACAAATGGAGAATAAAATCCGGTAATTTTCCACTCTATAAACTTCAATCTCTTGTTATAATATATACTGTAAAAATTATAATCCGGCAGGTAAACAATTAACCCCGCGCTGAATGCATCCACATCCGGTACAATCAACGCATCCTTCTCAATATTTTTTTTGATAAATTCAGCTGTTTCAGCAGCCGAAGAATAATTGTATTTTATATCTTTATAAATTGACCTGATTCCGCAGAATGTTGTCATTATAAACAACAATATCATTGATGCAGCAGCAGCTTTATTCAATTTTTTCGACACATTTGTATCAATAAGACTTATCCAAAAACAGAAAATTAAAATTAAAAATGCACAGAACAATCTCGTCTGATAAATTATTCCATAGCTAAAAATATAAATGAAAAACTGAAACCCGACAGATAACAAACAAATACAAAAATTCTTTTTGTTTATTAAGAATAAAATAATAAAAGATATTATAAAAAACAAAAACTCACAAGCCGCCGCAATAATTTCCGCCGGCTTAAATGACTGCAAGCTTTGCCAGTACTGCGTCTGTGAATAAACATTAATCGAATTAAAGAAAAAACGAACAATAACGTTTTTAGTGTTATCAATTATGTTTTTTGTGTCGAACACAAGAGACTTGTTGGATTCTATTGAACCGGATAATTGAAAAATCACTGCAGCCAGTCCGGCAATAAGTATTGCATAAGACACAGCATGAATTTTATCTGTATTTTTTTCTCTGATATTGTCATACAAAAATATTGCAGCAAGCAAAAAAGCAAACCCGTACATTATGACATGTGTATTAGCAACAAAAATAAGCAGCAAAACATACAACAGCGGGTATTGTTTTTGCTTTGGATAGAGTATTGCCAGCATAATAATCATCACCGGCAATATCGAATAACTTCTTGCTATAACAGGGAAAAAGTACAAAAAACCGGCGCTCATTATTATCGATAATTTTGTAAGCTTATTAAACGGAGAATACTGCAAAAGTAAAAATACGCTTGCAGCCATACTAAACCAGCACAATAACTGCATTACCAAAACAGGCAAACCGATTTTTGCAAAAGGCATCATTAATATATAAAAGAATGACGGATGCCCTTCATTCACCAGATGTTTGAATAAACTGAAATTAAATATTGAAAGATTCTTTGCTATAAGCCAGACATTTGCCTCATCTGCCCAAATTTCGTGGTGCAGCATAATTATTAAAGTAAAAATTGCGTATAATATTGTGCAAATGAGATTTATTATCAGTTCTTTTTTATTTTTTTCCATAATTTTCTCTTCAATCTTATAAAATCTAGTAATATCTGAGTACAATCGTCAAAAGATTTTGAAACAGCAAAATCTGTGATATCAAAAATAATCCTATCGGTATAACTTTGCTTTGCAGGTTAATTTTTTTTGTACTTAACAATAACAAAATCAAAGGAATAAAAGGTGTTAAATATCTTCCCTGTATGCCTACAATATACGGTTTTGTCTGATATATAAGATAAACCGATGTCATTATCAAAAAGTAAGACAAAATAACTGCAGACAAAATAAGTAATTTATTTCTAAAATTGATATTACAAATCTTTTCTTTTGTCGTTGTATACAACATAGAACAAACAAGCCCGCACCACGCCAGATGCGCGTATTTTAAAGGTATCATGGCAAGAGTCACTCCGATACTTGAAATAACATTTTGATAAAGAAACTTTTTAAGAAATATCGAAGAAGCAAAAACTGTTTTCATATAAGCAAACGGAGAGGTAATAATTTCATTAATCAACAAAAATTTGTTTTTTAAACTATGCATCTGCTCATAGGTTAAATGTCCGGTCTGAGTAAAAATCGTTGAAAAAAACACTGATATCAGCAGCATATTTAGTGAAAAAATTGATATAAAATTTGCAAAATAACTTTTTGATGATTCAAATTTTTTGGAGGGAATTAAAAAATATAAAAGAATTAACGGCAAATATGCAAACTTTAACATCCCGATAACCGTTATTATAGCACCCCATATAACAAGTTGTTTTTTACAAATACTATCGGGGCTATAAGCCAGCATAAAAGTATAAGAAAGAAACAGCAATATAACACCCACAACCAGACTGTCTGTACTTATAGAAGCTGCTTGATATATATTTATCGGCAGCAATGCAAAAAACAAAAACATCCATTTATGACAGGGAGTATTTTTTATTGCAAAATATGCAAGTGCCAGATAAACAAGTAACGAACAAAATCTTAAAATATACATCATGCAAAGCGGTTTTACATTAAGAAACTTCATTACCCGCAAAACAAGAAAAGACGGAAAATAGGATAAAGGAGTGTAACTTGTCGGAGTATGTTTTAAAAAAGTTGTTGTTTCTTTAGCCAGAGGCATATTAAAAGATTGCACAGTTGCTTTATAAGGAATTTTTTCATTAGAAAATCTGTAAACATTATAAAACCTGTATAAAGAAGCCAGGCTGTATGGCAGCTCAAGTCCAGCCCAACCGTCTTTTACTTGATATCTGTATGTTCCCTGTGTATATCCCCACATTTTAAAAAGGTGTTCCGGTTCATCCGGGGCTTGAAACGGCGGATTTACGCATACAAATATCATTCCCCACAACAGACATAATATTAAAAATATATTTTCCGATTTAAATATTGCTTTTTTCATCTTTTATTTTACATTTCTATTCTATTTTAAAATTTTATATTCGTACAGTTTAAAAGCTTCACCTATTGCAAAACACGGCGGCGATACATACAAAAGCCTGTATCGCTGCGGAAGAAGTAATTCAAAGTTATTTGTATTCATAAAATTTGATGCAAGAATATAAATTTTTTTATCTTCCAAATTATATTTTCGGATATCACTGTCTAACATTTTAGTAAAAACAATATGTGCTGTTGCTTTATCCAGAAACTTTTCCTTATCCCAAATCATATATTTGATTTCATCATGTTTATAAACGGAATAGAATTTGTAATCGGGAAGATAATAATATACCCCCAGTCCAAAAGCATCAGCGGAAGGAATAATTACGGAATCTTTGCTTATATTATGTTTGATAAATTCAGCAGTATCTTTTGCGGAAGAATAGTTGTATTTAAAATCTTTTTCTATAAAAGCAGCACCGTTATATAATGTAAACAAGAAAAATACGGATAAAATTATGCCGGCAAACTTTTTATGAACAACTTTGTTCTCTCTAAACGCAATCCAGTATCCGAATATTAAAATTAAAAAAGCCGAAAAAATTCTGGTCGGATAAATTAATGTAGAATATGCCAATACGTATATTCCCATCTGAAAAAGAATACTCAAAAAACAAAAAATCCCTGTCTTTTTATCGGAAAGAAAAAGTTCAATACACAAAATAATGAATAAAACAGCAAATAAAAACGAACAAACTGCATAAAAAACTATATGCGGGGGCGTAAACAGATTGTTAATCATAAATGTATAAATATAACTCACCGCACCGCCGAAAAACTGCGAAACTACCACAAATAAAGTATCAAAAATATTTTTAACCTCTAATACAGCATCGCATTTTTCACTGCCATAAAGTTGCAAAACTAACGCAACAAGCCCCATGATAATTATAAGTGCAGATACAATGTATTTTTTAGAAAAATTCTTTATATTTTGAAAATTTTCGCATATAAAATCAACCCCGAACAAAAATACAAACCCGAACATTATTACATGGGTATTTGCACACAAAGCTAACAGCACAGCATAAACCAAAGGATGTTTGGCTCTTTCTTTATAAATTAATGCAAGCAGAAAAATCAACAGCGGCAGTATTGAATAACTTCTGGCAATCACTGGGAAAAAATACAAAAAACCTCCGCTTGTTATTATAGATAATTTTGTAAACTTATTAAAAGGAGAATACTGCAGCAGCAAAAAGACACTTATTACGCTGCTCAGCCAGCACAACACCTGCATTACAAATATTGACAAATTCATTTTTGCAAAAGGCATAATAAGCAAGTAAAAAAACGAAGGATGCCCGTCATCTACAAGATGTTTAAATAAACTAAAGTCAAACACCGAAAGATTTTTTGCAACAAGCCACGCCTGCGCTTCGTCAGCCCAGATTTCATGATGCAAAACCATAATCAAAGTTAATATTGCATAAACAAAAGTCCATATTAAATTTATTATTATACTCTTTTTATTTGACATATATTTACTCAACTACTCCTCAAACCTGTAAATTTTAAAGCTTTCACCAAGCGAAAGTGCTTTTGATGACGAAAAAATCTGTTTATATTTATCAGGTAACTTTTGTTCAAAATGATGAAGATTCATAAAATCAGAAGATATAATATAAACATTTTTTAATTTATATTTTTGAATATTATATTCTAAAATCTTTGTAAAATAATAATCTTCGTATACATCATTGTCTTCCTTTATCCATTTCATATACTTGATATAGTCGTGTCTTCTCACAGACCAGAATTTTCTGTCCGGCAGATAATAATAAATACCCAGTGCACAGCCGTCTTCTGTCGGTATCAAAACAGAATTTTGAGGGATATTTTCTTTAATAAACAAAGCCGTTTCCCCTGCGGAAGAATAATTTAACTTTATGTCTTTTAATACATAATTAAAACCGTTAAAACATGTCATAAAGAAAAATATTGCGAGCATTACATTAATACAACCCCGTAAAAAAATCTTAGGAACATCTTTATCGTCCTGCTGCAACACAATCCAGTAACAAAAAACCGTTATTATAAAAGCACAAAATATACGCGACGGGTACATTAATGCGCTGTATGCAAAAATATAAATAAAAAATTGAAATAACACGCCAATCAAATTAAGAGCAAAAATCTTTTTATTATAAAACCACAAGCCGCAGCATAAAATCAGATACAAACACAAAAATACCAGAACATACAAACCATATAACACCGGCGCAAAAGCTATTTTGTTAATACAAAAGAGTATAGAGTTATTAAAATCAACTGCATTGACAAAAAATTGCAAAGGAACAATTATTAAAGAATGCCCGATATTCTGCAGTGAAAAATTTATCATGCTGTTTGCGCCGTCTGTCCCCCACAGCTGCATAACTACAGCAGCAAGCCCTAAAACAACTATCAAAAAACTTAGAATATGTTTTTTAATATTTCTAAAATTTTCAATAATAAAAAACATACCTAAAACTGCCGCAAACCCGAACATTATCACATGTGTGTTTGCGCATAACACAAGCAGCAACGCATAAACAAAAGGATGCTTATCCCTGTCTTTATACATCATAGCGAGCAAAAAAACAAGAAGCGGCAGTATAGAATAACTCCTCGCTATTACGGGAAAAAAATACAAAAAGCCCGCACTTATTATTATTCCAAATTTTGTTATTTTGTTAAACGGAGAATACTGCAGCAGTAAAAAGACACTTATTACGCTGCTCAGCCAGCACAACACCTGCATTATAAATATAGGCATATTCATTTTTGCAAAAGGCATAATAAGCAGGTAAAAAAATGACGGATGTCCTTCGTTAACAAGATGTTTGAACAAACTAAAATCAAACACGCTCAAATTTCTTGTTATCTGCCAGACCTGTGCCTCATCAGCCCAGATTTCATGATGCAGAACAACAACAAATATTATTATTGCATATACAATTGTCAGGATTAAATTTAGTATTATATTCTTTTTATTTTCCATTATTTTTTCTTTCAAATTTATAAATCCTAAAAATCTCGCTGTGCATTACTGTTTTCAAGTCCGATTCATACAGCGGTTTTATATTTTCATAAGAGAGATAAACAGCAGTAAGCACATAAACATCAGACACCTGTTTTAATATTTCGTCAACCGGTATCGGATAATACGGACTCAAGACAGGTTTTTTCCAATCGTAATATGTAAAATAGCCGTTGTACGGAATATAAAAAATCTTTTGTCCGTTCTTTGGCAAATAAGACAGTATTGATGATGTAGAAATAGGAGAATTAGTCACTATGACCGCATTTTTATCAAGATTTTTTTGGATATACTGCGCAACATTTTTACTGTCAGAAAACGGATGCTGTATATCGTTTTTTATGATTTCAAAAGCGTTTGGGAAAGTAAGCAAAAATGCGCTTGACAGCACAATATTAATAATTATTCTGTCAGTTTTATTCCGGCTGCCGTATAAAACAAACAGACAAAACAACGGCACAAACAAAAGCAAAAATGTTCTCTGCTGCATCATTCCCCAGATAAAAATAAACACCGATAAAATATACGCAAAATTAAACGCAAAAATAAAAAACAAACTTTTATTTTTTATAAAAAGATAAACCGTATTAAAAACAAAAAATGCCCCCAAAAACAAAGCATAAAACCAATTTTCAGCGCCGTATATATTTTTAACAATGTCAAAATACAAGCCTTTTAGCAAAACCGCATTATTTTTTATATCATAACCTTGTACAATAAAATTCTCATTCTGACTGCCGTTCAAATACAAAACAACGGCTGTCAGAGAAAACAACATTAATAAAAACGGACAAATAAATTTTTTTTGCAGACTTCTGTCTTTTTCAAAAAAAATATTTTTAAAAAAGAAAACCCCCGCCAGCGCGGCACAAAACCCGAACGCTATAACATGCGTATGCGCCAAAAGAGCAACACAAATTGCATACAAATACGGTCTGTCTTTTTGTTTTTCATACAACACCATACTCAATACAAAAAGTAAAATCATAAGCCCGTAACTTCTTGCCACAACAGGATACCAGTACAAAAAAGCGGAACTTAAAATTATACAAAGATTAGTTATTTTATGAAAAGGGGATTTAAAAATAAAAACACCCGCAGCCATAATCATAAAAAACCAGTTTAGTATCTGCATTAAAAACACACTGAATTTTAATTTTGCAAAAGGGAATAAAAACATATACCACAACAGCGGATGCCCTTCCGTCCTGACATGCCGGATTATCCCCATGATATCTAAATCCCGAACCACAAGCCAGGCCTGGGCTTCATCTGCCCAAATTTCGTGATGAAAAACAACAAAAAGTGTAATCACTGCATATAAAAATATACACAAAATATTCAGTACTAAAGATTTATTGATTTTTGTTTTTATCATTTTTCCTGATTCCGTTTAAATTATCCAAAATATAAAATCTTTCCGTCATCAAAAGAGTTGCGGGTTTTGATTTATACAGCACTTCTTCTTCTGGTACGGCAAGCGAACTGAAAAGATAATATATTTTTTTATTTTTGAATTTTTGCATATTTTTTTCCTGAATTTCAGGAGGCACAAACTCATCAGCTCTGGTATCGTAACCGTATGTATAAAAACCATCGGTCTGCGGATAATAAAATTTATAACCCTTTGCATAAGCCGCAATACTGCTTGTAAAAATAGGTCTGTTAGTCACGATAATATCGTTGTTATCTATATTATTTTTTATAAATTCCGCTGTTGCTTTACTGCCGGAATAATCGTATTTTAAATCATTTTTTATTAACTGTATTCCAAGCGGTATGCTCAAACCAAAAAACAAAATAAGAACCAGATTATATACAATTTTTTTTGCTAAATTCAACTCATTCTGTAAAAATACTACCCAAAAACAAAACAACAACACGGTCAAGCCCGCCCACACTTTTTCCGGTGCAGACATCCAGATATAGTTATATATAACAAACTGGTAGGCAATATTTACCAAAAACGCCGCAAACAAACGTTTATTCTCAACAAAAATAATAACACCCGACCCAATCAGCAATAAAGAAAGAAGTATCCCCCTGATATTACCCATTACACCAAAAAGATTAATCATATATGTTATAAATGTTTTTGTCCAAAAACCGTCCGCGAGCATAATATACTCAGATACACTCTCGTTTTTATGAGGGCAGGTAAAAATATACAAACTTAAAAACAATACCGGCAAAAATGTTATTAAAAAAGGAGCTATGTATTTTTTCAAATTATCCTTATTTTTAAATATATTGTCATAGAAAAACAACGCACCCATAACCGTACAAAAACTGCACATTAATACATGAGTCTGCGATAACAGCGCAAGAACTATTGCATAGTGATATGGCTTTTCCTTTTGCTGCGGATAAAAAATTGCCAGCAAAAAAATTAATAAAGGTATTAAAGAATAACTCCTTGAAAGCACCGGCAGCCAGTAAACAAAACCGGCACTAAAAAGTACACATACCTTGCTTAAAATATTAAAAGGTGATTTCCACAAAAATACTGCCGCAGCCGCTGTCATAAACAACCAGCTCACTACCTGCATAGAAAGCACGGATAAACCGGTTTTTGCAAACGGAAAAACCATAAAATACCACAAAAGAGGATGCCCCTCTATCCTGACATGTTTAATAACTTCAATAATATTCAAATCTCTTACAACAAGCCAGACCTGTGCTTCATCACGCCACACTTCGTGGTGCAAAACAGTAAACAGCGTTACTGCCGCATATAAAATAATACAAATTATATTTAACAAATGAGTATAATATTTTTTATTTTCCATAATTAATTTTATTATCCTGCTGATTATTCATCCTGTATTATAAAGAAAAATTCCGTCACTATAAGTGTATTTTTATCGGAAACAAAAATAATTTTTTTGTCAGTTTGCGGAAACCCCAGCGCACTGTAAAGATAATAGATTTTTTTATCCTTTAACTTTTCCGGTTTGTTAAACGTAAACGGTTTGGACTCAATATATTTTTGAGCATAAGCATATGAATAATAATTGTCATACAAAGGTGTATAAAATTTTCTTTCCGCAGGCAAATAAGCAATAGCCCCCGCACTGGTCAAATCATTTGTAGAAACCAGCACCGCATCTTTTTCAATATTATTTTTTATAAACTCCGCAACTCTTTTACTGCCGGAATAATCATACAGGTAATCGTTTTTATACAGCATATAAGAAAGGTTAAAAGATAATCCGAATAATAAGATAACAAGTATGTTAATAAAAACTTTTTTCAATTTTGACAACCCGCTGTCTTGCAAAACAATCCAAAAACCAAAAAGCAAAACAATCAAAGACAAAACAGCTTTTTCGTTTGAAACCCCGCAGCCGCCGCAAATATATATTGCCAGCTGGTACAAAAATCCTGCAAATGTAATAAAAAATACTTTTTTATTCTCCCGAAAAACAACTGCCAAAGCGCACAAAATACTAACCGCAGCAATAAAAAGAACAAATTTATTGCTTAAATACATGTTTGTTAAAAACCAGTTGCACTGTTCCCAAATTTTTTCCGCACAAAAAAGATTCAAGGGCTGAACATTCACGCTGAGGTTTTTTAAAGGACTCGAAAAAACATAAACAACAATGGAAAGTAATGACAACACCGCCACGGCAAAAGATATTAAACAATCTTTTTTATTACCATTGTTTTTTATAATGTTTTCGTATCCGAAAACAGTCGCAGCTGCAGTACAAAAACCAAACATTAATACATGCGTGTTAGCTAGCAAAATATTCAAAAAAGAATAAATATAAGGATGCTGCCTTTGTTTGTTATAAAAAACAGCCATCAAAAAAATAAATAAAGGTATTATTGAATAATTTCTTGATAAAACAGTCAGAGAATACAAAAAACCGGCACTGAATAAAACACAAATTTTGCTCAATCTGCTAAACGGCGAAAACCATAAAAATACTCCTGCTGCTGCAGCCATAAAACAAAAACTTAAAAGCTGCATGGAAATAACAGGCAGCTTAAGTTTAGCCAAAGGCAACACCAGAAAATACCACAAAAGCGGATGTCCCTCGACTCTTACATGGTCAAAAATGCCAAATAAATTCAAATCTCTGACAACCAGCCATACCTGTCCCTCATCACGCCATATTTCATGATGAAAAATCCCGATTAACCCTAATATAAGAAAAATAATAAATACGATTATATTAAATTTATTTTTTAAGATTGCCTTCATTTATTTAATAAAGTTTTTTCCATCTCTCTTTTATAATATTATAAAATTATGAAAACAAACTGGCTTTTTGTAAAATTTATACTTGTCGGAGTTTTGAATACAGCCTTTGGCTACTTTATTTTTGCACTGCTTTTGTTCTTGGGTTTGCATTATACGCTGGCTGTTATCCTATCGACCGTTGCAGGAGTGTTGTTTAACTTTAAAACAACAGGTATGCTTGTTTTTAAAAATAATAACAACAAACTTATATTTAAATTTGTTGCAGTTTATGCCATAACCTCTGCAGTTGGTATAATTATTTTACGCCTGGCAGAACTTGCTCACATAAATCTTTACATAGCAGGACTGTTTTCAACAGGCTTATGCGCAATAATATCATTTTTACTGAATAAGAATTGGGTGTTTAAATATGAAAAAAATTAGCCTTGTTTCAAGCTGTTACAACGAAGAAGAAAACATAGACACTCTCTATGAAAGAGTAACAAAAGCCATTGAACCCTTTTGCAGCAAATACGAGTTTGAATACATCCTGCTGGATAACGGCTCAACCGACAACACAGCACAAAAACTGAAAGACCTCGCTCAAAAAGACAACAGAATAAAAGTTATATTAAATACCCGCAATTTCGGTCATATACGCTCCCCGTATTACGGAATGATACAGGCTGACGGAGATGCTGTTATTTACCTTGCCTCAGACCTGCAAGACCCGCCCGAACTCATAAAAGACTTTATAGAAAAATGGGAACAGGGCTACATGATAGTACTGGGCAAAAAAACAAAGAGCGAAGAATCAATACTGATGTTTTTAATCCGCAGCGCATATTATGAACTCATCTCAAGAATTGCCGACGACGACTCCGGACTTGTAAAAAACTGTACGGGCTTTGGCTTGTACGACCATAAAGTTATAGAAATAATAAAAAGCTTGGACGACCCGTACCCTTATTTAAGAGGACTCATCTGTGATATAGGTTATGAAAAAGCATTTGTGGAATTTACCCAGCCGACAAGAAAAAGAGGAATCACAAAAAACAACTTCTACACACTTTATGACAATGCAATGATTGGTATAGTAAAACACTCTAAAGTCCCGCTAAGGATTATGACATTTTTAGGCTTTGGTTTTTCATTCCTCAGCCTTTTGATTGCATTTTTATACTTTATTCTAAAACTCATTTTCTGGGAAGAATTTACCCTGGGTATGGCACCGATTATTATCAGTATTTTCTTCTTTGCATCTGTACAACTATTTTGTCTCGGGGTTCTCGGAGAATATATCGGCGCAATTTATACCAGAGTAAATAAAAAACCCGTTGTCGTGGAAAAAGAAAGAATAAACTTTTGATTTTTCATATATTAACTTTTGTAAAAATACAAAAATTTTTTCTAAAGTTTTTTCTTCTCTGACCGAAATAAACAAAAGTAAGGATTAGTGTGCAAAATTTTAGCCTCTGTCTTTATTAATGTAACCCACGGGAAATATTTTTAAAAAGGGCAAGAATAATGGATAGAAAAAAAGTTTCAAAAAACAGTCAAAAATGCTTATATAACAATATTTTACCCCCCCCCCCGAAACTCTGTAATTCAGTAATATCAAGGGTTTTAGGAGGTTTTTGTTTTAATTTAAATACAAACCGCAGCGATGAATGCTGCAGAATGACACTGCTTCGCGGCGTGCAAACAGCCGCCTTGACCCTTGCACTGTCTTTCTTCATCGCAGCACCGGCAATGGCAGCAGATACACCGCCTGTACCAACCTTGGACAACCTCCACAATC